>CAZCXZ010000239.1:0-2510 GCA_964502705.1 Uncultured Candidatus Berkiella sp. | reverse complement strand
CTCTTCTCAATTCCACTTTATCCAAAAAAGTCAGAAGAGGCTCTTGAACTTTTAGTAAGGAAAATAAAATCAGCAACCGGAAGACGACCGCGTAAAGAAACATTGCTGGAATCATTCCTGTTGATTGCCAACGAAAAAATGGCTGAGGCCATAAAAAAAGTTTCGGTAGAACAAGGTCATGATCCTTCCGATTTTACGCTTCTTACGTTTGGAGGCGCTGGTGGCCAACACGCATGTGAGATTGCTAATTTGCTAGGGATGAAAAAAATTTTGATTCCTTACGATGCCGGACTTCTTAGTGCTTATGGAATTGGCCACGCCAAAATAGAACACTTTGAAGAAAAGTTGCTGCTCCAGAAACTTGCTGTAGTTGAAGATCAATTCGAAAATCATTTTGAAGAACTTTATCAACAAGGGGCAACAAAACTTATGGCTGATGGATTTACGCCAGAAGGTATTAAGCGTTCCAAACATCTTGTGTTCTTGCGATTCAATGGCCAGGAAAGTACTATTGAAACAAACTATACATCTCGCAACGCACTGCGAAAAGAGTTTAAAAAAAAATATCAATCTCTTTATGGTCATTGGTTAGCGGATCGAGAAATAGAAGTTGAATCTATTCGGTTGATTTTAACGATTGACCAAGCGCAAGAGAAGAACAAAAAAACATCCGCTATTTCTTACTCTCCAAAAGCTGACAAAGAAATTCAATTATTTGTAAACAGCGTCTGGAAGAAGGCAAAAGTCTATCGATGGGAGTCTCTTAGACCGGGGGCTATGGTTAAGGGGCCAGGTTTAATTATTAGCGAAAACTCGACAACACTAGTCGCTCCCAATTGGAGATTCAATCTCGATTCCCATAATCATGGAATGCTAACTTCCATCAATCAAATTAAAATTTCGAAAAAGGAAAATTCGAAAGAAGCTGCATTAGAGTTGTTTAGTAATCGGTTTACTGCCGTTGCTCACGAAATGGGTGCGTTACTTCAGCGCACCTCCTTTTCGGTGAATGTAAAAGAGCGCTTGGATTTTTCTTGTGCGATGATGGACTCACAAGGATATTTGGTTGTGAATGCTCCGCACATTCCCGTGCATTTGGGAAGCATGGGGATATGCGTGCGCGAAGTGGCTAAGGTTTTGCCAATGCGCAGTGGTGATGTAATCATTACAAACCATCCGGCCTATGGAGGTTCACATTTGCCCGATGTTACCCTAATCAAACCCGTCTTTGTAAATAAAAAATTAATTGGCTATGTGGCAGCACGGGCGCATCATGCCGAAATCGGTGGAAAAAAACCCGGATCAATGCCGGCCGATGCAACATCCTTAAATGAAGAAGGAATTATCATTGCCCCAACTTATTTAGTGAAACAAGGTAAGCCTCAGTGGACTGCTATAAGAAAAATTTTAACGACTGGTAAATATCCAAGTCGATTGCCGGAAGAAAACCTGGCCGACCTGAATGGTGCTTTGGCTGCAGTAAATCTTGGTGATGTTGAGTTAAAATCTCTTTGTAAAAAGTATGGAGCCGGTCAGGTTTCATTTTATATGAAGGCTCTTCGCGAGTATGCTTCCAATTTACTTCGATCAAAAATAAATTCTCTTTCAACAAATATCTTTTTTGCTGAAGAACGATTGGATGATGGTTCTCTCTTGAAAGTAAAAATCATAATTCCAAAAAAAGGCTTTTTGAAAATTGATTTCTCGGGTTCTTCGGATGTTAATGCGGGTAATTTAAATGCAACGCCCGCTATTGTTCAAAGCGTAATCCTTTATGCACTGCGGCTTTGGGTAAACAAACCTATTGTAATGAATGAAGGATTAATGGAGCCCGTACAAATTATTTTACCAACCGGATTACTGAATCCTGATTTCTGGAAAGAAAAATTGCCTGCCGTGGTTGGAGGGAATACTGAAGTAAGTCAACGATTAACCGATACGCTGCTTAAAGCGCTTGGACTTGTGGCATGCAGCCAGGGAACCATGAACAACTTTTTGTTTGGAAATAAACGCTTTGGTTTTTATGAAACAATTTGCGGTGGCACAGGTGCTGGTAGCGGTTTTGATGGCACCGATGCTGTTCATTCACATATGACTAACACACGTATTACCGATCCTGAAATTTTAGAATTAAGATATCCCGTAAGGTTGGAGCGTTTTGAAATTCGCTCTAACTCGGGTGGAAAGGGAAAATGGAAAGGAGGAAATGGAGTAGAGCGCGAAATTACTTTTAAAGAGCCGATGGAAGTAAATATCCTTTCTCAACATCGAGTGGAAAAACCCTATGGGTTACATGGGGGACAACCAGGAAAGAGGGGGCGGCAAACACTTATAACCTCAGATAACGCAATCATAAACCTTAAGGGAATGGACAGCGTAGCTGTAAAGCCTGGTGATAAAATCTTAATACAAACTCCTGGTGGCGGTGGTTACGGAAAAGAGAAAGCCCCATCCCGATGAATCGGAACAGGGCTTTCTTTTAAATTATAAATTTCTATTTATTGGCAACT
>CAZCXZ010000238.1:0-2532 GCA_964502705.1 Uncultured Candidatus Berkiella sp. | reverse complement strand
GCTCATAGAGTAATGGCAAAATGGGATCGTAAGCTGTTTCTCCGACTTGATGATTATAACTTCCAATCCAATGATCTACGGCAAATAATTTTCCATTTTTTTTCGATTTAAGGAGTTTCCCTATGTGAGCAGTTGATCCTGTACCTAGAAAACTTCCCACTTCAAGAGCTGTAGAAATGGTGTGGTTTTTAAAAATATATTCGATATCTGCAGCATTTGAGTAGTAGATTCCAATAGTTGACTTATAGGGCAATATTTCTTTGAGTTCATATGGATTCGAGGAGAGGTTTGGGTTCGCTATTAAACAATTTATAGCGCCTATAAAACATGCAAATAAAACATGTGCTCTCATGTGATTCTCCTTATAAATTAAATGATGTTTTTTTGAAATCTCGAATAAACTGTACAGGGTTTTCATTATTTTGTATTAATATTTGTAGCTGTAAAAAGAAGTCAATCCAATATTTTGCGTAGATTTTATCAAGGTCAAATGCTTCTGGATTTTCCTTTGTGTATTGATAGAAATTGAATAACTGATCTTCCTGCAGATCTTCGTAATCATTAATAATCAATACAGGAAGTCGGTAAAATAAGGGGTCTAGAAAAGATGTTTCTACGATAGGAATACAATTTAAAATCAAAGATTCCCAAGTTCTAAAACAATCCATGCCTGCTCCTCTAGGGGAAATGCAAAAAGAAGAAGACGCAAGGTTGTAAAGATAAACATTTGGATTAGTTTTTGATATTTTTTTAATAAATGGTTTTTTTATGACTGTATCATGCACATACTGACGTCTAGGGTGAGAACTAGTGTCAAAATTCGAAATACAAAAATCTTTTTTTATATTTTTTTTTAAGACCAGACTCGTATATTCGTCTTTTTTAGGAAATCCTATAGAAGAACCAGGAGGAATCCCTATAGGGATTGGAACGATTTTTGGATGATTGTAAGCCAAACAGTTAATGCATCCTAAAAGAACAATCTTTTCTTCATTGATGTATGAGATTTGATTATCGTAGCCAGAAGGGGCATCATCATTGCAAGACAGCAAGATATAAGGTTCTGTAATGAAAGGATGTACAAGACCTAAAAAAGCGCTTAATAAGCCTCCTTTTACGAAGATGATATCTCCCTTCTTTACCAAATCCGTATCAATTGGAGAGTCCGTTTCATCTAAATGCCAATGGCAATGCTTCGAAGTGTGTTTCCACTAATGTAGGGAGCGTCTGATAGTCTTTTGTCTGGATCTGAAGCAAAAGGAAACAATTCTTTTAAATTTTTTCCTAGATGAATGATTTTTGCAGACATATTATTTGTCAAAAGAAGAGAACAACAAATAAGTAAAAAATGATTCATATTACAATTTCCTATTAATGCAATTATAAAATCTTACAAACTTTTCAATCGGTTTGAATGTTTTTTTATTACAGCGATGTATAATCCATTCCACCAAAGATCTAAATCCCCATTCATCCTAGCAGGTAAAATCCACTCATGACAGATTTCATAACCTAATTCTTCAAAAGCTAATTTTGTTCCTACAGGAACAGGAGGGTGATTAAAATCATCTACAATAGCAATAAACACATCGTCTAAAACAGAATCAAAATAAGTAAATGCTTTACGTTGATCTTCTTCTTCATGGCGTCCGTCATAAAAATAAATTTGAATTGGTTCTCGAAAATGATTCAAAGAAATCTCAAAACAATTTTCTTCAATCATTTTGATATTGTGAGGAATTTGGTTTTTGTATTTTTCTTTATTAGAAAAATAGTGACCTCGTGTGTCAGAGTTCAAAGACCAATTTTCTACAGCTGTAGCACTTCGAATATCGAAGTTTTTATATAATGCTGAAAAAAATGTGGATCCTCGCCATACTCCGATTTCTAAATAATTTATTCCAGGCAAAGAGCAAACATTGTTGAGAAAATGTCTATTTTTTTCAGAAGACATTCCATAAATGCTTTTTTGAACATGATCGATCAGCTCAGATGAGGAATAAGCAAACAGCTTTAAGCAAAAACTGCACAGTATTAAAAGAGTAAGACGCATAGGCTATCCATTGGTAAACTTGTGTATAATGTTTAATTTAAACACAATCTTGTTTAATTAAACATCAAAAAAAGAGTTCATCCTGCAAATGCGTTGATCCTGCTATGATTTTGTAGGCATAAAGAACACTATGCCGTCAGCTTAACAGCTCCTGCGATAAACGTGATGATTTTTAGGCCGTCCAACCTTATCTCGTGAAAACTTTCTATCGAGGCGCACTTTTACCATGCGCCTTCTAGCAATCTTCAGAAAATGATCAGCATCTCCCTCCAGAGCCCTCTCTCTTAACATTATTTCCATTGTCCTAATCTCTTGTGCTGCCAAATACAACACTTCGATTGACCTGTCTCCTAGGAAGCTTCCTGGGGATCCAATATCCTTCTATTTCTATACACCCCATCTCAACCAAATTCCCCATTGTCAAAGTTGCCTAATATTCTTGTTTGACTGCCTCTACCGTCTTCCTCGAAAAATTCTCC
>CAZCXZ010000237.1:0-2545 GCA_964502705.1 Uncultured Candidatus Berkiella sp. | reverse complement strand
TACCACGCTCAACGCAGTAAATCCCCGTGCAAATAAAGCAAAGGAGATAGCCATTACTACGGAGAGACCAATGTAGATTGTGTTCAGCTTAAATCCCCAGTAACGATTGCCTGTGAACCATGCGATGTCCATCGCTCCCAGAATAATTTCAGAAATCAGATAAACTGATCCTGCCAGTGCCGCAACTAATAACGTGTTTCGATAGGTGGTTGGTAAATTACTTTTTTGTGTTTCCATAACCTGGGTTTGTTGGGCTATAAATGATTCATAACTCTCGCCAAGGGCTTCTAATAAAATTCTTACAGTCACCTTGCGAGGCAGTACCTCACCAGCCTCAATGCGCTGAATAGTACGCACGCTTACATGGCTTTTTTCTACCAGTTCTTCCTGGGTAAGGTTTCTTTCTTTACGCAAAGCGGTAAGTCGTTTTCCTAATTCCGGTTGTCGCATGGTAATCTTGTTAACGGTACAATGTTACGCGTTTAACGGGTGGAAGAAGATTAGAGGAGGCAGTTTCCGCCCGTCATTTGCCCGTCATTTGAAAGGAAGTGCACGCCAATTCTGTTTTTTGAATATTCACGTCAACCTTCCTGTGGAATTTTATAAAGTACTGAAACTGATTCAGAATGTTTTTAAATGGTCAATACTCTTCTTGAGCGCTACTTCTGGTTGCTGCACCATATCTTGCTCAACAAAGAAATGTTCTACGCCTGATTTTTTTGCCGTACGGATAATGGATTTTAAATCGAGTACACCTGCATCGGCTGTGCTCATGTGAGGAAACAACTCAATCCATTGGTTGGAGTCGCCACCATCCCCAGAGAACTTCACTTTCTGTTTCATGTTCTTCACATGCATCATTTTGTAACGCCCTGGATATTTTTCAAGCCAGGCAATCGGATCTACACCTCCTGCTATCGTCCAGAAGAGATCCATCTCCAGGTACACATACTTCGGATCTGTTTTTTCAATCATCATCTGCACCGGTATGGTTCCTTCCAGTTCTTGCAATCCATAGCCATGGTTGTGATAGGCAAAGCGCAAGCCTTCCTTCACAGCCTGCTCACCTATTTTATTAAATAGATCAACCGACTTTTTATAATCATCCAACGTCTTTCTGTTTTCGGCTGGTAACGAAGGAAGAACCACGTATTTAAATCCAATGGTATGAGCCGCATCGGCCAGTTGATTCATGCGGGTGCTTAACGTTTCAAGGTCTGTGTGAACAGCAGGAACGCTGATCTTATTTTCATCCATTATTTTTCTCACGTCAGTAGCTGTGTGACCAAAGTAGCCGCTTCCGCTGAACCCCAGAAAAGGAGTGACTGCCGCCCAACTATCAATTGCTTTCTGGGCGCTGAACGGAAAAGGGCCATACATTTCAATCTCGCGATAGCCCATCTGCGATAACATGTTGATACCTCCTCGAAAATCTTTCTCCAGCGTTTTGGGAAGTGAGAAAAGTTGAATGCCAATTTTATCCAGCATCGCTGGGTTGGCTAATAAGGTGTTGCTTTCCAACAGCCCAAGCGCGGTGAGTGCTGCGGAGGCCTGAATAAAATTTCTGCGGTTCATACAATACTATTTAGAGATGTAAATTAACGAAAGGTCTTTAATTAAAGATTAGTTTTTCCATCTCGTTTCCCGCCACTCTTTTCGTTCTTCTTTTGAAAGAAAGGTCCACACTACAATTCGGCTTGATTTATTACCTGTTCCCATCGGTATTGTTTTGATCTGATTAGCTTCCGTATGTTCTAACAGGGTTTGTATTCTTTTAAGGTTTGCTTGTTTTGATACCAACGTTGAAAACCAGAAACAATTTTTAGAGAACTTTTCACTTTCTCTAATCATTGTTTGAATGAATTTGTATTCGCCACCCTCATAGATCAGTTCGTTGCTGATTCCTGCAAAATTGAGTTCCGGTGTTTTTACTTTTTTACCCGATAGGTTCATGATTTTTCTCCGCGTTCCTTCTTGCGCATCTTCAACCGAAGAATGAAAAGGTGGGTTACAAACCGTACATTCAATTTTATCTGCTTTGGTTAAGATGCCTGTAAAAATGTCTTTCTTATTTTTTTGTAACCGACACTCAATCTTTCCTTTTAGCGATGCATTGGCATTGACAATCTGTTGCGAGGAAGAAATTGACTTTGGATTGATATCCGATCCAATAAAATTCCAACCGTATTCGGTAACGCCAATAATGGGGTAAATGCAACTCGCGCCTACACCAACATCCAGGCTCGTGATTTTATCACCTGTGGGGATTTTTCCAAAATTGTTTTCGGCCAGCAGATCAGCCATGTAATGAATGTAATCAGCCCGGCCGGGGATGGGCGGGCATAAATTTTCGTCCGGGAATTTCCAGTACGGAACATAATAGTGATTAAGTATGGCTGTGTTTAAAAGTTTAACCGCAAGCGGATTTGAAAAATCGACTGATTCTGTTCCGTAGGTGTTCAGGGTTATGTGATTTTTTAATTCCGGAGTAGCGTGAATCAACGCGGGTAAATCATACCGTTCCCGGTTTTTATTTCGTGTATGC
>CAZCXZ010000236.1:0-2567 GCA_964502705.1 Uncultured Candidatus Berkiella sp. | reverse complement strand
GTTCAAATTCATTTGGGTTGTGCCAATTGGTACAACCCAAATGAATTTTAACTTTTCAAGAAGTTCGATAAGTAGCATAACCAAAAACTTCATACTGAAATGTCATTGCGGGCGAGTGCTCATAAAAATCCTTTAGTAACCCAATTAAACGAGACCCGCAATCTCAGCGAGCGTTATTGAGATTCCGGGTCGCGCTAGTTTTCGAATTAAGTATTGATCAATCTCTAAAATCTTCCTTCCTTTAATTAAAATTATCTTGCTTGCCCGGAATGACAGTCAAATATTTTTTTACAGGTCATTGTGGGCGAGTGCTCATATAAAATCATTTAGTGACACGAAAACGAGACCCCGCAATCTCAGAAACCTAAAACGAGATTCCGGGTCACGCTAGTCTTCCCAAGTAATAAAAAATCCTAAAGACACTCTGCTTTAAATTCAAATCATCTCGCTTGCCCGGAATGACAGCAAAAGTGTTTAGTGTCTGAACCGCTTACGATAAGTCAACTCTCAATCTGAATGTCATTGCGGGCGAGTGCTCATATGAAATCATTTAGACTAAATTATACGAGGCCCGCAATCTCCTCTAGAATTAATTAGATTCCGGGTCGCGCCAGTCTACTCAAGTAATAAAAATCCTAAAGCCAATCTACTTTAAATTCAAATCATCTCGCTTGCCCGGAATGACAGTCAAATATTTTTTTACAGGTCATTGTGGGCGAGTGCTCATATGAAATCATTTAGACTAAATTATACGAGACCCGCAATCTCTTCTATAATTAATTAGATTCCGGGTCGCGCCAGTCTGCTCAAGTAATAAAAAATCCTAAAGCCACTCGACTTTAAACTCAAATCATCTCGCTTGCCCGGAATGACAATGATTAAATAAGGAATTTATCTTGCGTATTTTGCAATCAAAATTTCTTGCTTTACAATTCTCACTCATGATCATCAAAAAACTGGCAGTTCCTTTCATCAACGACAAACTACTGCAACAAGTGGAACATTGCTACATCGCCACTGCAGCTATTTCAGATGCAGGATTCGACTTTATTCGTAGCCGCATTCCCACAAAAAGTAAAATGGAAATTGTGACGGGGCTTGATGTACCTACTTCTCCTGAGGTGCTGAAAAGAATCTGGCGAAATTATCAGGGGCGCATTACACTCAACATCTACACGAAAAACTTCTTTCATGCCAACGTGTATATTTTTGATTTGCCCTTTAGAAAATCTGTTGCGTTTGTTGGCTCCGGTCAGTTTACACTGGAAGGAATTAAAGACAGCGAAGAACTATTCTACAAAATCACCGATGCCAAGGAAATTGAAACTCTGAAATCGTGGTTCATTGGGTATTATGAATTTGGTAACCCGCTTTCTGAAGAACTTATTCAGGAATATGAATACCTGTATCCAACGCTCAAGCAACGCGACATCGTCTCGCGACAAGAAAAGAAACAATTCATTGAATTAACTACAACCGGATTCAATTGGGATCACATCAAGTTTAAGAATCAGTATTTCAAAAAAGAAGATTACCTCGCACTAAGCAGCAGCAAAGCACGAGCAACTTCTCCAGAAGTTCATGCCGAGCGTGTGGGTGTACAAGCTAAACTGATTCAACTTCATGAGCTGATTAAAAAGGACGTAACTCGCATGAAACTGCATGCTGACGCTGATGCAAGTAAACTCATAAGTAGCCTCGATCCTGCTGATCATCCCGACAACAAACTGCAAACGATGTGGCTGGCCTATGGCCGCAGCGAAGCTGAACTGAAAAAATATAGTTCAACAACGGGTACTGATTTTATTACCCTTCAAATAGTCCTTCAGCAAAAAGAAGTGGGAGTTTGGCTAACGGCTAAACCCAACACCGGCAAAGTTGATCGCGAATATGTTAGCAAGCAGATGTACAATGAAGAGTACAAAAAACAATTCTTTACATTACTCTCCGGCATAGGTGCCGGGTACTGGATTGAAATTGCAGGCGATAGAAAAGCGGTTGAACTATTTCAGAACGAAGACGCGCTCTGGGAATTTACCAAAGCCGACAACTGGCATTATGCTTTTATTGTAGGGAAAAACTATACCGTTGGAGATGCTGAAATCAGTAGTGAGCTTATTGCACCAACCCTCATCAAAGAATTTGAAAAGTTGGTTTTGGTTTATAGGCATATGAAAGATACAGTTGGGTAAAAATTTAGATTGGTGACATTGGAGAAGGTTGCACATTCAATAAAAGAAGATTGGAATAGGGCGGCATTTCAGGTTTATCTGCAGAAGTGATAACATAGGCAGGCTCGCCATCTTGCATGTGTAAGGGAGTTTATCCCGCCTCTAAGCAGGAGGCTCAAGCATGCGTTCCATCCCGGTCGCGAGGGTAATCTCCAGTTATCGAGATTCGTGATTATTAATATTATTATTTCTTGAAACGTTCATCGTTATGATACTCTAAAAATTTCTTGTCAGGAAAAAACTTTCGGGGTGGTGTAATAGATTGATTGTCATATCTCAAGAAATAATTCTTTATTGATTCGTCTTTTAGCTTTCTCAAAACAGAAGAAATTCTGA
>CAZCXZ010000235.1:0-2607 GCA_964502705.1 Uncultured Candidatus Berkiella sp. | reverse complement strand
GTAATGATTTTAAATCTTTCTTTGGTGGGCTGATAAAAAGTAGCCAACATTAAATGAAGGTTCACCGTAAGTTGATTCATTGCTACAACTTCTGTTGGCTTTGCTCCCACCAGCCTAGCCAATGCCTTCTTACTAAACTTGTGATAATATAACCACGGTCGTTTAGCGTGTACATGACCCTCCACTCCCAAATCCGCCCAATCATTTAATTCCTGAGCAATAGATTGTTTAACAGACTTTGGTTGCAAACCGAGCGAGTTGCCTGTAAAATAAATGGTCGTCTTTCCTTTTACTTTAGGAAGATGAAATTGTTTTCGAAATGATTTTAAAGAATCCTGTCGATCAAGTTGCTTGGCGAAGGCTAGCGAGTTTCTATAATTCATAACCAAGTTCCATACATATTCCAATATACACCAGGTAAAATGATTTGCGTATTTCTGAATTTACCAAATGGAAAGTGCTTCGTATTTCCTGTAATTAGGAAATTCGCATCTATCGAAATAGCAAGGTCAATGAATTTATTATCCGATTCATCTTTAAGTAAATTCAGAGATAAGGATGCTTCAGTTATAATAGCTGATGAAATAAGCGATTCAAGGATATCCGTGACAATTTCAGGGCCTAATTTGGAAGCAAATTTTTTCCTTGCCAATACTCCATTGTATTCCTTCAGAATATCAGGAGAAAGAAATAGCTGCACACGTCCGGTAAAAACTAAATCAAAAATAATCTTATGAGGATAACTTTTTCCTAAAAGGGAAGATATCAGAACATTGGTATCAATTACTAATTTTTGCACTTTTCCGGTAGGCTTTTATCTCTGCATCAATTTCCTTCTTAGTAATTTTTGATAATCCGGTTTTTCGAGCGACTGCAACAACTCTCTTCATTCGCTCTCGAGCAATTGACAACTTAATTAGGCGCTCAAAATCAGCATAATCTATTTCCTTACCCTTAATATTAAGTTTCTTTTTTTCAGTGGGTGATATTTTTACGGTTATCGTTTCCATAGTATTTTTTTAAACAAATCTCTTATCAGCATCCATTACCGTCCCGCATTTCTTACAGGTTCTAAATTCTTCCGAACCATAAAATTCGCGAAAGCGTGGAAGAAAATCTTTCTCGATGTTATCCAAATGAAATTGATATTCGTGAAGTTTGTTATTACAATTATCACAAAACCAAATCAATCCATCCAAGGTCTCTTGCTCAGGTCGCTTGCACTCAATCACTAATCCAACTGACCCTGCAGGCCGTTCCGGGCGGTGAGGAACTCTTGCCGGCAACAAAAACATTTCACCTTCTTTAATTGGAATATCTACCGCCTGATCATTCTCTTGAATACGCACGTTAATATCACCTTCCAGTTGATAAAATAATTCTTCTGTTTCATTAAAATGATAATCCTTCCGCGCATTGGGGCCACCCACAATCATTACGATGTAATCACCTGCATCAGCATATAAATTCTTATTCCCCACAGGGGGCTTTAATAAATCACGATTTTCAGTAATCCAGTTTTTTAAGTTAAAAGGTCTTCGAATAGACATAGTATAATTAATTTATTAATACGAATGTGATCTCCAGCGAACAAGCTTAGGAATGTTGCGTGTAAAGATGCCACTAAGTATTCCAGGAATCTTCATCTCCTTAAGCTTTCCTTTTACCAACAGTTTCATTTCATCCATTGTAATATCGGGTTGTGTAAATTTTCCATCCTTATAACAATGACTGCAATATAATGTTGACTTGGTACCGTTTGCTTCCGTGCCGCCACCCAACTTATCACGCTTTAGGGGCATGCCGCAACTTTGACAGTTTTTGTAGCTCGCTTCCATAAATTGCTTCTATTTATATAGGAAAGTTAATGTTCTTTTATCTTTACTAAAAATCGAACACATGAATCTGGATTTACAAGGCAAAAGAGCACTGGTAGGCGGTAGTACGCAAGGGATTGGAAAGGCATCGGCTATTGAATTAGCAAACCTGGGCGCAACAATCACCTTACTCGCGCGAAATGAAAAGTCTCTGAAAGAAACATTGAATGAGTTGCCAACACCGTTTGGTCAAACCCATAATTATTTAGTAGCTGATTTTAACTTCCCCGATCAATTAAAAAAGGTTGTTCACCACTTCCTAGAAAAAAATATAATCCACGTACTAATAAACAATACAGGGGGGCCACCAGCCGGACAAGCGATTGACGCAACCACAGAGGATTTTATCAAAGCATTTTCAGCACATTTGATTTGTAATCAGGTTTTAACCCAAGCCGTTGTTCAAGGCATGAAGCAAAGCCAGTATGGCCGCATCATTAATATTATTTCAACTTCCGTAAAAATCCCTATTAAGGGATTAGGAGTATCTAATACTACGCGTGGGGCTGTGGCTAGTTGGGCCAAGACAATTGCCACCGAGTTAGCTCCTTTTGGCATTACCGTTAACAATGTGCTACCGGGTACTACCATGACAGGTCGGTTAGACTCAATCATTAAAACAAAGGCCGAAAAATCTGGAAAGACATACGAAGAAGTAAAAAACGAAATGATTTCTGAAGTGCCTGCAGGAAGAAATCATTTCGTTTTTTACTTCTTCGTATGTCTTTCC
>CAZCXZ010000234.1:0-2683 GCA_964502705.1 Uncultured Candidatus Berkiella sp. | reverse complement strand
AAATCTCCTTCCAAACGATTCCACTTTGGTTTGAATTTCTTTTAATAAGGGCAACTTAATATCAACGCCTATGATATCATTTCCTTCTTTAGCTAATCGTTCCGCTGTTAAAGCTCCGATTCCCATACCACATCCAGTGACAAGTATTGTATTTCCCGATAGTTTCATACTTTAAATCTAATACATTTTTTACTTTCGTCAATCCGAATCGACTGAGAAATAGACGCATGGAATATAGATTGTTAAAATCGGAACTGGGCCACAGACTTTCTACTGTTGAGTCTACAAATGAATGGATTCGTGACGTCAAAATTCCCTTTGGTTCGTGGGTGATTGCCGATGAACAAACTGCAGGTAAAGGTCGTGGACAAAATGTTTGGCAATCGTTAGGTGAAGATCCTCTGATTTTTTCAGGAAAAATCAGAATCTCAGCAGCCGAAATTTCTCTTCCCTTATTATCTATTTTTGTTTCTTCTGCGGTTTTAAAAACAATCTTTCATTTTTTTCCCGAGCGTGAAAATGATACAACGGTCAAGTGGCCGAATGATATCTATCGAAGCGAAAAAAAAGTGGGAGGAATTTTGGTTCAATCCGAATTCATAAACGGAGTGTTTGATGTGGTGATTGGCATTGGACTGAATTTTTTTGGAAACTCCATTCCCGATACTTTAAAGGAGAAGGCTACCTTTTTATGTGATCTAGCTTTGGGGGAAGGAGTCTTAGAACGATTTGTGAACCAATTGGTAGTAGATTTAAACCAATCTGTGATTTCGTTATTAGACCAGGGGCAAGTTCTTAAAGATCTAGTTTGGATTGAGGACCATTCGTTATTGAAACACAAAGTAATTGAAACGGAATGGCAATCCAGGATAGTTCGTGGACGCGTTTTGGGAATTGATGAATTAGGATTCCTTCTCATCATGACCGAAACCGGCGAAAAGATTGAGCTGATGGATACTTCACCAAAATTTCGGATTATATAAATGTCAGAATCACCATTATTATTAGTTATCGATGTGGGAAATACAAACACAGTATTTGGTGTGTTTCGTGAAGGGCAAGACACACCCGACTTTCACAAAAGAACTGTGACAAGAAGAGACAGAACTTCTGATGAATTAGGACTTTTTTTAAAAGGGTTTTTAACTCAGGAAAATGTAAAGGCTGATCGAGTAAAAACAGCGATCTACTCAAGTGTAGTTCCCTCTTTGAATCCAATCGTTGAACGCATGTTAGAAGATTGGTTTAATGTAAATCCCCTGCGAGTTCATTACCAAATGAAACTCAACTTTGGAATTAGTTATCCTCGTCCTTTCGAAATTGGTGCAGACCGACTGGTAAATGCTGCCTACTGTGCAAAAACCTATCCTGGGAAAAAAGCCATCCTTGTGGATTTGGGAACTGCGACTACCTTTTGTGTGATCAACGAAAAACCAGAATATGTGGGTGGTGTGATTGCACCCGGTCTAAAAATCTCCATGGATGCCTTAACTCGTAATACAGCCCAACTCCCACCAATTGTTTTTGGATCTCCAAAACGAGTGTTAGGCGAATCTACTGTCGAGTCTATTCAGGCGGGGTTTTTCTTTGGTTGGATTGGTTTGTTAAAAGAGATCGTCAGAGCCATCAAGGAAGAACATCCTGGAGATTATGTAGTCGTAGGAACGGGAGGACTTGTCACTACCATTCATGCTTCGCATAACCAGGTGTTTGATGAAATTGATCCGATGATGACTTTGAAGGGTTTGAAAATTTTAGCGGATTTAAATTCCTAATATTTTCTTCCGATAGGCCTCACCCATAATTTCATAACCAATTGGGTTGGGATGGATGGGGTCCGAAACGGGATACAAAGGAAGACCACCTGGATTCGATTCAAATATCGCCTCAATTTCGACATAATCGATACTCGGTTTGTTTTCTTTAAGCTCGCGGATGGTTTGGTTATTGGTTCGAATGGTTTCTCGAATGGAAGCCATATTGGTCAAGGGGATTGTCGTGAGTATCACCTTGGATACTTGCGAAGATTCCAAAAAAGAAATTAGCTCTCTTGTTCTAGATTCAAATCCACTATTACCATATACCATGGCATCATTAGTGCCTAGTTCCAAGAGCCAAAGATCCGTTGGAATTGCATTCAAACGATTTTTATTTTGTAACCAATCTTCTGTAGTGTAACCGGCAACGGAAATATCTGTTACTTTGAATTCAGCAGGTAGGTTTGTTTTTAGCCCAAAACCATCTGACCATTGCCCCAACGAATCTCCCACGATTGTAATCTTACGGTTCAATGAAATTCCTCCTAAGAGTGAGAGATATTGGTTTGTTGGTTTATCCGAATGGTAACAGCCAATAAATGTCACGATAGAAACTACTGAGACTAAAAAGGTTTTATAGAGAACCCAAACTTTCATTTTTTTGTATATACAATAGTTTTATAGTGTAACCAATGATTGCCTGAAACAGGAATTTCCCATTCCTCTTTTTTCCATGATGAAGTTTTTAAATAATCTTTTATCACATGATTCATCAATTGGTCATCATAGAAAACAAAACTGTCTCGCGACTTGATGGTTTGGATGTATGCTTCCGAAGGAATGTCTAATTCTCCTGGGATAAATTCCAAAATATTCAGATCGGGACGGTTCTTTCGTAATTCGAAATAGGGATCAGGAAGGGTTTG
>CAZCXZ010000233.1:0-2720 GCA_964502705.1 Uncultured Candidatus Berkiella sp. | reverse complement strand
TAAATCATAAGACAAAACCTTGTATCCTAATCGGTTTAGTCGTTTTGCTAAAGGTTTCATTGAATGTAAGTTTCCTGACAATCCATGCAGACAAACGATTGTTTGTTTTTCCCCAGGCCAAATACCGATTCGGATTTGAATGCCATTCGTTGTAATGGATTCTTCTTTGTATTTTTTCGCTTTGGTTTTGGCTGTAGATAGAGTCATGAGATAAACTTGAAAATATTCGAATCCTAAAGTAAATGAAATTTGAGAATATTTTTTATCTTTATGTAACTTTCTATAACTCTTATCGTAAGATTTCTACCAAACCATTTTTTTCGTCATGAAATTGTAATATAAATTAACTAAATAGAATTTCTCCAAAAGGATTCCATTTGAGATTGTGAAATCTGTTGGCCCCAACCAATTTCGGTTCTTGGTTTTTGATCATGTTAATAGGATTTATAGGTTAATATTTGATGCTTAGAGGAATGAAACGTCTCAATCGCTATGAAAATAGAATACTGAAGATTGTAAAGTTAGGTGGTAAACTAGTTCGATTTAAACAGTTTGGTTTTTCCACAAGGACAAAAGAAGGTTTCCGCTTCCCCATTTATGTTTTAGAAATTGGAAAAGAAAAGGCAATCAAACAAAACCTAGCCGGATTAGTTGCGGGAGTCCATGGGTTAGAGACGATAGGAATCCGTGTTTTATTGGATTTTTTGGATGATCTTTTTGCTCGAAAAACTTCTGATTTATACAGAGAGATAAAAGCTGGGGAACTGGGAATCGTTTGTATCCCCATTCTTAATCCTGGTGGTGTGGCAATGAAACGTCGGTCAAATCCCGGTGGAGTAGATCTCATGCGAAATTCTGGAGTAGAGGCAGTGAAGGCTCCTTTCTTTTTCGGTGGTCATAAAATCTCTAATGTATTTCCGTATTATAGAGGCAATGTTTTACAGGCAGAATCTAAAGTTTTAGATCGATTTTACACCAAATACTTGCTAGCTGCTGAAAATTCTATGATTCCCGTTATCGATATTCATTCTGGATTTGGTGCAGTAGATCATGTTTGGTGGCCTTACGCCGGAACCCATGAACAGTGCGCAGATGAATCTTTGTTTCAGAAAATCGCAAACCATTTAACAACAAAATTTAATCACATTTTATATAAATTTGGTCCTCAAAGTGAAACCTATACAACGCATGGTGACCTATGGGATAGATTGTATAATCAGTATCAAAAAATTAAGATACACTCGAATTCTGATAGATCAAGATTTCTTCCACTAACATTAGAAATTGGAACTTGGTCAGATATTCAACTGGATCCGTGGAAGGTGTTTCGGAAACGTGGAATTTTTAATCCGGCTAGGGAGTCAAAACAAGAATTGATCATTAGCCATCGAAAATTTCTGACAGATGTTTTGCGATTAGCAAAAATGGAACCAACAGATTTGGATTAAAGTTCATTTTGCAAGTTAAACTTGGGAAACTATTTAATTTCCCTTCCGAGGAATTTTCCTTTCCCTAACAAATATTGAATTGCTCGAGTTACGTTTTCTTTTTTAGATTCTTCTGATTTCAATCCAGAGATATATCTCATCAATTCGTTTTGGAGTGAGGGACTTAAACTTTCGAACATAGCTTTTGCTTTTTTATTTTGATTGAGTGCTCGTTTAAGTTCCGTTGATACGGGATTTATTTTTTCGGCAGGATTAAATTTGATTTCGAAATTTGCTCGGTCGCCGACATCTTTATTTGCTGCCTTTCTCATCGGAGTGTTTAAATACAAACGCCAATACCCATTATATTTAACGAGTGTTTGTGTAAATGCAAACCCGTCCATTTTAAGGTGAACTCGGATTTTACCTTTGTTTGTTCCTGACTGAAGCATTAATGATTGTAAAACGGGATCGGGTACAAATACGAATGGGTTAATCCCTATGATTTCAATTTTTGCAGAAAATGATAAAAATGGAAAATCTAACATCCATTTTTTGTATGGACCGGATCAGGGACTGATCAATCATTTTTTTCCCTGATAAATGGAATCTTAGTGATTCGGGATTTTTATGTTCCATTTTTTATAAATAATCACTTTACCATAAAAAAAATCCTGTTATAGTTTGTCCCCTGGGAATATCCGGGTTATGCCGGTTCAGTCAATATATGTATCAAATAAGTGAAGTTTTGAATCTTATTTTTGACAGTGTAGGGTTGTTGATCACCTTACGATTACTTTGGTCAGGGTTAATCCCAAGATTTTACTTTTTGATTCTAGGCTTTTTTTGCGTATGGCTCAGTAATATTTTCACAGTTGTCGAGGGATTTTATTTCCCTGATTTTTTTAATGTTTTGGAGCATTCATTTTATTTTATTTCTTCCCTTCTTTTTATCGTAAGTTTGAAAAAAGAAATTTTGGTGTCGCTACGTTAGAATGAACTTAATAGCACTACTCAATCTTTTCTCTCTTTTTATTTACCTAATCGCTATTTTTACCATTGTCCGAAGTTTAATTCGTAATCCCTCCTATCGCGGAGAAGGAATGTTCGTATTGATACTTGCCATCATCCCTTGTTATGTGAGCATCTCTAATGTATTTGAACATGGATATTCGATTGATTATTTTGATGAGTATGAAGGTTTTTTCAAAGATCTTTACGCTATGTTTTTTCTTATATTTTTGTATGTTCATTCTGTAAAAAAGGAACAAAGTCAGCGAATTGAACATGAGA
>CAZCXZ010000232.1:0-2732 GCA_964502705.1 Uncultured Candidatus Berkiella sp. | reverse complement strand
TTTTAAAAACCAATCAAATTGGGAACGTACGAAACTCTTTCTAGTCCATTTTTGGTATTAGGTGATTTGTTTCTTTTTAGGTTTGTATAAAGTTTTATCAATTTCCAATGCGTTTTGGATATAGGGTAGGAGAAGTTTTGAGTTTATTTCCTCTGGAGAATGGAAGGTGAAACAATAGACTTGTTTACGATTTTCTTTTTCTAGTTTTTGTTTGGGATCGTTCAAAAGGTATCCATTACAAAATCCCAACTGCACTCCAGATTTTGGGCCAGGTTTGATGGATGCCGGCCAGATAAAACAAACACGGCTATTTTGAAAATAATAGAGAACAGAATAGGAAATTCTTTCTTCTAGGGTAACAAATGGTTTTAAAATTTCTTTCAGTTGTAACACAATCGAAAGTTCAATTTCGGTTAGGGAGGAATAAAATAATTCAAATTTCTCTTTCATTTAGCTTAAACTTTTTTTTTATTATTTTTCTTTTTCTAAAATAGTGAGATAAATTTCGCGCAAATCTTTTGGAAGTTTCCCATTTTTATAGGCAAAGGTAAACATAGTTGATTGGGATAGGCCAGTGACCATTCGAGAGATTTCTGTCGATGCAGGCCATCCATTACAGCCGTCATGCGACCATTCATAGATGATTTCTTTTGGTGATTCTGAGATGATATGAAACACTAAAGTAGGGCAGTTTTCGGAAAGGCCTTCTCTAACTGCGTTCATAAAAGAAGTTCGATTCGATGATCCGATTGTTTTTAAAAGATTTAACCGATAAATTTCAGTCCATGTTTCTATTTTGGTTCCGTCTGGTATCATTTCGATTAACACTTGTTCTTCGTTTTCTCCAGAATTTCCAACATTCCATCGCCTCCCATCTAGGTTTCGATAGAAGGGCACTTTGATAGTCTCTTTTTTGATGTTTAGGTTTTTTCCCATGACGAGGCGAAGAGTTTCTTTGCTTTTTTCGGAAAAGTTGATGGGAACATTCAAAAACTTTTTTTCACCTTTATTGTTCGTGATTTCGAATGTAAAAAATAAACTCGTGTTTCCCAATTCATAAATCCAAAGATAATCTTTTTCAGTCAGCGCTTGGCTGGATAAGGATAAATTTCCCTTTGTTAATTTGGATGTTTCTGAAATCTGTTTTGTTTTTTGCGAACCGTTGACTTCGAAACCTTGGATACTTTCCAGATGGTCCACTTTAACATCTGCAAAAAAATTCCACCGAATGGAAGTATCGTCAATCACGGGACCAAGACTTTTGGATTGAATCCATTCATTTTCTAATTCGGGTTTTAGTTGAGCAAAAACATTTGTAGAGTAAAACAGCAGGGATAATGCGGATAGAATAAGTTGTTGTTTCATTGTGATCATCTGACTCAAGGGAAGTAATGGGACGGATAAAAAGATAACCTGAGTATAAATTTCGTCAACCAATTGTTAGGAAGATTAAAGTCTGTTTGGCGAAAAGACTTGGATTTGATAAAGGAAACTTAATTTTGATTTTCTGTGTCTGGAAGAGAACTTGGAATTACTTTTGTGGCTGAGATTCGATCTAAAGGACTCACAATGTTTTCTAACCGACTCCTTGCCACCTTTGTATAAATTTGAGTGGTTCGGACACTTGCGTGCCCGAGTAATGTTTGGATCATTCGTAAGTCAGTCCCAAGCTCTAACAAATGTGTTGCGAAGGCATGCCTTAAACTATGAAAACTGACCTTTTTCCCAATATTTGCTTTTTTGGCAGCATTAGTAAAGATTGCCTCTGCGGTTCGGATATGTAAGGGTCTGTTTCCAGAACCCGGAAATAACCAAGGATTGGCACGCACTTCGTTATAACTTTGTTTTAAGAGTAAGTTGTATTCTCTTAGCTTTAGATATTCTTTCAACTCTTCGATAAGAGAAGAAGCGAGAATCGTATACCTGTCTTTTTTTCCTTTGCCCTGGCCCACACGAACCATATTTCGTTTTAAGTCTATGTCGGTTATTTTTAAATGAATGACTTCACTCACACGCAAACCAGAGGAGTAACTGATCAGCAGTAACATTTTATGTTTTTGATTGGGAAGTGCATTGAATATCGACCTAGTCTCTTCTGCAGATAAAACCTCTGGTAGTTTGGAACCGACTAACATTCGTGGAAAATTCAGTTGTGTGAATTGTTGTCTGACTTCGCGGAAATAGAAGATAAATGCCTGTCTTGCTGACTTTACACTTGCGGCTTTTACTCCACGCTCTGTTACAAGGTGGTCCAGATATTTGTCCAAATCACTGGTTTTGACATTAACAGGGAGTTTTTCTGTGAAGGTCAAAAGTTGAAATATATGTGAGTAGTATGTTTTTGTTGTGCGAAACGAGAAATTACGTTCTCTCGTGGCTTTAAAAAAATCTTCTAATAAACCGCATTGTTTGGGAATTTCTTTGGGAAGAATTCGGATGTCGTGAGCAGAAAAAGCATTTAATACTTGTTTTATGATCATTGGTTCATTCGGATACGACCAAAAATTGTCAGGGGAATGGAAACAACCCTTGGGTATGGATTTCGCAATAGAAACAAAAGTTTTTGAATAGTGAAATCGTAAATAGAAACGATTGTCCTGGGAAGAATAACGAAATTTGATCATAGAACACCTAACCTTACATTGGTAAGATAATTAGGTGGAATCTTTACTGATTGGTTCTTGAATTTCTCTTTTTAGGAAAGTTTTTTATGGAAATGCAGTTATTTTCTT
>CAZCXZ010000231.1:0-2813 GCA_964502705.1 Uncultured Candidatus Berkiella sp. | reverse complement strand
CGGCGGCAACTCACTTTCTTTTGTCTCGCCAAAAGAAAGTAAGCAAAGAAAAGGCTATATTGTACTTTGCGTACCCATATTTAACTGGTCTCATCAAAATCAAGAACTGGGCATAGATACAGTATTGCGAAATAAATGAGGGGTTTCTGGGTTGAATGCTGAAAATAGCATTAGGCGGCTTGCACTTATCCCGAATATCAGTCAGAATTCGTCCAGCCAACTTGTAAAGGACGCATCATGACTGCTGAAAGCCAAGCTACTACGCCCAAGCCCGATGAAGCTCGTGGGCGTTCAACCATCGAATTTCCTTATTTCGATCTAACCAGCGCCCTTGAGGTTGCGCAGGCTGTCAAACAGGTAGGAGGCACTGCTGCCGACTGGAAACAGCTAGCCGTCAAGCTCAACATGACCGCCGAGGGCGGCGGATTTCGTTCTCGAATGATGACCGCAAAAACGTTCGGGTTGCTTGACTATGACCGAGGCCATGTTGAGCTGACTGAACTCGGATTACGGGCAGTCGATCCGCAGTTCGAACGTGCCGCCCGGGTGGATGCCTTCATGGCGGTGCCTTTGTACAAGGCGTTGTTTGAAAAACTGAACGGTCAAACGCTACCTCCGGCGGCAGCTGTCGAGCGGATGGCTGAACAACTTGGTGTTGCTCCAAAGCAAAAAGATAAGGCACGACTAGCCTTCATGCGGTCAGCAAAAACCGCTGGCTTGTTCGAGATATCAGCTGAGCGTCTTTCCTTGCCCCCTAGTCTTAATCAAGGTCCACCCAAAGCAGCTGCGGGACCTGATTTCGATGGAGAGGAAACCACTCGCCGAAAGGGAGGGGGGAATGGGAGCGGGCCGAACCTTCCACCATTTATTCAGGGTCTGATCGACAAACTGCCAGAGCCAGAATCCCAATGGGACTTAGCCGGGCGCGCTAAGTGGCTTACAACCGCCGCAAATATTTTTGACCTGATGTATTCGGCAGACGACGAGACTGCCGGGATAACAATCACATTGAAAGGAAGCACCTTGTCGATCACTACTGGAGCTTCGTCATGAGCAGGAGATAAGGCGTCCCCGGTGGTTATTGCCTGCCCTGCCGGGGCGGAAATAGGAAGGCCGTCGTAGTGTGGAAATTCTTGGCGGAACTAACACTACGACGGCCGTGGCAGGCCACCTTACGGCGGCTAACTCCCGCTAACGACTCAGGCCCTAAGGCTTGATGAAAGCGACCTCAGGCGCGTTAACGCTTGAGGCTTTGGTGAGGTCCATCAGGGTCTACCGAACCATCCGAAACTTCACCCCTTGGCAGGTGTGTGAATTTTACCCTCTGGGTAAGTTTTCGGCAACAAAGACCTTGTTTCCTTGAATTGAGGAGAGATAACCATGCGTTACTCCAAAATCAAGAGCGTCTTTGTCAACGCGTATCGCCGCTTCCGATTCGGGAAGTGGGAAGACGTGTGCCAGCACTGGCGCTCGCACCCAGATCAGATGGACTTCGGTTTCTAAAAAATTCTAAGCAGCACTTTTCCCGCCACCTGGTTTCCTGGGTGGCGGGTTTTTTGTTGCCGGCGAGGGCTTCACGATGGTCATGGCTTTCTGGAACAACTTGCCCGACTCATCAACGCCTAATTCCCGCGCCTTGTCCTCAAATCTTTTTGATTGTTCGGGGTCGTCGGGTGGCTTTTGGCTTTCGCCAGTGTTCTTCATTAACAAGTCCTTTGATACGTGAGCCGCTTGCCTTTCACACCAAGGAGCAGCGACTCGGCACGCTCAACATCATTCACACCCAGAGCGGCGCGGTTGTTGTAACGGAAGTCGAATTCAGCAAGGTAGCGGTTCAGGTGGTTATGGCCG
Source organism: Uncultured Candidatus Berkiella sp. (assembly GCA_964502705.1). Taxonomy (GTDB): domain Bacteria; phylum Pseudomonadota; class Gammaproteobacteria; order Berkiellales; family Berkiellaceae; genus Berkiella. The sequence goes on along the minus strand of CAZCXZ010000231.1, from coordinate 962 downwards.
CAATGCTGGTAGGTGCCTTTCATGCCACGCTTGAACACCGAGAAGAAACCTTCGATGGTGTTGGTGTGGATGGTCTTGTCGATCTTGGAAACATACTCACCCTTGCTGTGATGGGTGTAGCCATGTCCACCAGTGAACAAGCGACCCACAACGCCGTAATGTGGAGCCTCATCGGACATAACGCGGGCTTCCCGGGCAATGTTGGCTTCCAGAATCGGGATGATGGTGGTGCCCTTCATGTCATCAATCACGATGGAACGGGCTTGGCCGGTAGTGCGGTCCACCAGAGACAGGATTTTGTTTTTGTGGGCGTAACCCCGGCCCTTGCGCTCACCCTTTGGCTTGACGGTCTTGTCGTGACCGATAAAGGTTTCATCAACTTCCACAGTGCCGCCGCCAGAGCCGAAGATTTGCAGGCCGTTGTCGCGCATAGCCTCACGAATGCGGTGAGACATGAACCAAGCCGATTTGAGGGTGATTCCAAGGGTGCGATGCAGTTGGTTGGAGCTGATGCCCTTCTTGCTGGACGAAATCAGGAAGATGGCTTGCAGCCACAGACGCAGGGCAATGTGGCTGGATTCAAAAATGGTGCCGACCTTGACAGTGAAAGGCTTGCGGCAGTCGTAGCACTTGTAAACGCCGATGCGGGTAGAAGCGCCGCCAAGTTTGCCGTTGCGCTCTACGCCACCGCAATGTGGGCAGACAGGGCCACGCGCCCACAGTTTAGATTCCACGAAGGTGTAAGCGGCTTCTTCATTGTGAAAGTAGGGAGCGGAAAGAATCGAAGTCATGGTGTTTTGCCTTGGTATGACTGGATTCTGAACCTTTATTTTGGGTACGTCAAGTATAACATCGCCAAAGAAAAGGCGACCCTGCTGTCTGCGACCCTGCGCTTCGCTACGGGCAGCCTGCGGTGCTCGGTCCAGCCGGGGCCGGGCTCGAACTCGCTGCGCTCAGACAAT
>CAZCXZ010000230.1:0-2829 GCA_964502705.1 Uncultured Candidatus Berkiella sp. | reverse complement strand
ATGGATTTCTTTAGGTCGAGAGTTGCGAGGGATGTATTCTAAACTTGCATTACCTAAACTGACCAAACCGAAATAATTTGTAGTACAAGATTCAACGAAACTGTCGGTAGCTAAAGGAACTTTTCCCGGAGAATACCAACCTTCTTGACCTTTGTTTTGAAATAAAGTTACCGAGGGATTTCCAATTTGTATACTAAGACAATGGAAAAAAAGAAATGCCAGCGGTAACAATAATAGGTTTCTCATACACTAATTCGTCGTATCGAAGAAGTAAAAATAGGAAAAACGAATTCCACGATCCATTGCGTTATCAGCTTTCGGTAAAACACCTAACAGGACTGAAAAACTAAATGTACCTAAACTCTCAGTATTCATTGAGACTCCAGGATACAAATTAAAGTATCTTAGGTTTTTATCAGCCGCTTTATCAAGTGGCTCTCTATATTCGAGTTCTGTAAAGATACGGACCGAGTCTGCTATTGCAAAGGAAGGAGCAATGCCCACTTGGTAATAACGTTTGAATTCTTCTAAGCTGGACTCCCGACCATGTTTGTTGGTCTCCGTTTGGAAACGAAACTCAGACATAATTTGAAAGATACCTGATTTGTATCCCAATCCAAAGTTTGGACGAATCAAATAATAATCTGGGTTTTCTCTTTCTCTGAATTCAGCGTTTCTTTTTTTATCATAGAGTCGTAATCCTCCACCAATCAAAAATTGAGAGGATCCATAATCAAAAATCTTACCATATTTAAGGCCCGCATTCCAGCGATCCCAAGTAATCTCTTGTGCGGAATCAGTTTGTGAGTATTGATTTCGTCCGATAGAGGAAGTCACAGAAAAGGATTCTGTAAATTTGTATTCTCCCTCAATGTTAATGTTTTTATTAATTTCTTTGACTTGATTGAAATCTTTATCCCAATAACTAACATTAGCTCTGAGTTTAGTATATACGGCAATTGGTTCTATTTGCAATGGATGCGCAAAACTACTAGTCGAAGATTGTGAATAAAGTGATGTAGCGAGTGAAAAGAATACGAAAGTTATTATTTTATTTTTCATGTTTAAAATCCTACATTAGTAATCGGATAAATCAACCTTGCTAGTTTGTCCGCAAGTAGCGTATATCCTAGGTTATTTGCATGTATACAATCTAACATAAATTCAGCCCGAGAGTTAGGTTTTCCACCTAATGTATTTCTTAAATCAACATAAACGAGCGAAGGTTCTTCTCGGATTGTTTCCAGAAGTAAATTGTTAAATGCATCTAATTGAGTGGAAGTAAAAGCGGCTGCATCAGGAAGAACAAGACCTACACGATCAAATTTGGATTTACAACCCTCATCAGAACCTGCGATGACAGGGGTCATATATGGATTTGGATAATCATATCCATGAATGATCCACTTTAAAGGTGCCCCACCGAATCTTGCGACTTTATAAGCATTTCCAGAAATAATTAACTGTTTAAGATTTGCTTTGATGGTTCCAAAACGTTGAGCTTGGACCGCATCTATATTACCGATATACTCTGAAAGATTTGCTTGGATATCATTTCCGCCTAAAGAAAGAATGATAACCTTCATATCGGCTCCACCTTCATCGATGACTTGAAATTGGAGACCTTGACTGACTACTTGTTGTAACGTTTTACCGCCGAGGGTAGCACCAACAAATTTATAATGAAATCTATTTTCCAATTGTGGTCTGAGTGTTTCTACAAATGGATAACCCAAAAGGAGATCTGTCCAACTATCACCTATGATCCCTGTTTTTGCCGGTGTTTCTCCGTTACAAACTGCATAAGTGGTACAAAGTAGGTTTGCTCCAACGTCATCAAAGTAATTCTTTTTGGTGTCACATTGGATGAGGAATGCTAACATTCCTAACAATACAGTGTATTTAATATTTTTCATTGGGTTTTGTTTCCTTCCAGATATGGTCCATAATAAATGCGCAAGATAGATCGCCGGTTAGATTTACTGAAGTTCTACACATATCTAAAAAGCGGTCAACTCCAAAAAGGATAGTGATTCCTTCGATGGGTATATGAAAGGTATAGAGTATAGAAGCAAGGATAACGAGTCCAACTCCCGGTGTGGCTGCGGTTCCAATGGATGCTGCAGTAACTGTTCCAACTAACAAAAACAAGTCTATAGGGGAAAGATTCACCTGATAAACTTGGCTTAAGAAAACAGTGGCAACTGCTTGGTATAAGGCCGTCCCATCCATATTGATAGTGGCTCCAAGTGGAAGAACAAAGTCTGCCACCGTTTCTTTTAGCTTTAATTTCTCTTTGGCAAGTTTTAGAGAATAAGGAAGGACAGAACTGGAGCTAGAGGTGGAAAAACCAAGTAATGGAATTTCACGAACTTTGTTCAGAAACTGAATGGGATTTTTTCTAGTGAAAATTAATATCAGAACACTATAAAAAACAATGATACAAAAAAGTCCCAAAAGTACGGTTCCAATATAATACACTAATCCAAATAACAAAGAAAAACCGATTTGCACTATGGCATAACTCATTAATCCTAAAACGGCAAACGGAGCTAATTTCATTGCAACTGCGACAACCCAAAGGCAGAAACTTTCTAAAGAATGGCAGAATGCTTTTAAAGCACTGCCGGACTCTTTTGAGGTCAGAAAAAAAATTCCTAAAATCATTCCGAAAAAAACCACTGATAACATTTGTTGTTTGGACCAAACATTGACTAAGTTTTTAGAAATGATACTGCCTATGATCTCAGGAATTGATTCCTGATTTTCCTTTCACGTTGTTTCGTGAGTAATTGTATCCATTTGCGTTGTTTGAGATTGGATATGGTT
>CAZCXZ010000229.1:0-2847 GCA_964502705.1 Uncultured Candidatus Berkiella sp. | reverse complement strand
CGCTGACGGTCACGGGCAACGATATCAACGTGGCCAACATCGGAGGGGCAGCCGCGGGCGTGACCGGTGCCACGACATTGACGGCCACGACAGCCGGCGCCGATGCCGGCGAGATCAGCTTCACCGGCACCACCTACAAGGCCAACGCGCAGGCTTACGTTGCCACGGCAGGCAATACCCTCAAGGTCAACGCTGGCGCGGCGACCACTTTCACCAGCACCGCAGACAACATCACCTTCGGCAATGCGGCCAACGCCAACGGCGGCACACTGCTGCTGGCCGACGGCTCCAACCTCAGCGTGGCTACCAGCGGGGCGGGCGCCAACGGAGTCATCAACGCCTTTGCCGGCATCCGCGGCAATTCCGCAGAAACGGTCAACCTCAACGCCGGCACCAGTACCCTGAATGTTGGCCAGATCGGTGCAGGCAACGAAATCGCCTCGGCAGCCCTGACGGCGGCGACCACGACGCTGCGCGGCGACATCACCACAGCCGATGTGGCAGCCAACAACGTGACGATCACGGGCGCAGTGACGCTGGCCAGTGGAATCACCATTGATACCAACCGCACGACCAACAAAGGTGACATCACCATCACCGGCGCCAGCACGGGTGCCGGCACTGCGCTGAGCCTCACGGGCAAAACCATCTCCACCGGCGCCATCACGACCACGGGGGCCGCCAACGCGGATGGCGGCGCGGTGAGTATCACGGGTAGCTCGACCGTCGGGGTCGGCGCCATCACCACTTCAGGCGGAACAGCCGCTGCCAACAGCACAGGCCGAAACGCAGGAACGGTGAGTATTACCGGTGCAGGCGTGACGGCAGCGGCCATCACGGCCAGCGGCTCGGCAGGTGTGGGCGCGGGCACCAGCCAGACGGGCGGCAACGGCGCAGCGATCTCAATTACCTCCACCAACGGCGTCACGCAGACCGGCGCGATAACGGCCAGCGGCGGGGCCGGTTCGACCACGGGTGGCGCGGGCGGCAACGCCGGCAGCATCACGGTGAGCAACACGGCAGCGGGCGCGATCAGCCTGGGCGCACTGACGGCGAGCACCGGCAACGCAGTGGGCTCTGGCGCAGGCGGCACGGCCGGCTCCATCAGCGTGAGCAACACGGCAGGCAACCTGACGACGGGGGCGCTGACGACCACAGGCGGCGTCAACGCAGACGGCGGCAACATCACACTGGCAGCGGCCAACGGCACCGTGGTGACGGGAAATGTCATTGCCAGCGGCGGCGCAGCAGGTGGCACGAGCAATGGGCGCAACGCCGGCACCATCAACATCAGCGGGGCAGCCCTGACGCTGGGCGCCAGCACGATCACCGCCAACGGCATCGTGGGCAGCACCCTGGGCACGGGCGGCAACGGCGGGGCCATCACCTTGAGTTCGACAGGGGCCATCAGCAGCAGCGGGGCGATCAGCGCCACAGGCGGCAACGGCAACGGCGCCAGTCAGGCGGGCGGCAATGGTGCGGCCGTCAGTGTCGCTTCCACAGGCGGCAACGTCACGGTGGCGGCCATCACCACGAGCGGCGGCAATGGTGCGGCCGGGGTTGCGGCGGGCGGTAACGCCGGGACCATCACGCTGGATGCGGCCGGAGGTACGCCCACCATCACGCTGGGCAGCAACCTGACGGCGCTGGGCGGCAACCAGGTCGGCGGTGCGGTTTCGGGCAGCGGCGCGAACATACGCGTCAAGGACGCGGCGCTGCTCAACGCGGCGACGGTCACCCTCAACGCAGCGGGTGGCAATGCCGGCGCGGGTGCCGGCGGCAACGTTGGGCTCGACGGCGCAGTCAACAGCAACGGCGCAGCACGTGCGCTGGTCCTGACGGCCGGAACGGGCGATGTGACGCTGGGCGGCACCACGGGCGGGACGATGGCCCTGTCGGCGCTGACGGTCACGGGCAACGATATCAACGTGGCCAACATCGGAGGGGCAGCCGCGGGCGTGACCGGTGCCACGACATTGACGGCCACGACAGCCGGCGCCGATGCCGGCGAGATCAGCTTCACCGGCACCACCTACAAGGCCAACGCGCAGGCTTACGTTGCCACGGCAGGCAATACCCTCAAGGTCAACGCTGGCGCGGCGACCACTTTCACCAGCACCGCAGACAACATCACCTTCGGCAATGCGGCCAACGCCAACGGCGGCACACTGCTGCTGGCCGACGGCTCCAACCTCAGCGTGGCTACCAGCGGGGCGGGCGCCAACGGAGTCATCAACGCCTTTGCCGGCATCCGCGGCAATTCCGCAGAAACGGTCAACCTCAACGCCGGCACCAGTACCCTGAATGTTGGCCAGATCGGTGCAGGCAACGAAATCGCCTCGGCAGCCCTGACGGCGGCGACCACGACGCTGCGCGGCGACATCACCACAGCCGATGTGGCAGCCAACAACGTGACGATCACGGGCGCAGTGACGCTGGCCAGTGGAATCACCATTGATACCAACCGCACGACCAACAAAGGTGACATCACCATCACCGGCGCCAGCACGGGTGCCGGCACTGCGCTGAGCCTCACGGGCAAAACCATCTCCACCGGCGCCATCACGACCACGGGGGCCGCCAACGCGGATGGCGGCGCGGTGAGTATCACGGGCACGGGCGTGGTGAACCTGTCGGGCGCGATCACGGCCAACGGTGGTACGGCCGGGGCGGGCCTTACCGGGCGCAACGGCGGGGCGGTGAGCGTCACGGGTGCAGGCGGCGTTACAACAGCGGCCATCACGGCCAGCGGGAGCAACGGCGGCACGGGCAACACCAGCGGCGGCGACGCCGGCACGATCAGCGTGAGCAACAGCGGCACGGGCAACATACAGACCACGACGCTGA
>CAZCXZ010000228.1:0-2867 GCA_964502705.1 Uncultured Candidatus Berkiella sp. | reverse complement strand
GACAATTACAATTGCTTTTTCTATTTCGATAAAAGGTATTTCAATTCTATTTATTTCAATTTTCTTCTTTCCTTTTTCTTTACTCTCAGCTTCCATCACAATTCCAGCCTCCGTTACCTCTGTCATTCGTCCTTGATGGGAACTCTTGTCAGTACGCAGCACTCGAATAGAACGACCAGCGTTTTTTACAAACTGTCGCTTTAGTTTTAGGGGCTGATCTAACCCCGGAGTTCCAACTTCGAGGGTAAAATTATCTTTGATCAAATCCACATTATCCAGGTCTTCTGATAACGCCCGGCTTAGGTTCGAACAATCGTCTATTGTTACTCCCTTATCTCCATCTAAAAAAACTGAAACCTTGTAAGGTTTATGCTTGCTGATCACCACATCTACAATAAAATGCGCCTCATCTAAAAGGTGAGATTCTGCTAATTCTTTTATTTTTTGTGCGATTTCCATCAAGTTCCTACAAACAAAGAGGGGACTTTTAGGTCCCCTCTTTTGATCTTTTTACCAAGAAGTGCTGCAAATATAGGTGATTTTTATTTTCGAGCAAATCGAGTAACTATCGATTATAGGTATCGAAGTTTTTATGATCGCGTTGGTACAAAACTTCTTTAGGCAGCGATTTGAAGTATTCGTATGTGATCTTAAGACCCTCTTCCCTGGAAACTTTAGGTTCCCATTTCAATATTTCCCTTGCTTTGGTGATATCGGGCTGGCGTTGCTTAGGATCGTCTTTTGGTAAATCCAAATAAACAACCTTCTGTTTGGTACCGGTAAGTTTTACAATCTCTTCTGCAAAATCACGAATAGTTATTTCGCTTGGGTTGCCGATGTTAACCGGCTGTGCATAATCAGATAAAAGCAATCGGTAAATTCCTTCAACCAAATCATCTACATAACAGAATGATCGGGTTTGTGATCCATCACCAAAAATAGTTAGGTCTTCACCACGCAAAGCTTGTCCTATAAAAGCTGGCAACACGCGACCATCGTTTAGTCGCATGCGCGGACCGTAGGTATTGAAGATTCGGACAATACGAGTTTCCAATCCATGAAAAGTATGATAGGCCATGGTGATGGCTTCCTGAAAGCGCTTGGCTTCATCATATACTCCGCGAGGACCTACCGTATTTACATTACCGTAATATTCTTCCGTTTGCGGGTGTACCGTTGGATCTCCATATACTTCCGAGGTAGATGCAATTATAATCCGTGCGTTCTTGGCTTTAGCGAGACCTAATAAATTATGGGTTCCCAATGAGCCAACTTTTAATGTTTGGATAGGAATTTTTAAGTAGTCGATCGGACTTGCGGGGGAGGCAAAATGCAAGATATAATGGAGTTCTCCGGGCACGTGAACAAACTTCGATACATCGTGATGATAAAACTCAAAATCGGGAAGTTTGAAAAGATGTTCTAAGTTGCGCAAGTCGCCTGTAATCAGGTTATCCATTGCGATAACAGAATATCCTTCTTTTATAAAGTGATCACACAAGTGGGAGCCCAAAAAGCCTGCACCGCCCGTAATTAAAACTCTTTTCTTAGCCATAAATCGTTTCGCGTCCGATGCTAAAGTAAGTATATCCCAGTTCTTTCATTTGTGGCAGGTCATAAAGATTGCGGCCATCAAAGATTACTTTGCTTTTTAAAGCTGATGTTAGTCGTTCAAAATCTGGGGTTCTGAATTCGGGCCATTCGGTAGCTATAAAAATTGCATCTGCGCCTTCTGCAGCTTCGTAAGGCGTATCCGTATATTGAATTTTATCGCCTAAAATTCCCTTTACGTTTTCCATCGATTCAGGATCGTGTGCTTTTACAATAGCTCCTGCCTTCAACAGTTCTTCAATGTTATAGAGAGCTGGAGCTTCACGAATATCATCCGTATGTGGTTTGAATGAGAGACCCCACATAGCGAAAGTTTTACCTTTCAAATCTCCGCGATAAAAATCTTTTATTCTTGGAATCAACTTTGTTTTCTGATTGGCATTTACTTCCATCACCGCATCCAAAATCCTAAATCCATACTTAACATCGGAAGAAGATTTTGCTAATGCCTGAACGTCTTTAGGAAAGCAACTTCCTCCATATCCAATACCTGGAAATAAAAATCGTTTACCAATCCGGCTATCCGTTCCAATTCCTTTGCGCACGGCATCAACATCCGCACCTACCAATTCGCATAGGTTAGCTATCTCATTCATGAAAGAGATTTTTGTTGCAAGGAAAGAATTGGCTGCATATTTGGTCAATTCAGCAGAACGCTCATCCATAAAAACTAATGGATTGCCTTGGCGCACGAAGGGTGCGTAAAGAGCTTCCATAACTTTTCGAGCCTTCGCAGATTTAGTACCTATAACAACTCGTTCAGGTTTCATAAAATCATCCACCGCAACCCCTTCTCTTAAAAACTCTGGATTGGATACTACATCAAATTCTGCGGAAGCGTTTGCTGCAATTCTTGCTTTCACTTTATCCGCAGTGCCAACAGGTACCGTACTTTTGTCGATTACTACTGTATATTCTTTAAGCAATGGGCCAAGTTCGCTGGCAACACCCAAAATGTATTTCAAGTCTGCAGAACCATCCTCACCAGGAGGAGTTGGCAAGGCGAGGAATATCACCTTTGCATCTTTGATTCCTTCGGCTAAATCGGTTGTAAAGAAAAGCCTCCCTTGCTTGATGTTTCTTTCAAAAAGAAGCTCCAGACCGGGTTCATAAATGGTAATCTTACCAGAGTTAAGTTTTTTTACTTTCTCTTTATCAATGTCTATGCAGGTTACTGTGTTGCCAGTTTCAGCAAAGCATGTTCCGGTTACTAAGCCAACGTATCCGGTTCCAACGACTGCTATTTTCATGTAGGT
>CAZCXZ010000227.1:0-2881 GCA_964502705.1 Uncultured Candidatus Berkiella sp. | reverse complement strand
TAAATGGTATGCCCAATGAAAACGATCGTCTCCCCTTTATGTGGTGAAAAATTTATTACCGCCCGCGACAAGAACGTACGCCTTTTGCAAGTGAAACAAGTGCTTAACGAGCACCGCGATTTGCTCATCGACAAACTGATGCAAGACATCCCCTACTACCTCGCGTTTAAGTATCACGCAAGCGCTACCCCCATCGAAGTGGAAGAAATAAAAAACAAACTCACTACCCTTCAAAAGAAAGATATCAACCTGATGGACTATGCATCCATTGTAGAAGAAATAAAAAAGCGCCCACGCGTGAAACTCGACAACCGGGTTTTTTACAAAGAAATTGATCAACTTTTATTAGGTAAACTATGAAGACAATTAAATCCGCACTACTGGGTGCAAAGTCGTTAATCGACACGAGTGAAGATGTACTACTTGCTGAGCTGCGCGACTTGCTGAAAGAGCACCGCGAATTAATTATTAATCGGTTGATCAAAGACTTGCCCACCTATCTGGATTATAAGTTTAATGTGAAGACCACCAAACAAATTCATGAAACGGTAAAGCACCAGTTGCTGGACTTAAAACACTCGCGCGTGGATCTTGATAACTACAAAGCCATAGTAAATCAGGTGCTAACCCGCGCGGTAATCCATCTAACCAACGAGCCCTTTTATATAGAGATAGATGCCTACCTGGCTCCTTATGTAAAAACCCGCGAGTTGAAGTTTGCTTAGCCGTTTTTTACAAAACCTTGTTTGCATTTTGTATGCTCACTTTGCGGGGTAAATCCCCGGTACAAAAACGGGAAAAACCCCGGTATGAAAAGGGGGAAAATACCCTTTCACGGGTGGAGTTATTTTGATTGCTTTGGTAAGTAATAATTAATTCAATAGCCTGATAATAAATAGAATGCTATAAGCAAGAATAATGAGGCTGACTATTCACAGACTGAGTTTAAGAATTCAAGAAAATAAACAACAATGAAGGAAGACCATTTTTTTGAAATCCAGACAATCTCGTCAAGAATAAAAGCAAACATTGTTTCTGAATACTTTCCGAGTTATTGTAGAATCATAGTAAAAAAACATCAGCCTAAAGAAATTCGATACATTGATTTGTTTGCTGGTCCTGGCATTTATGTGGACGGAAACCCTTCCACTCCGATTTTAATCGCAAAACATTGTCAGTGTGATGATTTTTTAAGAAAGAATGTTAAAATGATTTTTAATGACAATCAATATTCTGCTACACTTGAGCAGAATTTCAACAAACAGTTTCCTGAAGGAACATTTAATAAGAAACCACATTTTGGCAGAAGTACAGTTGGAGACAGTCAAGAAATATCCGACTTCCTTCGTAAGAGTACCCACGAAGGAAAGCATAATGAATCACCATCATTATTGTTTATCGACCCATTTGGATATAAAGGAATTGAGACTAAAGTGTTAGCGGAATTTCTTAAAAATTGGGGAAATGAGATATTCCTATTTGTTAACACTAAGCGGATTCATCCTGCATTAGAAAATGAAAAATTTGAAGGATTAATGAATGACTTGTTTCCAAGCACTTTACAAAAAGTTAGGCAAGATAGAAGATTCAAATCTACTGTTTCAGAAAGACTCAACTTAATCATTGAATCTTTGGGAAATGAATACAAAAGTTTATTAGACAATGGTGAGTTGTTTTACACCGCTTTCAAATTTCAAGAAGAGGATAGTGGGGCAACAAGTCATTATATCCTACACATAACAAAAGGTTCTAGAGGATATGATTTAATTAAAACAACATATAATGATTTTGCCAATGTAGGGACTGTATTTGATGGAATTAATACCTATACCTTTGACGCAAAGAAATTTGAAAGACCTGCTAATGAACTTTTCGATCTTAATTCAATGAATGTGGATAAATTAAAAGATGAACTTTATTCAAAATATCAAGGGAAGAAATTGACGGCAAATGATTTATTTGAAACTCATCACACCGGTGGTTTATATAGCCGAAGCCATTATACCGAAGCACTACGTAGACTTGTGGTAGAAAACAAAATGAAGCCTGCTTTTACAGATGGCAAAACACATAAAGTAACTGTTTTAATTTCGCGTGACTGTTTATTAACTTTTAACAACTAATGGCTAATTCATCAATTGAATGGACAGAAATGACGTGGAATCCTACAACTGGATGCACAAAAATATCAACTGGGTGCAAATTTTGTTATGCTGAAGTAATGACTCGCAGACTGAAAGGAATGGGACAAGAAAAATATAAGCATGGTTTTAAAATTGTAAAAACACATCAAGACACATTATCTGTTCCATATTCATGGACTTCCCCAAAGATCGTATTTGTTAATTCAATGAGCGACTTGTTTCACAAGGATGTTCCCCTTGATTTTATCAAACAAGTTTTTGAAGTGATGAATGAAAACCCACAACATGTTTTCCAAGTACTTACAAAACGGGCAGACCGACTTTTTGAACTGCACAAAGAATTGAAATGGACACATAATATTTGGATGGGGGTATCAGTTGAAAATGATAAAGTAGTTGACCGAATCAATTTTTTAAGAAAAACTAAAGCAAAGATTAAATTCCTATCATTAGAACCTTTAATTGGAGCTTTGCCTAATTTAAACTTAAAAAAGATTGATTGGGTAATTGTTGGCGGAGAAAGTGGACATAAACCTAGACCAATGGATTCGGATTGGGTTTTAGATATAAAAGACCAATGTGACAAATCAGGAGTAGCATTTTTCTTTAAACAATGGGGAGGACGAAACAAGAAAGCTTCTGGACGAGTTCTTAACGGAAAGACCTATGACGAAATGCCAAACGTTATTGAATTAAACAGATAAAGTGGCATTACAAAACCTCGTAAAAGAAAAGGG
>CAZCXZ010000226.1:0-2883 GCA_964502705.1 Uncultured Candidatus Berkiella sp. | reverse complement strand
ATCCAATGGATTGGAAACGTAGCAAACCATCGCAGCGTCGACTGGTTGAAATCTAAAATCATCAAACAAGACTGTACCACTTGCAGATTTCACTCCCACTTCAAGGGATGTAAAAGAAGAAGAGATTGGGATTTCGAAATTAAGAAGATACCAATTCCCTGATTTCTGCGTAACAATAGGTGCAGGAGATAGTACTTCCGAGGGCCCATTTAATTTATAGTATATCCTTCCATTTAAAGAGTTAGTCCATACACTTGCGCGATATATCCTGTTAGTAGAAAGCCAATTAGGCTTATAAACGAAACCATAGCCTGTTGATAACGAAATTGCTGCATCACCTGTATGAATATCAGTAGTTTGTCCTTTACTTTTATACACTACTGTGGCATTTCCTAATGCTACCTCACTGCTAAAAAATGCTATATCCGATCGAAGATCTTCAGCACTGGTAAAAGCAATCTCTGTAAATTTTGCATTTGATGCCTCTGCTATTTTTATTCGATTATCATATCCCATTTTTACAGTACCGTAAATTCCATTTATGTCTTTCGATTGAAGCGGCATTGAAAAATGATCAAAGCGATCAGACTCACCCAACTTTTGCCACAATGGATTTGAAGCACCTACTCCATAATTAAAGTCATCTGCAGAAATAAAACTCAAAGTTCCATCAGACTGTAATTTTGTGTAATTACCCTTGAATAAGTACGAAGCATTCCTTCTCCATACTTGCAAATCCTCTACTCCATCCGAAAAAGTTTGAGTTGAACTATTATAAATCCTATAATTACTCCAGTCCTTCTTCCAAGTTTGTACACTTGCAGCAATTAGTCCAAGTGAAGCCCCTGCTGCGTTACTCATGTAGCTATAACTTGCAGCAGTCTGAGCTAGCATATTTTTATTACTAACATTTGATGTTTTATCGCCTAGCTCGGGATACTTTGTATAGGCAGGTACTATAACAGATTTAACATAAACTCCTAAGCTACTCTTATCTAATTTTTGGGTAACGGAACCAGTTAAGAAGTCCCAATTTTTATTCTCCGATTCTGTAGAAAATTCATCCTTCGAGGAGATCACTTTCTGAAGTACATAGGGATATTGGATGCTTGATGTTTTGTTAATTTTATTCCGAGCCTCATTTGGAGTGACTTGAATTCGATCAAACATAATTGCCCCTTCGGAATATATTCCTTGATAATTATTTACATTATTATTTAATAATTGGTCTGTATAAATCATAGAAGTCGAACTGATAATCGTATTATATTTATCAAATCGTTTAGTAGACTTCAGTTTGCCTATTTTAGAGGTTCTATCAACAATCTTATTCTCGTAGGAACTTAAATAGTCTACAAAATTTTTGGGTGCGTTAGGAGTTGGCTCATATGTGTTTGACCTAATCAAAACATTATTTTGAATAACACTCTTTGTTAATGTGTACTGAGAAATGTGAGGGGTTTCAAATTCATATACATCCTTAACATCAAACTCCGCATCGGTGTTAAGCTTGCCAGCTAGCACTGTGGTTCGACCATAGATAACTGACGTCTGTGGATAACCAGGTAGGTCATTAAAATGATAGGAGAAATTAGTTTTTATTAAATTAGGCTCTTGAGCAACAACCCCTGAACTCGAACCATTTTCTGCATGATATAAGTACCTAAGTTTTTGAGATACCCCAAAATCATCGCTTAATACTATTGATCCAACTCTTATATCACCTCCTTTACGCGCAGGTACATATTTAGTAATTGTACCATATTGTGACTCGACATTAATTTGTGTACCTGAGTTAGTACCACAAACAGAGCCATACCCGTTTAAATCAAAACCAAAATCAATATAATTACTGCCGACCGCTTGAATAGTATAGTATTGTTCACCGTTAAAATTTTTGAATTGTACGGCTGGATTGTTTGGGCAATAGAAAACTGTTTGACCATAAATTCTCACTTGATCTCCGACAGCGAATAAGCTGGCGTTAGAAACAACAAGTCGATTTATTGATAGAGCTGGGTAAACTACAACCTGGTTTGGATTATTATAGTCACCTGTTCCAACCTCGGTATTAAACCCGGAGACTGAGGAATAAGTATCACGTTCGTAATTAATAGTGACCTTGCTACCCATTGGATTTGTGATTCCTGTCAAAGACCATGCTGAACCATGTGCATCAGAATCCGAAACTTGATGAGAAAGAGTATTTGCTCCACCACTTGGATTGAAAAGCCCCCAAGCGTCCCAATTATCCTCCGTAAAGGTTGGATTGTTGCTATACTCAAATTTGTAATCAGGAACGATTTTTGAATCGTTCTGACCTATAATCGAAATTCGAGAAAGTGTTAATTTACCCGTAGGAGAATTAGGTGCACCAACTGCTAAGGAATTCGTTGTTGTATAAGTGAATTTTATTCTCTTTATGGAATTTCTTTTAATAAAATTCATTGCAGGAGTTGAGTAAGAAGATGACAATAAAACGGAATTTATTTTATTTGAATAATCAGTCTGATTGAAACCATTTTGAGCAACGGGTAATACTAATCTTTTATAATGTTCCTTTTTAACCAGGGCTATCTCATCTAATTTTAGCGGAAATTGTGATACTAATGTATTTGCACTTCTAGCATCTGCTCTATTCCCTTTCAGGAATAGAGCAACATGAGATCGGGTTTCAATACTATTAAGATAAATCAGCTGATTCTTTCCTTCTGAAAACGTTTCTTGCACATCACCTGATACATTTGAATAACCAGTATATGGGATTCTCCATTTATAGTCATTCATATGATTACCATAATTGAGCTTAATCCAATGTCCCCAATCTCCATCATCGATTACTCCATTCGCATTGCGATCAATAAAATCTGAACCTGTTATCCC
>CAZCXZ010000225.1:0-2936 GCA_964502705.1 Uncultured Candidatus Berkiella sp. | reverse complement strand
GACCGATCATTGTCCTAAACCATTAGTGATGGTCGCGCAAAAACCTTTAATTGTCTATCACATTGAAAACCTCGCTAAGGCGGGCATTTGTGAAATTGTGATCAATCTGTTTCATTTAGGTGAGCAGATTGAAGCCTATTTGGGTAATGGGGCAAGTTTCGGTGTCAATATTGTTTATTCAAAAGAAGCTTCCCTTTTAGAAGTGGGAGGCGGCATTTGTCAGGCTTTAGATTTGCTGGGGCCGGAACCGTTTATGGTGATAAATGGTGATATTTGGACTGATTACGCATTTGCAGAATTGCCAAAAAAATTGAAAGGTCTTGCACACCTGGTTATGGTAGATAACCCAGAACATAACCTAGCCGGTGATTTTGCTTTACAGGCAAATGGTCAATTGCACCGTCAAGCAACACCTGGCACATTAACTTACTCAGGAATTTCCATGTTAAGCCCTGCATTATTTGCCGGCTGCATTAAAGGAACTGCATTTCGTTTAGCGGCGTTATTTGACAAAGCAAGTTTAAGCCAACAACTTTTTGGGGAGTATTTTAACGGTGCGTGGACCGATGTTGGCACGCTCGAGCGTTTGCAAAGTTTAGAAATGGCTTTAACACGACCTTCCTTGAAGCAGAATATTTCATAATGTTTATTTGGGGAAAGATTATTGGTGGTGCGCTTGGCATGATGGGGGGCCCATGGGGCTGTATCCTTGGTGTTGTGGCTGGACATTTTTTTGATCTGGGTATGCAGCGCGAAGGTTTTATAAGTGGCGATACTGCTCAAGCAAAGAAAATCTTTTTTAAAACCACTTTTATGATGATGGGCTATATTGCTAAAGCCGACGGTCGTGTGAGTGAACGTGAAATTGAAATGGCTCGCAACGTAATGGCACACCTTCACCTCACGCCAGATCAAAGAGTCATGGCAATTGAATACTTCAATATGGGCAAAGCGAATGATTTTAATTCTGAAGTTAAATTAAATGAATTTGTGAAACACTGCGGACACCACCAGCAATTAGTGCAATTATTTGTCGAAATCCAACTGCAAGCAGCTTTTGTTGACGGAATGGATGCCCCCGCTAAGCGTCATGTGCTGGAACATCTATGTGAAAAATTGCATGTTCCGCCGGTACTGTTGTCTCAAATTGAAATGCGATTTTATGCAGAGCAGCGTTTTGACCAGAAGGCTCACAGTAATAAGCGTACAAATCAACAAACCTACTACACGCAAAATGAGCCACAAAGTGCCTACGAGATTTTGGGGGTCACGCCTAGCGCGTCTAATCAAGAAGTGAAAAAAGCTTATCGCAAGTTGATGAGTCAACACCATCCGGATAAGCTTGTTTCTAAAGGGTTACCAGAAGAAATGATCAAACTGGCAACCGAGAAAGTACAAATAATCCAAAAGGCTTACGAGTATATTTGCCAACTTCGCGGCATTAAATGATCAATAAATGAATCGCTATGACATTTCTCATACCAAAGATTCGCAGTCTCACGGAAAGTATCGCTTAAAATTTGCACGAACATCGTATCGTCAATTTTCTTAGCAAACCATTGTTCGACAGTTTGTTGGAACAATGTGCGCCCTACGACCAATCCTTGACAGATTTTCTCTTTGCCAGCAATTTCTATCAATGTTGGCAGCTGGGGTACAGGTGCTGCGACAGCATTGATGAAGAGGCCTTGGCAAAAAGGTGCGCTTTCGTGAATGATGCTATAAATGTTTTCCCAGCTTCGTTGATCGCGTGGGATAGACATTTGCCAGTAATCAGGATAAATCCCTAGCTCATAAAATCGTTGCATGATATGTGAGTGGGTTTTAGCGGTAATCAAGCTATTCATTGGCATTAACAGATCAATGAGCAATTGATGTTTCGTGTGGCGACAGACTTGATGTAATTGCGTTAAAAGAGCCTCTTGTTGGCCTCGCAGACTATAACGATCATCAGGATGATAAGTGACAGAAACTTTTGCAACATGATGTTTGGGCCAGAGAGACAATGTAGAGGTTAGCTCAGATTCTGTCATGAATTGTAGTGGTGTTTCACCTGGTTTTTCTAGCGATCTTGCTATCCAAGGTAGCTTATTTGACCACGCTTTGATATCAAACGTTGTTTCGTCTTCGAAAATAATACCTGCACTGTTAAGCTTTTCGAATCCTTGAGTAACAGCTTCATTCATAAATTGTTTAGCAAGGTTAATCGTTTCTTCTTTGGCACCATAAGGTTCAGCCATTTTCTGCCAAAGCTTTTGGTCGCCTAAATTGAGCAGAAAAAGGGGTTTTTTAAGACGCTTTTGCACAGAGCTATAGCATAGGTTAGAGAAAAAAGCAGATTGAATGCTGCGCGCAACCACTTGGTTTTGGTGATCGAGGAAGTAGGATAATGCCTCGATACTGGGTGATTCCATGTTTAACATCATGAGTGTTTCACAGGCATTTGCTTGCTCACAACATTGCTCTATCGATTTTTCCTGTAGCCAAGCGGCAATAAAGCCTACCGCCGAAACGGCACTATTTGCTTTTATCGCTTCAATATTAAAGCCACGATGATGACATTGTGATGGCACATAACAGGATTGGCCACGCTTGACGACGAATAAAGCGGAGTAACGTTTTGCAAGCGCTTGCAAGGTGTTGTCGATATCTTCCGCTTTTATAAGGTTAATATAATCTATTTCTCTACCAATAATAACGTCACATAATTCAAGAAGGCTATCGATATTGTTTGTTAAGACGACGTCTTCATCTAAATGTAAAATAATTTTGACTTGATTTTCTTTAGCTTGTTTGATGGTCTGGAGCATGCTGGTGTTAATTGGTTTGTCTTGTAACCATGCGCTTAATATGAGTAATGCACGACTCTTTGTTAAGAAAGAATCGTTTAAAAGATTGTCGGTTGTTTCTGTCACAGATGAATTGAAATAAGTAAT
>CAZCXZ010000224.1:0-2986 GCA_964502705.1 Uncultured Candidatus Berkiella sp. | reverse complement strand
TATGATCCTTCGCAACTTTCTCAAGAAGAACAAAGTAGATTTGGTTCCTGTTACGAGGATCCTAATGCCACTAATTGTAAACACCTACTAAAAAAAGAATATGAAGCGACTATGGATTCTAATAATGGAGTCTTAACTTTAAGAAAAGAAATCCATAACGGGCTTCTTACTAGTAAAAATACAAATGGGCAATATGGAGCTGGAAAAACAAAAGAAATTCGACACGTTCAGCTCGGCGCCATTAGTAAAGTTCATGTTCCCAGTAATAAAGGATTTTTTACTGATTGGACTGAGGAGGATTGGAATACTCTTCAGGAAAAAAAACTGAATATCACAAAATCCTTTCTTTCTAACTCTCTTGAGAAAGACAAAAACTCTATCAACGCAAATCTAACCGCCATTCAGGATAAAGATCATAGGAATCAGGAATTATTTTTAGCGAGAAAGGAAGCGCAGGAAAATGCTGATTCTCTGATCCAAGAATTGGCCATTGCCTACGTAACTGGCGGTGCAGCTGGAATGAGAGCATCTTTAAAAGGAAAAATAGAATCAGCGATTAATAGTGAATTGGCGAAGGCATGGATTACTGCGACAGGTGGTAACGAATCAGATATCCAAATGGCATCTATGGCATTTGATTTTATGCGGGGAAAAATTAGTGCAAAAAAAATTCAATCACGTGATCAATTTATCTCAATAAAAAATCCAATACAAGCTTTGGAATCAATAGTGGCTAAAACTTTTTCGACAACCATGTATGTATTGGATAAAGTATCATTAGGCACTTCAACCTTGGCGTATAATTTATTCCAGGCACCTGGAATGGCAGTTATGAAAACTTTGGTCGGGGAAAGGCAATACAAAAAAATAAACGAACGAATTGCAGGTACAGAGAATCTTTTGCAAGAAATACAAGCGAATGAACAAAGTTTGGTTCAAAATGGTATTTCGATTGCGATTTCTCAAGGTACAGGAATACCTTCTGAGGCCATATCGAAAATGTTAGGCGATAAATATGGACAGATTAAAGCAAAAAAAGCAAACAAGGCGATGGCTCAGAATCCAATTTATGATATCGGGTCGCAGGTAATCGGTGCCTTCGGTGGGATTTTAAAAACTGCTGTTGTTGCTTCTGGAATCACAGAAAATGAAATCCAGTCCGTCATGCAAGATACCAATAGCTTTGTCAATGCAGGTGGTCCATACCAAAGTTCCTCAACTAATACTAGTTTGGGATATGCCTTACAATCGATCGGATTACAAGCAAGTTGGACGAAACATCAAAGTGCATATATTAATCTTCGGGATTCCAAAGCTGTTGTGGAGGAATTAGGAAAAAGAGCATTTGCCAAAGAGATCGCAATGTCCATGGGTATCGATGAAAATGCGATCGGTCAAATTATAGATTCGAGTTATTCCTCTTACCAAAGACAGAAATCTGATAAAAAAGCCAGATCCAATGCTGTGAGACAGACTGCGGTAAATGCAGCATCCATTGCAATCACTCTGGGAGCCAGTGGGGCATTGACTGGAGTCAGTTCTACACTTTCAAATATAGGAAAAGCTGTTAGTAGTTTAACAAATGGTCTATTACCTGCGACAACTCAAGTGGGTCAAGTTGTTGCTTCCACCTTTGTTCAAACCATTGCCGGAAGCCATGAGGGAGCAAAAGGAGCAGTTGCTGGTTTCGCCAACGGTGTGCTCGGTGGCATAGCACAGGGAATGGGAAAAATCCAGTCTGGTTTTTTTAAAGGGATGGTCCCTGGAATTGGGGTGACTTATTCGGAGAAGGATGGTTGGGGAGGTTCTTTAGGGCTCGGAAATACGATTAACAATATGAGTGTTAGTTTTTCAGAAGAGGGGGATACTTCGATTCGAACTTCTAAATCTCTCGGTGAT
The DNA here is from genome assembly GCA_964502705.1 of Uncultured Candidatus Berkiella sp. Classification (GTDB taxonomy): domain Bacteria; phylum Pseudomonadota; class Gammaproteobacteria; order Berkiellales; family Berkiellaceae; genus Berkiella. The sequence continues at coordinate 1,087 of CAZCXZ010000224.1, read as the reverse complement.
GGATTACAATTGGCAACAGATATCACTACCAATGGCGCTGCGAATTTTGGTTTGAATTACAATCCAACGGGGAAGGGCCCAAGGACTGATTGGAATTTTTCGATGATGTATGATATAAATGGCGGAGGTTTTAGTGGAAGTATCGGTTACACTGACCCCAATTCAAAACTTGGTTTGAATTCTTCTGTAGATAAAAATGGAATTTCCACCTCATCTGAGTTACAAGGTGTGACTTTAGGAAATAATTCAGAGGATGGTTTCGAAGTCCAAATTATGAATTTTGCAGAACAGAATATCAATGCAGCCCAAGATAAAAGTGATCTTGGTAACACTGAATCATTAGTTGCTTCGGAAAATGGATTTGATGATTTTTCTGACTATGCAGAGGCAGCGGGAACCATGGGTGTTTTTCTATTAGGAGGCCTTGGTTTGGGACTTGGCGTAAGAAATCGCTTAGGTGGAGGACTTGCGGGGATTACCTCTATTGGATCTGATTCAAAGTCTATATCTTTCGGTGCTTCAACAGATAAGTCAATTTTTGGTAAGATCACCAGTCCATTGAAAGTGGGATTCCAAAGGTTTGGTGCAATGATCACTGGCATTGTGGACCGCTTCAGTTTTAATAAAGACTCAAATAACGACCATCAGGCGTCAAAGGAAACAGACCAACATATCTCCAGTGAAGGAATCAAAAAAATCCAATCTAGTGTGATCGATGATTATCCAAAAGATTATAGAATTGATACGGAAAAGAAACTCTATGAACTAAGAAAGGCCGGAGTGGATACCACAGAAATTGAAGCAAAAATAAAAAAACTTAGGGGTGGAAAGGATATCCCTATGTCCAAAGCGGTTGGAATTGAACTCAAGGAGTATATTCGGTTGCGTGAAGGGAATTCGCAGTATCCATTCATTCCAGATAAAACGGTATTGATTCCTTCTAGCGAGGCTCTGGCAGGGATCAACCTAAAACATGATCCCAAAAAGGAATCGAATGCAGCCTATGTGAAACGATTGGGTAACGAAATTTGTGAAGCTTCTAAAAATGTAGACCTTTCGACAAAGGAGTTAGTCACCGAACATGCCG
>CAZCXZ010000223.1:0-2993 GCA_964502705.1 Uncultured Candidatus Berkiella sp. | reverse complement strand
GGTAAGGAACCAATTTCCGAAACAAATGTTTGAAGGTTTAACATTCGATCCGTATTTTTGCCAATAAACTGGCTCATCTCATCAATAACAATTAAGAGTCTTTTGCCAGGATGGTTTATATCAACCATCTCCTTAATGTCCTGAACTGCACGTCGAATTGCTTCAGGCTCCTTTAACGCTTGGTTGCTGTAGTGCGTTTTATACCAATCCATTGGTTGTGGAAATTCATTTGGATACAGCAGATGGTATATACGGGAAAAATTGTCAGGAGCCTTTATTTTATCTTTATCCAGCTGCCACTCGTTCTCATAATGTTTCTTATAATATTCCAAATATACTTCATACTTTCCCTCTTTTTGAAGGGCTAACTCGTATCTAGCGACAGCTTCTTTGTTGCTATACCCAAACTCTACTTGTATCTGTCTATAAATGACTGAAGATGGTAGCTCTAATGACTTTGCTTCGGAGCTGATATCAAATACTACAGCAACCGTATTACCAAACTTACCCTTACATTCTTCCCATATAGATTTAAATTCATGAGCATTTGCATTGTCATCTCGCTCAAGTAGTGCATCTGATAATAATTTCCCAGACGGTAATTTGATCTCGCCAAAAGATAAACCAAGAAGCTTCGCAAAAGACGATTTACCTGAGCCAAAAAATCCTGAAATCCAAGATGCGGGAAGCTTCTCATCAGAATCCAACGCCTTAGACATGGAGCGAAGAAGATTTACATACTGCTCATGAATACCAGTCTCTTCTCTATCTTTTTTACTGGTAATCACATACTCACCGACCTCTCTTGCAAGTGTCTCAGGACTTTTCTGATGAAAATAAATTACTGGGTCAATAGTTGCCGTAATGTCTCTAGCTAATAATTCTTTAATTTTCATTTAATACATCCTTGGGCGGTAGTTCGAATCTGGACTCATAACTCCCATATAACTAAGTGAAGTTTCAGAGGTTCTAGTGCCAGGGTAGAGAAATATGACTGGCAAACCTTTTGTGTTGGTTAAAAATTTCAGTAGGGATGAAGTTCGATAAAAAGGGTAAAGAAAACCAGCTCTGGTTATAAAGACAATTCCCTTTCTACCTTCTAGGTTCTTTTTGAAGTAATCAATTTTGTCAATAATTGATTTTGAAATTCCGTCTTCTCTTTCTAAAATTGGAGAAAACAAATCATCAACAACTTGAAAGGAATGATTGAAATTTTTCTCATCCACAAAGAATTCTTTTTCCTTTTGCACGATCTCTTCAATCGTCCAATCCTCTTTTCTATTCTTTGCCAATTCAATGCACTCATGTGCTAGGTTAATTTCCAAAATCTGAATATCTTTCTTTTTTATTTCTCGAATTACTTCCAGAAATTTTTCTCTCATAACAAATTCTTCATCTGGAGAATAAACAAATATTGAAAAAGGATAATTTTGACTTTGAGTTACTTGGATACCTTCAGGATGTATAATATCCTTTTTTAATTCATCTAACCTCTTAATAAGATCATAACTCATCGGTAGGTGACTCCTTCAACTTGTTTCAATTGAATCTTTGGTGAACCACCATACCAAGAAACAGCAAGGTACCCTTTAGATGCGAGATTTTCCAATGCCGAAAAAAGCTCATCTTTGTTTTCGAAGAACGCCAGATAGAATTGTGTATGGTATAATTTATCAATATCAAAATCGATTGATTTAAGTAAGAATAGAAAGTAATAAAATCCAAGATGTGAAAATTCCAAGGGAACTCTCATGAATTTACTTCTTCCTTTTAAGAGAGAAAGGGATTTCAGAGCAGATATCAGTTTGGATGAAAAAGTGATTCTAGTCGTCGCTCGAACGTGTTCACCAATCTGGTTTTGAATATCTCTTGAAACTTGGTCTTTAGTAAAATCATAACCTAAAGGAATCGATGGAAGAAATTGGCACGCAAACCATCGAAATAGGGGATCGGTTAGAACCAAATGAGCTAATATCGCCCATTTCCAATCATTATTTTGAAATAAATGAATGTTTATTTTTAGAAAACCAAAAGCTACATCGAAGACCAGAAATCTTGATTTGAAAACTTTTGATAAATCCTTAACACGGTTATCGCTACGGCTAGGGAACCATCTGTCCTTTATGATCTGATCAACAGTTATTTTACTCCGACCAACTGGATATCTCTCGATAAATGTTCTGGATTCTGTAGGAAAAGAGCTAACAGTTAATAAATCAAAATGGTTCTTAACTACAATTTTAGGATTACAAGAATCAAAAATTAATCCCAAGGGCGTTACCACATTAACCATAGTAAGGAAAAATCCATTCCCCTTGTTTTAGTTCAATTAACGAGGCAAGAGAATAATACTGGCTGATGGAAAAATCACGCAAATCAAACTTTTCCAGGATTTTCAATCCAATTGTTGTTCCCTCGCTTTTAGGTTTTTCATTTTTCTTTATAACTGATTTCAGCTCTTCCACTAACATTTCCTTGCCAGCTTTTGAATCCAAAATCTTTGATATATGCTCTGGGATTTCACTTGGGAATCTCTTTAGATGAAAAATTCGATCGTTTAAATCCGATTCAATTTCAGGAGGGCAATGGAAGATAGATAGTTGTATATCTTGGTTATTGGCGAGTTTACTTTTCTTTAATTCCAAGCTTCTTGCTGATTCGATAACTGCCTCAATGGCAGAAATGTATCCAATTTTCAAATTTTCATCAGGCACTAGTTTCTGAAAAAAAGACCCGCCACCATCAAAGTCTGTCGCATCCAAACTTTTATCCCACCATGCAAAACAAGGAGCCTCGCCTAGACGAGCCACCAGAAACCTCATCCACAAAATAGAATCTAAATCCTCCGATGATAATTTCATTTTGGCTTCGATTTTATTGTTTTCCATCAGTTTTACAATATTTCCCATTTAACAATTTTAAATTCAACCCAGATTTGCTTAAAATGAGCGACTAACAGAAAAAGAAGCTTATCTCACAAAACAAATATTCAG
>CAZCXZ010000222.1:0-3009 GCA_964502705.1 Uncultured Candidatus Berkiella sp. | reverse complement strand
GCGTAAGGGGTCAGGTATACCGGCGACCCGGTCGCCGGTATACCTGACCCCTTTTTTTCATGGCGCAACAATAAATCAAGGACTTAGTGGGGATCTAGACATGCTCATTGGAAGGTTACCTTTAACGTGGCTTATATGAGATCTCTTCGGTAGGCTCATGCAACTCCTCATCTTGACTACCTTCAAACATTTGCACATCGGGTTGTTCATATTGCATGAGTAATGAAGGTGGATTAGCAAGGAAATGATCAAATTCTTCCATCACCTCATCTGTACTCATCATTTTAGGCATTTCCAAAAATTCAGTTGCACTCGCAGCCGCAGGTTTTGCAATATTAGCTGCGGTTTTCTTGCCTAGCATGACATCTGCCCAGTTTTGTCCAAATTTTTGAATTAAATTGGGCGAAATGCTGACAAGAGGGTTATTTCTAATATCGATTACGCATTCTAAATCGTCAGTAGAATCAAAGGATATTGCATTTTCTACTAAATGAATGTCAGTAACAGTGATGGTCTTTAATTTGTTATCACGAGCAACTAAATTTTCTAAGTCATCAGAATCTACGATGAGTTCTTCTAAATCATTGTCTTGACAATATAATGCTTGAAAATGTAATCCCTTAACATCTAGGTGTGTGAAATGATTAATGAAGATAACGATATTGTTTAGTTCTGTAAATGCTTTTAAATCTAACTCTCCTGTTAAATTGTTATTGGAACAATCTAACTCAAACAATTGTGGTAAATTATCAATTGATAGATGGTATAGCTCGTTTTCCTTGCACTTTAAAATGCTTAATTGTGGTAGATTTTGAATGATTAACGAATGTATATTATTTTCACTACAATCTATTTCAGCTAGTTGCTGGAAATAGGCTTGATGAGCTGGATCGCTTAGTAATCTTTGCGGTAAACGGGTGATCCCTAATTCTTTTAAGTTTAAATAAGTCTGATTAGGCTGAATTAAAGGAGCAATAATCGCGATATTAATGTCATCTAATTTGCGATTACGATCTTCTAAAACTTGTAAGGGGGTTGGATTGGGTTGCAAGCCATGTTGCGCAAGAATGGGCGCCACAACGGCAGGATAATTTTCAGTCAAGTACGCAATTTCTTCTTCTTGTCTATCCCTTATTTTATTAAATGCGACTTTGTATTCTTCAACAAAATTTTCCGGTTTAAGTTTAGTTTCTAAAGACGGGTCTAGTGCACAAAGCCTTGGGTAAAGTGCATTACAAGCTTCTTTTAAAATAGGAAGCTGCATACCGGCGCTTCTAAAGAGTTTCACTGCACGTATAAAGTGATTTAATTCAACGGGGGGTAATTTGCTGGCAATGAGGGCCCAAACGTCGAATGGAACACCAAGACTTCTTGCATCAATAGGTGCATTTAACATATAACCTCTAAATTGTTATTTAACTAAAATTTAAAATTAGAGGCTAATATAATCATTATTTAAATCGTAGTATGTGGTAAAAAACCCAATATTCACCATTTCCGATGAAATGCACTTAGCAATTAAGGTTGTGGTTTGCGTTCCAAGGTTTGGGACTCGATATAATTGTATTACCTTGAACGACAAATAAATCGGCCAGTGCTTTACTTAAACCAGATGTATCATTACTTATAAAGGATTCTGATTTGGCTTCCGATACGTCCGCTTGGCCTTTAATAGCAAATAATTCACCTACTGCTTTTGCAACATTTTCGTATCCCCTCGGCAATACTGTAAAGCGTGTAAATAAGCCTAAGATAACATGCCAAATGGCGATAACTCAGGGTCTGACCCCTTTGGCTTCTAGCATCGAGTAAGATTTGAGAACAACGCGAGACAATTACCGCGAGGGCGGTCTAATGCGCTTCTATCCGTAATCTCTATAGCTTAAACGAAGGCGGAAGAGGCGCATGAAATTCTTAAGAAGAGAAATCAATGATCTTTAACTATCTTAGAAGGATCAATTATTTTTTTTGAAAGTAAATTGCAATTCAGTTCTACAAAAGATATTGCAAACAAAACTTCTTCATTATACCTTCTTTCAAACTTCACAAACCCATAATAAAAAAAGAAGTTACTTATCAACAACATCACCAATACCATAAGTTTAAGCGTAAGGGGTCAGGTATACCGGCGACCCGGTCGCCGGTATACCTGACCCCTTTTTTCATCATTGGTCCACGTCTGTCCTCTTATTTCATCCAATTATCATAATCTTATTGTCACAAATTTTATGCTGTATATCATGGGCACATGTTTTATATGTAACAAAATGGTGAATTATGTTAAATGGTAACGGTAATGACATTCACGGAATTTCAGAATGGGATTTGTATCCTAGAGCTCCAGGAGCATTTGTAAGAAGAGCCATCAATAACGCTTTGTATAATTTAGCTGTTGGAACAGTAGAATTAGGCGCTAGAGGGTTAAGTGCAGCTGCATCAGGTGTTTATCACTGGGCAACTGAAGGTGTTGCTTATATCCAAGAAAAAGCTCAAGCACAGCCTTTACCTCCGCATTTAGCAAAGTATTATGAGGATGCAGGCGTTGATGCTAACTACAATAGTGATAGTGACGAAGACTATGTTTATTCATCATCAACATCTTCTTCTTCAGAAGAAGATGTTGACAATAGTCCTCGTCCACGAAGAAGAAGAAGGTAATCTGTCAATTGTATTAAAAAATTGGTCTAAATAGCGCTGCTGCCATTGCAAATACAAATTTTGCACATGCTCAGTGAGCGCTTCTTTTGATGCGAAATCGGAAGGCATACAATTCTCTCACTTCTTCAGTCTTCACTAAGAGGCAACGCCGGACAGGTCCGCGGTGATGTTTTGTTGTGGTTTCCTTTACCCACCATACCGTCGCATCTGCTTCGCAGTTGCTCCTTAATGGGGGGCTGGTTTGTTTTGTCGCTGCCGCGACAAAGGTGATCAAAAAAGGGATCAGGTATAACGTATCGTAGACTTCCCCGTTAAGCACACAGTTCTAAACTAGAGTTTTCGTTGGCCATT
>CAZCXZ010000221.1:0-3107 GCA_964502705.1 Uncultured Candidatus Berkiella sp. | reverse complement strand
TAGATGTTCTGCAAACGGTGGATCGCCGGTAGCCTAGCCTTATTCCTTTGCACCCAATTCCTATTTTTAGGCAGTGGGCTTCTTGGGTATTGTCTAGAGTCCAATTCCAAAATTTGCCATTGCAACCATGGTTCGAAAAAAGAAAAACATGGGAATGCGGAAGACAAACTCTTTTCCGAAGGTCAGGACAGTTCTGTGTCAACGGCCCATTTGGATGAGCACGGCATCACAAAAGAACTCGCCCTCAAACCCAGTTGTCATGATGCCAAAGATGGCGAGGCCCATCTTTGTTCTTGCAAAAAGAAAAAAAAGGATGCGCTATCTTTAAGATCCCACCACCAAACGATGGATAGACCAAATTTAGCTTTAGGTTTTGCTGTTCCCGCTGTGATTTTCTATACAATTGATGAGTCTCCCTCCACTCTTCTGGATGGAAAAATCCCCACTTTACTCCGACCACCTCGTACCTAGACTTCTTTAACTACAATTAAGTATATCAGTAGATGATTTCTTTATCTACTGATTCAAAACAACAATCGTATTTTAGAATATTAGGTATTTATGAACATATTTAAGAAGTTTTTTATTTTCCTTTCGGTATTAGGAGTTATTTCCTGTGATCCGAATTCCAAATCAGATGAAAACCAAACATTGGCTTTGTTGGCCTTGGCCATTCCACAAGCTGTGAATCTAAACTTTGAGGCGCTTGCCAATGGGCAAACATTAGTCACCGGCTCAAATATCACTGCGGATAGCCGAACCGTTCAATTTCGTGACTTTAGATTGTATATATCCGAAGTGAAATTAGTGAAAGCAGATGGAACTACCGTAGATGTGACTTTGTCTACTGACAATGTTTGGCAATCCAATGGAGTGGCACTTGTAGATTTAGAAACAACTCAGACAACAGAAACAAATACAAAGGTGGCTGGTACGGCACCTGCGGGAAGTTATACTGGGGTACAATTTTCAGTAGGTGTTCCTGAGGCTTTGAACCATTTAGATCGGACTAATCAAGCAGCCCCTTTAAACAATGGAGCCATGTATTGGTCTTGGACGGGTGGATACAAACATTCCAAAATTGAGTTTACTTATAATGGAACAGATTGGACCAGCTTACATGTCGGCTCTACAACTTGTAGCGGGGCACCTAACTATGGAAATTGTTCTAAAAAGTTTAGAGCATCAATCCAACTGACTGGCCAATTTAATTCAAATAATCAAAAGGTTTCTTTTGATGTAGATAAGTTACTAAACGGACATACGTATGGTGCTATGGGTATGTGTATGCCGGGAACCGCGGCACCTTGCGATACTTTAGTCCAAGCTTTTGGATTGAATATTAGTAGTGGAGCAGTTGATAGCTCTATCACACAACGAGTGTTTAGTCTCAAATAATTTGTTTTACCTCGGTTGTTACTTTATGGTAGCGACCGAGTTTTAAAAGGATATTTTTTATGCAGTCATATAGTTTTCCTTTCATCACTCTTTTTAGTTTTCTTTTTGGATGTAATGTTTTGCCATTCCAAAAAAAAGAAAACAACCAAGATATGTTACTCGCAGCTCTTGGAATTTTAGCCAATGCTTCCGATTGGGTTTGGGATTTGCCTCCTGGTTTTCCTGTGCCGAATGTTCCTTCAGATAACCCAATGTCAAAATCTAAGGTCGAACTCGGCAGACATTTGTTTTACGAAAAGTCACTTTCGGGAAATGAAACGATGTCATGTGCTAGTTGTCATTTTCAATCGTTGGCATTTGCAGATGGAAAGGATTTTCCAACTGGGATCACGAGCGATGCTCATCCCAGAAATGCACAACATTTATCGAATGTGGCTTATATGCCGAGACTCACTTGGAGTAATCCCAAAATGACGAGTTTGGAAATTCAGGCTCGTGCTCCTATGTTTGGAGAAAGTCCAATTGAACTTGGTTTGTCTTCCAATTCCTTTCTTGATAAACTAAAATCAAAATCTATTTACCAGACTCTTTTTCGAAATGCATTTGGTAATGCTGATGCTGCTGTTAATGAACAGAATGTGAGATTTGCCTTAGCGAGTTTTCAAAGATCAATGATTTCAGGAAATTCTAAGTTTGATCAGTATAATTTTAGAAACAATAAATCTGCTCTCACTGCTTCCGAAATTCGCGGTCTTAACCTATTTAATGGAGAAGTAGCAGAGTGTTTTCATTGTCATGGCGGTTTTAATTTTACGGACACTTCCTTTCACGGTGGGGCTACAGAAGAATTCTTTTATCATAGCAATGGAATCCACAATGATGCATACTACGCCAGTGTTCCAAGCAACAAACGAGGGTTATTTGATTTAACTGGTGTCGCATCTGATACTGGAAAATTCAGAGCACCGTCCCTACGTAATATTGGAGTCACCTATCCTTATATGCATGATGGGATTTTTATGTGTGCGGATGCAAATAATCCAGATAAAGCTGCTGGTGCGGCTGCCGGGAAAACAAAAGTTGATTGTGCCAGAGATGCACTCACACAAGTGGTGGATCATTACCGTTCTGGTGGTCAAGCGCATAGTGCCAAGGATACTACACTAATAAAAACATTTACGATAACAAATTCACAACGAGACGATATGGTGAATTTTCTATTGGCACTTACAGATGAAGAGTTTTTGACCAATCCGAAGTTTGCGAGTCCCTTTTGATGAAACGATTGATTAATCAATGGATTTCTCTTTCTATCATTGGTTTCCTTTTTTCCCACTGCAGCTTCGGGTCAGTGGGAAATAGTGAAGCGGAAAAACTCGTCATCCTTCAGAATTTGATTTTTTTTAATAACACCCAATTAGTTTCAGTAGGAACGAACCTTCGATCTTACGATGATCAGGCGGATGATAATCTAAATCAATTTAGTTTAACAAGTAATAGTGTATCCTATGCCATCACGATTCAAAGTACCTCCTATTTCAATTGGGAGACGGGAACCTATCGAATCAATCCGCCGAATCAGACGTTAGGTATATCAGCGTCTAGTTCGGAAAAAAGTTTTACAGCAACTGCCAAAACGCATACACCCTATACGGTTCCTCTGGATTTGCCAGCGGACGATTTGTATGGAAAATCCTATCCGTTTTTAT
>CAZCXZ010000220.1:0-3125 GCA_964502705.1 Uncultured Candidatus Berkiella sp. | reverse complement strand
TGAAAGACCAAAATCAAAATTGGCCTTTCCCGATGAAAATTTAGTTCGTTTACTCTCCCGAATCCAACCTAACAACAAAAAGGCCCTCGATTTTGGTTGTGGTTCCGGTAGACATTCCTATCTCCTTCAAAACGAAGGTTACCAGGTGACTGCATGTGACACTGCAAAAACTACCATTGATCAATTACAAGGGGATCCGTCTCCGATTCAGTGGATTCATACACCCGATACAAACCTCCCCTTTTCACCCAACGAATTTGGGCTGATTGTGAGTTGGGGAGTCTTTCATTACAACCCAAGGGAGGATGCAAAAAAACTGCTCTCTTCTTTGTATTCCTCTTTGGATACGGGGGGGTATTTACTCGGTTCCATTCGTGCCGATGGAGATACCCATCTGGGTCTTTCCAAAGGAAAAATGAATTTAATCGATCTTAACGGTGGTTATGCGGAAACTTATTCCCTCGACGCCTTAAAAGAATTCCTCTCGATTTTTTCGCATGTATCCATCGGGTATTCAGAACGAACTCCCCTTGGTAAATTGGAAGAAAGAATCTGTCACTGGTTTTTCCTTGCACAAAAATAATGAATCAAAACCTTTCTTTGAACGAAGAATGCCCTCTCGACCATCTTTGTGATTGGCATCCCTTATATAAAACCACAGGCAAATATTTTGGGTTGTCGATTGTGGAATGCAAACATTGTAAACTCCAAGCCCTCTATCCACGACCCGACCAAAAAGAATTGTATGGACAAGACTATTACCAAGGCAAAGCCGACTATACCTATATCGATGAAAGAGAAAATAAAAAATTCTCATCGTATGTTTGGATAGCAAGGGTTCGCAACATCCAGAGGTTTATACCTTCGGGAAACTTTTTAGATATTGGTTCTTCTTTTGGAGGATTTTTAGAATCAGCAAGGGATGAAGGATTCCAAGTCCAAGGGGTTGAGATCTCAGAATATGCTTCTCGTTATGCGAATGAAAAAGGAATTCCTACTTTTAACGGAAGTTTAGAAGATGCAAAATTTCCGAACAACTACTTCAGTGTCATCACTATGGTGGAAGTGATCGAACATATAGAAAATCCAAAGTTTTTTTTCCAAGAACTTTCCCGTATTCTAAAACCTGGGGGCCTCCTTCTCCTCCAAACGGCCAATTTTGATGGTTGGCAGGCCAAAAATGAAGGACCAAAGTATCACTACTACATGCCTGGCCATGTTTTTTATTACTCAGACACCATCTTAAAAAAAATATTGACGAACCTTGGTTTTAGTCGTTTTGTATCTTACTTCGGAGTGGATTTTCCTTTAGTAGCCAAACTGCAAAAATCAAGGGGTTCTTTCAAAAATTGGAAGGATTACTTCCAATGGATTCGCATTTCGTATTACCATTGTAAATCCAAATGGAAAAGGAAAGGATTCCCCATCACTTCCAGTTACGTTTTGTACGCTTTTAAAAAATAGGTAAACATAAATGAATGATACAACCAAACCACCCTTACTTGTCCGCCTGACTGTTATTCCAGAAGTGGATGGTTGGAAACGAAAACTCATCTTAAGTATTCGTGTTCTGCTTGTATCGGTACATCGTTTTATGAAAGACGATTGCCTTATCATCGGGTCAAGCCTTGCCTATACCACCATTGTCACTCTCATTCCCACTTTGACGGTTGCCCTTGCGCTAATTACAGTGGCTTCTGGAATCCAAACCAGGCAAGGGGAAATGGTAGATGAAATCAATTCTTACCTTCTTCGAAATAATATTCAGTTTGATATCACTCCATATCTTGATACCCTAACAGATATTATCTCAACTGCTTCCCAAATTGGCGCAGTGGGATTTGTTGTTTTTATCTTCTCTGCTACAGCCGTTTTAAGATCTCTCGAAAAAGCTTTTCATATCATTTGGAAAATTGACCTACACCGAAATTTTATTAATAAATTTGTATTTTATTTCTTTCTCATCTCCTTTGGCCCTCTCCTATTTGTGGTAGGGAAAAACATTACCGATAAAATATCAGATTCAGTTCGTTCTCCTCATTTAAAATCAATTGTTTCAACGAAACACGGAGAAATATGGGTGGCCGGCGAAAAAGGAAATATTGGAACCATCAAGGAATTGAACAAAGCAGTATCTTACATTCCGAATTCCAGTATCGATTTTGAAAATATGATTTGTGTAGATTTCGACACCGTCGAAACGGGAACATGCAAAAAACCAGACATATCCAAAGAAAACTTTTTTAGAATTCGAAGCATTGGTGATGATTTATTTTCCATTTCGGAAGAAGGAACTTTTTTATATTCCAATGATTTAGGAAAAAATTGGAAACTCCATTCCTTAAAAGGAATCGCAGTGGCAGACTTTGGTGCGATTGACTATGATACACTTTTCATCCTAACCAAAGATACCCGAACACTGCGGTATGAAATTGGCAAAACGCTTAAAGAAATCAAACGATTCACAGACCCTGCGATTACACCGATCCGCGTTCGTTTCTTTTCTGACAAAGACGGATTTATTTTAGACCGTGAAGGCAGACTTTGGAAAACAAGCGATGGAGGGACTACCTTTTTCCCACAAGAGATTTCTCAAAAACCATTAAACGACATTGCATTCCTCAATCGAAATGTAGGGTTCTTAGTGGGAGATAGTGGAGCCATTTTTAAAACCACTGATGGTGGTTATACCTGGAACGACTTAAGCCACAGAAAGTATTCTTATGAAAGGGTCTGGGTGTTTACTTCCCCCAAAAAACAAGATTTCGATATTTTTATTCTTACTTCTCTTGGTGACATTCTTCTCTCGGAAGACGAAGGAGAAAATTGGTCTACGGCTTACAAAGGTAAGGCTGGAATGATCCTTGACATGATTCTTCTCTCCAAAAAAACCAAGGTAGTGGATGTTTCAACAGAGGGAGCACCTGTAGAAGACACAATAGAAATCGAAACGCAAAACGAGGCAGAAACCTTAAATGAAGGAATGTTGGGTATTGTGGGAGTGGGTGAATTCAATAAAATCATTCGTGTCGAAGATGATTCAAAAGGCCAAACGATTTGGAAAAAGTACCAAGGGGGAAAACGATTTTTTTCCCTTTATTCTATCTTCCAAATCCTCCTTCCCC
>CAZCXZ010000219.1:0-3168 GCA_964502705.1 Uncultured Candidatus Berkiella sp. | reverse complement strand
AATACCCAGATAGCATCTGTAGTATTTTCCGCAAGTAGCCTATATTTTTGTTCACTTTCTTCTTGGCCTTTGATGAATATATCTATACACATCATCAAAAAACCGAATGTCATCATTACCGATGTTACATAAAAAAACAGATACGTTATATCCTGAATCGGTCCTTTTCCAAATGCAATTTGGGAAACGGAAACATCTGCAAAAGTATAATAGAAGGAGCGAAGGAATAAAAATATCCCGCAGGACAAATAGAATATCGCAGTAAATCGGCTCGACAAAAGTGACTTTCTATTTGCAGACAAAATAGTATTGGATGACAAAGTAAGCTGCAGTCCAGCCGCAAAGGAAATTAAAGAAATTCTGTATTTAGGTGCAACGTCAGAAAATTGATGTAAGACCAGTAATACGAAAACTAGAATGACCGAAAAAATTCCAGACTTCCACATTGATTTTTTTTCAAACATGGAAAGTATTATATTATTAGAATATACCAATGATAATAAAATGAGAGAATTACCAGCACTAATAGACACCCAATCAGGTATAACACCCCTTAGAGCTCCCATAACAATCCACCCCAAGGCCTGTAACAGTGTTGCTATTGACCAATCTTTTACAAACCGAAGTCTCTGGAAATAACCCCGAGCAGCAAACCAAAGGCCACCCGACATCAATAGACATCCAATTATGTTAATAAATACAACTGTTCGAGGGTCAATGTTCATTGATTGGGGAAATTCCGAAATTCTAAATAAATATTTTTTTTTCGCGTAATTTAATCAACTACAAATAGCTAAGACTTAATGAAATTTACTAATAAAGCGGAGAAATAAGTCTCCTAAAACCATCATTAGGTGGTTGGTTTAGGTAGATTTCAATCAAAACGTGAACTATAGTTCAAACATGGTTCAACCGAAAAGGAGTCATTGCTCAAATCCATTAATTAAATAAATCCAAAAGATAGGATAATGAAGATTCAAATTCTTTCTTATTTGAATGAACTGCTAGCCCTTTTGTTTTCCCTTTTCCTAGAGAGTGAGAAGCAAGGGCATTCCCATGAATAAAATCAATAATAATATTTAATATTCTCTTTTCATCAGATTCAGGATAGATTGTCTTGAGTAAAGTTTGAAGGGTGTGGTTGAGCGAAATGACCGATGGAAAACTATCATAAGAATTCTTTATCAAAAAAAAGGACAGCCCCGGGTATTCTATAAATAGTAACCAGTATTCTACTAATATTCCTATTAAATTTCTTCTAGGATTTTTATAAGTAACCGCAACCTCTTTTTCAAATCGTTGAAAAATCTGTTCCACCATAGCGTTGGTCAGGGAGTCTTTGTTTTCAAAATAATGGTAAATTGCCATTGGATCTAGTGCCAATTTTGTTGCTAATTTCCGCATACTAAATGAATCATACCCCTCTTTTTCACAAATTTTCAAAGCTGTTTGAATAATTTTTTGTTTCATTTTTAACCAACCATTTCTACGGTGTAGAAATATTCATTCTACACCGTAGAGGATACTTATCTTTATGATACAATATAAAGCATTTATTGCAAGTAGTTTAGACGGATTTATAGCAAGATCTGACGGATCACTCGACTGGTTAACATCGAATGAGTATATATTGGAAAATAATGACTTGGGGTATACTTCCTTTATGCAAGGGATCGACTGCATTGTGATGGGCAGAATTACTTTTGAAACAGTATTAAGTTTTGAATCATATCCCTTTGCATCGATTCCTGTTTATGTTTTGACGAACAATCCTCATTACAACTTCGATTCCAATCATCCCATTTCCGTTTTCCATGGGACGCTCCAAGATTTAACTTTCATTCTAGAGAAAAAACAAATCAAAACAGCATATGTAGATGGAGGGAAGTTGATTCAATCCTTTATCAACAAACAAATATTAAATGAAATTACCATCACGAGAATCCCTGTTTTACTCGGATCGGGATTACCTCTGTTTGGCAACTTAGAACTGGAATACAAATTAAAACACATCCAAACCCTGATCTATGCAAATGGATTTGTCCAATCAAAGTATCAGTTTCAATAACATGAACTTTCTGGAAGAATATTATTGAAAATCTAATCTTTGGTTGAAGGAAATAACAATTTGTGTTAGAAGTTCAGGGACAAACCCACAAGCCCGCCTCCACCACCCTATTCAGGGTGGGGGCTTCCTCGGGGGAATGAGACATAATGCAAATCATCCACTCCCCACAGGATCCAAGACTCTCTGCTTACCAACTCCTTAAGGCAAAGGAAGATCCATCCGAAAAGTTCATCGCTGATCACGAAAAAACAGCCGTCCGCCTCCTCCATTCCTCTCTCAGAGTGGAGTCTGTGTTCTGTATGCCCAAATATTGGGAGAAACATAAAGACTTAATCCAATCTAAACTCACAGATCCTAACCAGTGTTTTGTTGCCGATAGATCCGTATTTGAAGAGACTATCGGATTTTCAGTCCATCAGGGATTTATGGCAGTAGGTTTTCAGAAATGGAATTCCTTTTCAGATGTTGAACCACCGATGTTATTAGTAAATTCAATCGTCGATAGCGAAAATATTGGATCTATTTTGCGTACAGCAGCAGCATTCGGAATTCGAGCGGTTCTTTTCGATTCCAAATCAGCATCACCTTATCTCCGAAGAAGTGTGAGAGTTTCCATGGGTTCTTTATTTCAAATCGAATTGGTTCGTATTCCTAACCTAACAGAAACATTAACTTCTGCAAAAAAATCAGGAAACAAGATTATATCACTTAGTCTTCCAAGGGATGGTGTCGGTTTATCAGCCAAAACAAAGACTATTTATGAAATAGGTAAACAAAATAATTTTGTATTGGTCATTGGCAATGAAGCGGAAGGAGTAGATCCTAAAGTTCTCGATCTATCTGATCAATTAGTTTACATACCGATGAAAAACCAAATTGATTCTCTGAATGTTTCTCACGCACTTGCAGTTGCATTATCGCATCTACTTAAATAAATAACTCAGTTTTCCCAATCCCAAAAAAAATCTTTATTTGTCATTTCAGGTTCTGTGTCTGTCAGATCGGTTTTACTTTCATTCGACTGTTCTTCCAAATCTTTTTTAGCTGATTCCAAGTCTAAGGTTTCTTTCAACCAATACTCTTCTGTTCCAAAATGAGGG
>CAZCXZ010000218.1:0-3257 GCA_964502705.1 Uncultured Candidatus Berkiella sp. | reverse complement strand
ATGAACTCGAAATTCTAAATCAAAAGAATGTATATGCTGAATTTTATGACCAATTAAAATCCTTTCGTTTTGAACTTCCCAATCTCAAAAAAAGAATTTCCGAATTACCGCAGTTTGTTTCACAATTTTTAGCGGAAGCAAATGAAGCTTTAAATAAAAAAATCACAGGTGTTGAAGAAGAGTTTTTTGTATTTTTCAAAAACAAAACCTTCACCTCAAATATCTCTGAACTCAAGGATATGATATTTGCACTTGTAGGATTTTCTTCTGGAAAACATTTACATTGGAAACAAATTCCTTCTCATTTTTTTGAGAATCAATTATCCGAATTGGAAGTAAAGCCGGGAATTAGTTTGGAAGTTTACGAAAAAGAAATCATCAAAGCAAATTTGATTTATACAAAAGGAAATAGAGAAAAAGCAGCTAAGTTACTCGGAATTTCGGAAAGAAATTTATATCGCAAACTTCATGAATATCAATTGGAAGATCTTTCTTGAAGTAAAGAAAACAAGTGCATTATTTTTTGTAAAAAATAGTTTTTACCTTCTTCATCCCGAAGTCCCGATTTAAATTTAATATTCATCTCAATCACTTGGTCATAAAACTGATCTAAAATTTTATCTGTAAATAGGGCAGAATCAGAAACCAATTGTCGTCTGACAAAGTTTTTTCTAGCGTCCGAATAACTTCCTGTTTTTAAAAGTTCATCCATAAGTGGAATCGGAACTTCACCGTTATGCCTTGAGCGAATGACTTTGATTTTACGAATTTCATCCAATTTGTATGTGAGCCTTGTGAGAAAACTAAGTATTTCTGAGTTTTGATCACTAAATTTTGTGAACTCTTTGAAAAAATCTACCTTTCGCTTTTGAATTAAAGATTCAACAATGGTGTTGGTATTGAGTTCATTTTGGCTGAATAGAACTGCGTTTACATCTTCGATTGTAAATTTGGAACGATGCAAGTATTGTTTTAATTTTTTAACACTCTTTAGATAAGCCCCCACGTTTGCAGGAATTCTATGTATGAATTCATCGGCAGCATTGGATTCAAAATGTACTTGTTCCTGGTCACAAACTTCTTTGAATACTTTTGGATAATCACTTGGGTATAAAAATTTTGTTTTATAAAAGTTAAGAGTGCTTTGAAAGAGTTGGATCAAACTCTGCGGAATGTCTTTACTATCGTAATGAACTAATAGAAAAATTTCATCGGATACAGAAGTAATATTCTTACGAAATCCGGAAGCAAAGTCTTTCCATTCCTGGGCAGACTTTGTATCAAGAATCGGTTTAAAAAGTGCCGTTGCTTGTTTGACTATGATCAGTTTGCGTGGATAAAACATATCCGGTGTGAATAGTTCAGCGAAAAGTTTTGCCTGTTCTCCCGATTCAGAAACAATCAGAATGATTTCGTAAGTTCCTGCGGATTTGGAAAGGGTTTCTTTGTAATGATCAATGATGAGCTCAAATTCATAGGAGTCTTCTCCCGAGTAGGCAAAAAACTGGGGTAAATTCGAGATTTGGGTTTTGAAGAGTTGGAAAAGAGAGGTAAATTCCCTTGCTTGCGATTTTTTTGTTTCCATTTTCTGTAAACCGGTCTAATCTTTCGTTAGGATCAGGGCGATATTCATACTATGGAAATCTCAAGTAATGTGGCAAGAGTTTCAGGGCTAGGCGAACCGTATATGTATGTGTCCCCCACATACAATACCCAAGCTGTCGAACAAGTAGAAGCGATTCAATCTCGTTCCTACCAACCAAAATATGCTTCCGGTGAAACAGAAAAAAAAGCAGCAGAGATTCAAACGAGTCCCGAAGCAAAAGCTTCTTACAAACCAGGAAATTTAGTCAACATCTACGCCTAAGACTTTCCCCAGAAAGGCAACCACACCGAGGAACGTGAAAAAAAACTTCGGAGTGGGAATCCCATAACATTTGTATACGACCCTTCCCTCGAAAACACAGGTCCATTCTCATCCTGAATTCCGTAAGAACCTGCTTTATCAAAAGGTTTGCATCGCAAAATATAATCTCTAATTTCCTTTTCCTTCCAATTTTTGAATTCGATGATGGTTTCTTCATAAAAGAAATCAGTTGTTGCATTTGTTCTAATACCAGCTCCCGAAAAGACAGAATGTTTGTTTCCTGAAAGTGTTTTTAGAATGTGAATGGAATCCTCCAAATCAATTGGCTTGTGTAAAATTTCATTTTGAAAGACCACGATGGTGTCAGCAGCTAAATATAGATTATTTTCATTCCCTTGATTACCCAATTTAGAGTGAACCATTCGTTCTAAATAAACTAAAGGGAGCTCTCCCAGGTTTTGGGTCTCATCTATGTTTGCTGGTTCAACCCGAAATTGGAATCCAAGGTCCGTTAGGATTTGGATTCGCCTGGGTGAAGTCGATTTGAGTATAAACAAATTCTTGCTATTCCTTACGGGATATTGTTTCATTTCATAATGATGAGTCCTCGACTTTTGGCTATTTTTTTATGGGCATTCGTTTTGATTTTTGGATGTAAACGAGGTTATTCGGAAGACATCCAAGATTGTAATCCCGTAGCGGATTATTATGATAAAGGAACACACTACATAAGAAGAGATTTAGTTCGGGACGATAATACTTTAGATTATAAAAAACTTTTGGAAGACACAAAACCTCAAGCTAGCGATTGTTATCCTTCCAATCACGAGGTAAAATGAGTTTGTTTGATGTAAAAGGAAAAACAATTTTAATCACCGGTGCGAGCCGCGGTATAGGAAAAACTTTGGCTTTAGGATTTCGAGATGCCGGTGCTATTGTTTATGGGGCAGGATCTAGGCCTGAATCCATTGAATGGATGGCCAAAGAAGGGATTAATGGAGTTGTCCTCGATGTTCGTAATGAAGGAGCTGCCTTCGAAGTCATTGGTCAAATCAAAACGAAACACGGAAGGCTCGATACGCTCATCAACAATGCGGGGATCGCGACCAACACTCCTGCTTCAGGATTCAAAGAAGACGAATTACAAAATATTGTTCAAACAAACTATGTAGGTGTTTTCCGCAATTGCCAAGCATACTATAAACACCATAAAAAAGAAGGTGGAAACATCATCAATGTGGCTTCTGTTTTGGGTATGGTAGGAAGTAAACTTGCATCTGTATATTCAGGAACTAAAGGAGCTGTGATTACACTTTCCAAAGCCTTGGCTATCGAATGGTGTAATAATGGATATCGAGTGAATGTAATTTGTCCAGGACTCATTGATACC
>CAZCXZ010000217.1:0-3299 GCA_964502705.1 Uncultured Candidatus Berkiella sp. | reverse complement strand
TCGGGATTTGGGGTTTCCGAAGAAGTTTCAAGCATTATTCAGTTAGATGCAAAACCATTTAGTCAAAAGATAAAAATCTCAGAGTTACAAAAGTTAAGGAAAGCAGAAAATGTTTTTAAGTTTTCGAAAGTGAATAAATCTGAGTTGAATAGCCTGTACCAATTCATCGCATCCTGCAGGGAAGAGAGACAACAATCTCTATCCATGACCCTGCCTGATTTAAAAAATTAGTAGTTACCTTCCCCAATCGACTGTTGTTTTTTAAAGTTGGAACACAAGACGAAACTTCAGCGGCAGCTATCGTAATTCGTGTGAGCAAAGATGTACTCTATACATTTTACTATGCTCATGCAAAAGTGCACAACCGCATCAGTCCTGTGGTTTTTTTGATTTCGGGAATCTATGATTTTGCCTTTCAGCATAAATATAAAATGATTGATTTGGGAACGTCCATGATTAACGGGCATGTAAACAAATCATTACTACATTTTAAAAAAAGTATTGGGGGCGTTACTAATAAAAAACTAACGTTTGCAAAGTTGTTGTGATGAACTCCCCGATTGTAACCATTATCTGTGTTTGCTATAACCAGGCAAAGTTTGTTGAGGAAGCCCTGGACTCTGTGGTTAGTCAAACCTATAAATCCATTGAGTTAATTGTAATTGATGATGGCAGTGCGGATGGCAGTGTGAAAGTAATTAAGAATTGGATTTCGAAACATCCTGAAACTACGTTGCTCATCAATGCAGCTAATCTTGGGTATTGTAAAACGTTTAATAAGGCATTTGGCATTTCCACGGGCTCATACTGTGTTGATTTAGCTGCGGATGATGTGATGATGCCTGAAAGAGTTGAAAAACAAGTTTCGTTTTTCGAAAGTAACGACTCAGAGTTAGGTGTTGTGTTTTCTAATGCAATGTATATCAATGCGGAGGGTAAGTTTATGCGTGATCATTTCGAATACCTTTTTCGGAAAGGACTTATTTCCAGAATTCCGCAGGGAGATGTTTATAGAGATGTATTAACAACCTACTTTATCCCAAGCCCGACTATGATGATACGAAGGCAAGTGCTTGATACACTAGGTGGGTATGACGAATCGCTCTCGTATGAAGATTTCGATTTCTGGGTGCGATCGTCACGCTTGTTTACCTATGGGTATATCAAGGAATCATTGACTAAGATTCGAAGAACAGGTACTTCAATGTCATCCGGCTGGTATAAGTCTGGTGATAGACAATTATATTCAACGTATTTGGTTTGTAAAAAGGCAATTGAATTAAATAGAGATGAACAGGACCTTGCCGCACTTTTACTTCGAATACGGTATGAGATCCGGCAATCAGTTTTTTCTCAAAACAATGAAGAAGCAAGACTCTTTTTTGAACTCCTTAAGACCTTGGGAAGAGTTACTCTTAGAGATAAGTTTATGCAGTTCTTAAACTTTTTCAAGTTTCCGCTAGGACGAATTAGAGAAATTTACCACAGAGTACGGTTTGAATAAATTCAGTGTAGACTTATTTACTCCACAGTCTAATCTCAATAGAAATCCTGGTTAAATCTTTATTTAGATTTATGGATCCACCGTGAATCAGGTAGGGTGAAAAAAGTAAAACTTCCCCTAGCTTTGGATTTGGTCTAACAAACTCAGGTTCTTCAAAAATATTTGTAACAGCAGGCACATTAAATCTTTGTCCATTTATGATGGCTCCTTGTTTGGTTTTTTCAAGTTTAGATTCGGGCCAAAGGTGGCTGCCCGCTACTAATACCAAAGAAGAGTTTGAATTGCTACCCGCTATCGGTATATATAAATTAATGCAATCTTTATAGTCAGGGAGCCATACATCGCGATGAAGCGGATTATTGTCTCCACTTTGTGGTCTCACAATTCGAAAGTGAAATACGTTTTGGTCATCGAAAGGATTGTGGACTTTAAGTTCTCTTTTTAGCAGGAATGAAATTCTTTTTTCTAATTCCAGAATATTAATTGGAAAGTGATCTACTGAAATAAGTTTTGTTCTATCAATTACCTTTAAATGAGCCTCCTGATTGCTAAATACGTGATGGTATTGGTCTAAAGTAAATTGGTCGTTGATAGAGGGGTTAACCTCTTTCCAGAACTTCAATAAGAGTTGTCTGGTCTTTTCTTCAAAAAGAATTCTCGATTGCGTTGTGAAAAGTTCTTCAATTGAAAACCCTTTGTTGTGCCAGTCCATTTGGTCGGTAAGATCAATGGCATTGTGCAGCAATACGTGATCTTCACCAATTGTAGTTTCGCCTTCACTATGGTATCCAAGAGTTTGATTATCTATTTTGTATTGCATCGACCACTCATTTACTTCCTATTATCTTCACCCAACACCATACTCAAATAACTATCATACCGGCTTGGCGCGATGAGATTTTGTTCGAATGCATCTTTCACAGCACACTTTGGTTCGTTGATGTGTATGCAGCGCGCACCAAATTTACAGTCGAGCCGTAACTCGCGCATCTCAGGAAAGTAATCGGAAATTTCTTGCTGCTCCATATCTACTAATCCCCATTCTTTAATTCCCGGGGTATCGATGATAAAGGTAGTTGGGTTTACTTGCAGCATTTCAGCAAACGTTGTGGTGTGAGTTCCTTTTTCGGAATAGCCAGAAATGGCTCCCGTACTTTGCTTGAAGTCAGGGGACAATCTATTAAGCAATGTTGATTTGCCAACACCTGAATGGCCCGCAATCAATGTTACTTTGTTTGCTAAAATATTTTCAACGAGTGCAAGGCTCTCGTCATGTTGTGCTGAGATTGCCAGAGCATTTACGCCAATGGATTGATATAAATCAATGATTGACTCTTGCTCTTCAATTTCTTCAACACTCAAAAGATCTTTTTTATTAAAAAGAATAATTTGTGGAATCCGAAAGGATTCAGCCGAAACCAGTACCCGATCAATAAACCCCAATGAAGTGCGCGGTTGTTTTACTGTGGCAACTATTAACATTTGATCAATATTGGCAGCGAGCACACTCGAATGACCTGTTCTTTTTACAGACTGACGTAGCATGTGATTATCGCGTGGAAGAATTTTGAAAATGATTCCTTCCTTGTCCTCAAGATCAAATTCAACTCGATCTCCCACGGCAATGGGATTACTCTCTTTATATTCTTCAAGTCGCAATTTTCCGCGTACGCGGCACGCATATTTTTTTTGATCCTCACCGGCAACTTCATACCAAGAACCAGTGGATTTTAACACGCGGCCAATCATGCAGGAAGTAGATTGATGCAGTACTTCATAATCTTTTCAGTAGCCC
>CAZCXZ010000216.1:0-3309 GCA_964502705.1 Uncultured Candidatus Berkiella sp. | reverse complement strand
ATGGATATTAGATTGTATGATCGCCATTTATACGTCTAATATCCATAAAGACAATCAGGGATTAAAACAACATCAAAGTCTTGCGTATAGTAATGACAAGGGACGATCCTGGAAACGATATGACAAGAATCCCATTCTTGATATAGATCGCAAAGACTTTCGTGACCCAAAAGTTTATTGGTACGAACCTCAGCAAAAATGGGTTATGGCTTTGGTCGTTCCTGATCTATTTAAAGTTCAACTATACGAATCCAAAAACCTTCTTAGCTGGAGTTTATTAAGTGAATTTGGAAATGTTGGTGACACATTAAAAATTTGGGAATGCCCCGATCTCTATCAACTTCCTATTGAGGGACAAACAAATAAAACAAAATGGGTACTCTCTCTTTCAGGCAGTCATCCTGCAGGATCGGATTTTGTTGGGATGCAATACTTTGTTGGCGATTTTGATGGAACTCATTTTACATCAGAACAAACTGAACCACTTTACGTAGAACATGGCAAAGATTTTTATGCAGGGATTGTATTTAACAATCTACCTAATCGAACTATTATGATAGGTTGGGTAAATAACTGGACGTACGCTAATCAAGTTCCAACATCAACTTGGCGTGGTGCATTTTCGATTCCACGCGAACTTAGCCTTACAGAAACAGAATCTGGACTTAGGTTAGCTCAAAAACCAATTGATGAAGTAAGCAAATTACGTGGTGAAGAAATCAAAGATCTTAAGAGCTTAACCAGTCAATCTTTTGAACTGGATATTGAAATCCCGGAAGGCGGGAGTGTTTCAGTGTTTAAATCAGAAAATGAAGAGACAATAGTTGGCTATCAAAATGGAAAGTTATTTCTGGATCGCACAAAGTCTGGAAACGTTTCTTTCAATAAAGACTTTGCAAGTATAGAGTCTGTTGATGTGCTACCAAAAACAGATAGAATCTCAGTGCGAATATTCATTGACCAATCGATCATTGAGGTTTTTTCAACAGATGGACGATATGCTATTACTGATCAGGTGTTTCCTACACAACAAAAAACGAGTGTTGAGCTTAATGGAAATGCAATGTTGATTAACGGTTGGCTAATTAAAGGCTTAGATTAAACATTCCTTTTAAATCCATTCGGAAACATGATATAGAATAGAACACAGATCAGAAGAAAATTATATTCAACACCATTTCTTCCACCGCCTACTACAAACCAGCCTTCTTTAAAATGAACCATCACGATACCCATTATAAAAATGAGAATGGTGATGATAGCGGCTGGTTTTATATACCGGTTTAGTATCAATAATATCGCACACACAACATGCGAAAGCTTGATAGCCCACGCTATCGGCACACCCAAGGGAGAAAATCCTATTTGATTCAGATAGTGCTCACCAAAAGTATTTACTCCACCATCGAACATACCGGGTGCGCTATGAGTAATAAGAATTATGGCCAGCGCAACACGAAGTATAACTATTTTATCTATCATGCAATACAGGCTAAAGTGTTAAGCTACTGGCTCCCGATGTCCTACCCAAGTGAATCGCTTCGTGACATATTCTGGGTTTGTGAAACTTGCATTGCCTGAAGGGTTTCCCCCTGTAACATGAAAATCCGAAAACGCTGCGTTCTGATTCATATAGATACCACCTGTTAGATTAAATGAAACCGGAGTAGCTGCTAACGCCATTGCATCGGCAATTTTTTCTTTCACCTCAGCATCAGTGGTGTAAGCACCACAGGATATAGCGCCATGCTGCTGAGCCATTGCTTGTGCTAACTGAATTGATTGATCCGTGTCTTTGGTTTTAATCAGCAAAGCAATAGGGCCAAATAATTCCTTACTAAAAATATCTTGCTTCGTGGCATCCACCTCCACAATTACCGGAGTAGCAACACGTGCATTTTTAAACATGGGGTTTTCAAATGACCGCGACTTCAACCAAACCTTACCGGGAATTTTTTCCGCCTCCACTACCCGCTCACTTGTCTTTTTATTCTGCACAGCCCCTAAAACAAATGGGCCAGCCTTGGGGTTATCAATCAGGCCATTAATATTGGCTACAAGTTTTTCCGCGAATTGATCGAAAGAAACATTACCAGTGGGCGTATTGATTCCTCCTTCCGGGATATAAAAATTTTGAGGTGCAGTACACATCTGTCCACTATAAAGATTAATTGAAAAGGCAAGATTAGCGGCAGTCTTATCAATGTCCTCAGCCGAATCAAGAATAACAGAATTCACTCCTGTCTTTTCCGTAAACACCGTTTTACCCGGAAGTGCTTCGAGGTAACTTCCAAAAGCAGAGTTGCCTGTGAAGTCTATCAACTTTGCATCAGGATGCTCGGCCAGCTCTTTTGTGATCATTTTATCATACGTATCCACTGCCAATTGACAAATCGTTGAATCAAGGTTATTCTCAACTAAAACTTTTTGAATCTCAGCAACGAAAATAGCAATCGGTAAAATGGCACCGGGGTGTGGTTTTACAATTACTGCATTTCCTGTTATCAAACTTCCATAAATTCCCGTTACGGAGTTCCACGTAGGAAAAGTAGAGCAACCAATCACCACCGAAACACCTTTAGGCACTGCGCGCCACTCTTTACTAATTTTTAAACTGTATTTACCCATCGGCTTATCCCACACTACATTTTCAGGAAAACGATTTAGCTCTTCATACCCTGCTGCAATTGCTTCCAAAGCGCGATCTGCAGCGTGCGGACCTGAGGCCTGAAAAGCCATCATATAACCCTGACCGGTTGTATGCATAGTTGCATAAGCCACTTCAAAGAAACGAGTCTTTACCCGTTCAAGTGATTCAAGTAAAATTCCAACGCGGTCTTTCGCGTTTATCTTTCTCCAAACATGAAAACTGGTCTTTGCACGATCAACCAACTCAGTGCTTGAAAAAACAGGATATGTAATCTTTAATGGCTCTTGCAGATAAGGCGACTCTTCCTGTCCTGCCCAACTGCTTTCACCAGTTTGCTTTAGTTCCGAAAATTTATTTCCCAACAAATTTTTAAACTTTGCTTGTCCATCGGCATCAGCTGTTTCGCCATAAATGGCGGGAGCCGGATGCTCTGGAAAGGCAGCATAAAATGTGCGTGCATGCAAAGCTGCAATTGCTTTGACTAAGGTATCCTGATGTTTTTCAAATAAACTCATAGATTATTTTTTTGATTCAATTGAATAAGGTCTTCCATTAAAACCATCTTTAAATCCTGCTACAAAATCTTTCCAGTCGTAAATGATTACGATCAGAAACATGGCAAGCATCCCCAATAAAAAGATTTTTATATCTCTTGATGT
>CAZCXZ010000215.1:0-3421 GCA_964502705.1 Uncultured Candidatus Berkiella sp. | reverse complement strand
CTTCGAAGCAAGATTTTGCAATGCGATTAATTTATTGTAAAAATCGGTTTTTTCTGGATTGACAGCGCTGAAAAGCATTTGCAGCGTATCATACTGAAGATAGTCTTCAACGAACAAAATACATTGCTGTTTTTGTTCCGCACTGTAACTTTCAAATTTCTCAATGAGTCCATCGAAGAGTGCAAGTGGTGATAAGCTGTATAACATGGCAATTGAAGCATTAGATAAAATATCACGGTCTTTACTAAAGAAAAAGTCTCCCCTGGTGGTACGCAAAATGAATATATCTGTTTGATTGATTTTTTTGTAACCAAATTCATGTGCAATATTGCTTAAATACACAAAGCTTTCATTTATTTCACTTAAATGATTTTGTGTTTCATCGATGATGTATTTAAGCTCGCTGGACAGATTGTCGCTTGATAATACAGATGCAACTGCGATAAGGTCGATCAAGACATAAAGCTTTGCATACAAAATATTGATCGCTTGGTATGTCTCTTCAATTTTAATATTATAGGCATTGTCTTCAGGGTTTAGAATAGATTCTATGCGCAAGCGACCAAGTTGTTGCAGTTGTTCTTGGTAATTCATTAAATCAGCAAATATTTCTGTTAATTTGTTTTCATTAATTAATTGATTTAGAGGCTCAGAAACAATGGTTACTTCATTATTGATCTTGATATGGTTAGCGTACTCTTTGTTTCCTAACGGATTCACTAAATAGGTCGCTACGTTGCTGAAATCAGCCTTACACAAAGCTCGTACTTTTTCTAATTGTTTTGATAATTCTTCTGCAAAAGAAATAGTATGTAGTAAATAGGAGCATTCTCGTTTTATCATATTATTGTATGAATATTTGTCAATTTTCTTTACATTCGCTTTGATAATATTTAAATTATGAATGGAAATTGGTTTATTAAGAGCTGGGTTTTTTAGTAGAATCTGAGTCAAAACAGCACTTTCATAAACAGGCGAGGTAAATAGCATTTTGACATACTGAATAGTGTTAATTGAAAACAGCTTATAAGTACCATATTGTTCTTTTTCAATAAGTCGCTGAAGTGTTTTGGCAATCTTTTTATAAAGCGGCGATTCGAGTTTTTTATTAAAAAAAGATTGAATGAATTGTATCTCGGCTGTTTCTGGCATTAAGCTAAGTTCATGTAAAAAGCTTTTGATATTTTCACGCAGTTCAATGATTTCATGGCAGAGTGTAATCAAGCCTTTGTGAGCTCTAAACTGGCGTTTGCAAAGATTAATAACCATCGACGGTGAAAATATTTCCGTCAAATCCTGTTGTTCAATATAGGCATTAATTACCTCGGTGCAAAACTGATGTAGTCTGCTATTACTGCTTGCTTGATACATTTTATGGGTCTTGGCAATTTGATTATGTAATGCCCTATAGGTTTTTCTTATTTGTTTTCTTGAAATGTGCTCAAGACTTAAGTGTGACATAGTCTCAGAGTTTACATAATGCTCTACTAATGTTTTGCTAAAGGGGCCGGTCTGATTGTCCATTTCATTAACCAGTAGGCTGCTAATTGTTTCCTCATCAAGTTCATGCGCAACTTCAAGAAGCGGTTCGGAAAATGCAGTATGCTCTTCATTTAGTGTGTCCACGGAGGAATGTAGTTTTTGGCTTTGGAAATCAGCTATCTGATTGTAAAACCATGACTTACAGTCTTGGTTAAAATTAGGCGCGAGAGCCATTATCTCATTGAGGAGATGATTGATATTCTCGTTGTCAGCCTTATTTTCTTTAAAGCCTATCTTATTCTTAATGCCTCTACTCAAAACCGAGATCGATAATTTTGAAAATGCAATTGCCAGTGAAATCTGGCTGTTAATATATAAAAGGGAAAGTTGATGGTTATTTGTATCGAAAAACTGATCAATAGCAACGGTTACTTGATCATCATCTGTGAGATGTTCTGTTTCTTTCGTTATAGTCTTCAATGCTTTGTGCAGTTTTAGTTTATTGCTTGCTTGATCGAAGTACTCCTTTTTCAGAACATCGATTATTTTTGAGAATAACTGTTGCAGCTTTTCAGGCTGAGTGAATTCACCATGAGTCGCTTCAAAATCTAGACTTTCAGTGGTAGGAATGAGCGCATCAAATGGGCTGTTTGTAAGCACGCTTTGCCAGTCCATTTGTTCACTCGTCTGATGGCCTCGACTTTTCTTATTATTAAGCGCTTTGGATATTTTCTTTTGTATCGCATTGGCCATGCTATTCCCCATTTAATGCAGACTTACACGTATTCTTTCAAAGGTCCTTTATCTCTTAGTCTCATCAAATGATAAAAAAGTTTTACTTACCTCCTATTGAACTCATGAGATAGGTGATATGTCAACTGGCCAACTTGTTTTTGGGGCACATTTTGTGTTCAAATCATAGATAGACAATAAGGAGACAGGCGAGGTAGCCAGTACAGATAGGGAATTTACTTTGTGTTCGATTAAAGATGGTATGTATGACAGAACATAAAAATTCAAAACAACACTGGTGGCAAAAAATTAAGTCACTCTTTGTACGATCTCTAGACACAGAGATTTTACTTAACTTGCCAGTACCTATTAAACAAACTGATGATCCCATGCTTCATTTAGATGAGCTCACCGCGCTCGTTAATAAGATCCGTAATGAGCTTGATCTGGATACCACGAAGCAATGGGATCTGGATATTTTAGCGGCAAGCACCTATTTGTATCAGGTAGATAGGATCTTAATGAAGGTTCGTGAGAACATGGTGACCTATCGCTATCGAATTGAACAGTTCAAAAATGACAGAGAGGTGATGAGCCAAAATGAATTTATTTTTGCAGAAGATGCACATAATCACTGTTATGTCGCTCTGTTGAATTTGACCGCTGTGCTTAAAAAAGTACGATTAAAGCAGATATACAATGATAATGTCATCGTTGCAATACATGCACTTGAGCTTGAATCAGCCAATTTAAACTCAGCAATCCGAGCAGTCAATCAACTTAGTTTTCGTCATGAAACGTTGCAGCAGTTGAACGCTTTGGAAAAAAGCCTAATGAAAACATTATCTGCTCCACCACCTGATTTTGTTTATACACATCAGGGTGTGATGTATTCAACAACAGAACTTTTACGCAAACAACTTAAAGACGTAATAAACCCTGATGATGTTAAATGGCTTAATGCTTTTATTAATAATCATGACATGCTGAAAAAATGTTATGTGGTTGCAAGAAAAAATGTTATCACTGAATTGCTCGATAACATGAATGGACATATTCAAGAACTACTTAACGCTTTTGGTCGTAATGACCGCGACCAGGAAATGATTTTTGATCACTTAACTGCCATTTTTAATGGTATTGATTCTGTTCCGTTTAATTCTCATCGAGAAAATGGCTGCTCTAAAAATTTATTTGAAAAAGCAAA
>CAZCXZ010000214.1:0-3451 GCA_964502705.1 Uncultured Candidatus Berkiella sp. | reverse complement strand
CATCGACTACGACTAAACTAAATATTTTTGACGCTAAGCCGTCCGATCCTGCTATGGTGGTATCCGTAATGAGTGATGCATACGAAACCGTGGTTTGACCTAAGAAACCGGTTGCTGATGTTTCAGGGCTTTGTATACCAGGCGTTTCATCAGTAACAACGAATGCACCAGAATTTAATGATAATGTTCCTGTAGGTGAATCATCGCGAAAGCGGATCGCAGTTCCGAGTTCTGTGGTTGGGTTGATCACATCGCCATCCGCATCGGTTACAGTCGCTCTTATTTGTAGAACCCCTGCGGTCATACCGTTTGATTGTTGATCGATGCCTGAATCCGGTGTGTGCTGTACCGCCAAATATTGCGTTAAAGTTACTGCACCCGTGCTGCTATCAACATGAACCACAAAAGCCAGCGGCCCACCCGTGGTGCCGACATGGCCTTCAACATCGCCACCATTATTGAACAGAACGATATTCGTTAAGCCATCTGGGGTTTTATAACCTGATGCCGTGCCATTCACTGCCACTAAACTATACACTTTAGATGCGAGACCATCTGAACCTGGGATCGTCGTATCGCTAATCAATGAGGCATAAGTTACGGTGGTTTGCCCTAAGAAACCGGTTGCTGAGCTTTCAGGTGATTGCACGCCCGGTGTTTCATCAGTAACAACAAATACGCCTGAGTTTAACGAAATCGTTCCGGTAGGCGAATCGTCACGGAAGCGAATCGCGGTACCCAATTCTGCTGTTGGGTTAATCACATCCCCATCATTATCGGTTACGGTAGCTCTTATTTGTAGAACCCCTGCGGTCATACCGTTTGATTGTTGATCGATACCTGAATCAGGCGTGTGTTGAACGGCCAAATATTGCGTTAAGGTAACAGCACCCGTGCTGCTATTAACTTGAACAACAAAAGCCAGCGGCCCACCTGTGGTGCCGACATGGCCTTCGACATTACCACCATTATTAAAGAGCACAATATCGGTTAAGCCATCTGGGGTTTTATAACCTGACGCTGTGCCATCTGTTGCAACCAAACTATAGACTTTTGAAGCCAGACCATCTGAGCCTGCAATAGTGGTATCGGTAATCAATGATGCATATGAAACTGTGGTTTGACCAAGAAATCCTGTTGCTAATACTTCAGGGCTTTGGATACCTGGTGTTTCATCGGTAACAATAAATACACCCGAATTAAGTGAAAGTGTTCCGGTAGGTGCGTCATCATAGAATTTAATGACGGTGCCAAGATCAACAACTGGCGCAATGAAATCGCCATCAGAATCAGTGACTGTTTCGGTTAGTGTTAATACGCCGGGGGTCATACCATTAGATAGTTGGTTTGCACCTGATTCAGGCGTGTGTTCAATAGCCAAATATTGTGTCAATGTAACATCACCATTTGAATTGACACTTACTGTAAATGCCAGTGCGCCGCCAGTGGTGCCCACATGGCCTTCTACCACCGTACCATTTTTAAATAAGACAATATCCGATGAGCCGTCGGGTGTTTTAAAGCCCGAAGGCGTGCCATTTACAACATTTAAATTATAAACTCTGGTTCCTGCGCCATCTGCGCCATAAATCGTTGTGTCTGTGACTAAAGCAGAATGCAGTACCGTTGTTCGGCCAAGAAAACCCGTTGCTGCGCTCTCTGGTGATTGCACGCCTGGTGTTTCATCGGTAGCAATAATTGCGCCTGTTAATGTGACTGTGCCAACCGGATTATCGTCATTAATCGTGAAGGTGATAGTTTTCGTAATCGTATCCAAATCCGCGTCAGTAAACGTAAAGGTAAACACCAATACCGTCGGCTGATGATTAATATTGGTATACGCATTATTCAAATTATACGCGAAACTACCCGTGGCTTGATCAATAACAAAGGTATTCCCTTCACTATCGGTAACGGTGATCGTGCCTAAAAATATTGAAGTACTACCGGTTGCATTGGTAACGCCATTTGACGTTGCGCTAGTTAACACAACATTCGAAACGGTACCACCATCAGCACCGAATATATTATTCGGTGAGAAAATTAAGCTGCCAGGTAACTGCTCAGCAGTCGGCGACTGATTTGAACCGACCGATTGGATATCCGCTTCAGTGATAGCTGCCGTTGCTTGATCGGTTGCCAGTGGTTCTCCATCTAATATAAAGACACTAATGGCACCCACTGCTGTTTGGAGTGTGACATCCGTAATGGAATAAACAAAGCGATCGGTAAACACTTCTTGCAATACGTCAACGTAGCTCGAACCCCAGACGCTTTGTAAATGTAGTACCGCATTATTGAGCTGATAAGAATAGTCACCCGCAATATTAGCACCCACATTTGCTTTATAAAATGTAAAAACATTACCTTCTGGTGTGATTAACGTGGTGGTGGTAGAAGTTCGTATTTCCGTTGAACCCGCCCGTGCAGGAACATTAAAGAAGGCATCCATAGAGAGCAAACCAGAACCCACACTGGCTGGTATGAAATTATTAAAAATGCTCGGTACAAAAATGTTACTTTGAATTAACACAGAAGGCTGCGTGTTTAATGCCGTTTCGGTAATGTTAATTTCTTCGTTAGCAGGCGGTGGAATATCTAAGGGTGGCGCACGTGGGCCATCGGGTCTTAAATCAGGGCTTTGCGTTGGTGGTGTTGAATAGGGGTACGCAGGGGTTGTATTAAAGGATAAACTTTGCGGTTGTGACTGAACCTTATAAAGCTCGTCTTCTTCACCTGAAGTGAAAACATTTCTAACACTTAAAAAGCGCTCTAGCGAATTAACGCCACCTTCACTACCACTAGCAACAATACGAGTGGCATCAGAGCCACCTTCTTGCAATTCTACATCAAATAATTGTTCAAATTCTAAGTTTAAAAAATTTGGTCCTTTTTCAGCAATGGCTTTGGCAAGCGCTTCTTTCGCTTCTTCTACGAATTCTTTCTCGCTCATTTTCGCATAATCAAGAAAGGCTTGCTGAAATGAGGCAGAAATTTCCTGGGCAGGACTTGGGTCAAGTTGAACAGCAACCACAAGATCCTGCAGTCCAAGATCAAGTAGTGGCTCTTCTACATTTGATGCATTTTGGACAATGGTTTCCCGTGCTACATCTTTAGCTTGCTCTCTGTCGCTTCCTTTGCCTGGTTTGCTTCCTGGATCTGTTGATTTTGTCACCATTCAATACCAGCCTGTATATGCGGATTAAAATCGTGTAAATACAAATGACCAACAAAATATGTTGTCTAGATAACAAAATTATACGATTGTGCCAGGCAACATAAGTGGACAATGGTACTATTGCGCTTAAAAAAAGCATTAAAAACTGGTTTTAACCCCATTAAATGCCCCTTCGAGGAAGTACACTCATGCTGGAGGGTATTATAATTAATAAGGAAACCTAAACTGACTTCATGGAAGGAAGAAGAATTGCAGCATCTTAAATCGCGCATA
>CAZCXZ010000213.1:0-3454 GCA_964502705.1 Uncultured Candidatus Berkiella sp. | reverse complement strand
TGTGATACTATGGATCGCAACGCCAAAACGTGAATCGGCTAATTTAACCCGCACCACATCCAATGCCATATTAACCTGTTGTTGTACTAGTTGCGTGGTGCTTTTGTAGGTTACCATAACGGGAATTTGCACTTCCCATTTATAAACACCTTCTTCGCTAGCACCTTCTTTACTAATAAACGGCTCACCGGTTGGCACAGCTGAAACAAATAATTTTTTCGACTTAACTAATTCAAGATTTTTTGAATCTTCAAGTGCTTTTAAATAGGATTGATAGCCATCCGCAGTAAACAGGGGTTTGATTTTCTTTAAGGTATATTGGTAATTCAGATAATCGTAGTTATAAATCTGCAATACACTTTCTGTCCCCCAGCTCAACACTTCAGGACCGGTGAGCATGGCTTGCGCAACGGGCAGATCTTCAAATTTACCAACGGATTTAATCACGGCTAGATCTTTCTCAGCTTGATCTAAGCGCTTGCCCATGGCTTTTAAGGTTTTATCCATTTCACGAATGTCCGGTGGAGCATCCGGTGGTGTCACCGCATGAACAGAGGTGATCCCCATCATGCAAGCCATACTAACGAGTGTGAGCAATTTGCGCATACTAACCTCAATGATAACAATAAACTCAAAGCTTAACTTACTGTTCGGCCAAAGTTGAGGTTTTCTGTAATGCTTGAACCATTTGTTCAGCAATCACTGTATTTGTTAACAGTTTTTTCCAGTCATTTAGCATTGCTTGGTTGTTCTGCTGCCAAGGATGGAACCCGGGTAAATAATAGCGAAAATACGATCCGAGTAATTTTCGTATGAAACCCGGCTTACCCCAACAAACATTCAGTAATTTTTTCCAGAAGCTTATTTTAAACAGTAATTTATCTTTTTTGATGAGATGGAAAAAGTTGGCAACTAAAATACCGCCCAACATTTGTGTAACAAGCCACATCCCAAAAATGCGTTTAAAATATCCGCCCCCAATTTGTTGGTATAAATCATATACCACGGCTTTATGCTCAATTTCTTCAATGGCATGCCAACGCCATAACGCGGCGATTGAAGGCGTTGCTTTTGCTAGCCACTGTGGTTCTCGTAGCAATAAATCAGAAATAATCGCCGTTAAATGTTCTGCGGCGAGCGTTAAGGATAAATGCATTTTAGGAGAGAGCTTTTGTGTTAACCACTTAAAATTACGCACATTGCCTGATTGTAATTTTTTAGTATCGTAACCTTGGCCTTTTAGCACCTGATTGAAACGAATAAATTCACTACCATGTGCTGATTCTTGACCAATAAAACCCGAGAGTTGCGCTTTTAAATGTGCAGAAATTGGCGCATCTTTAAATGGAATGACGCTGGTGATTGCTAATCGCTCAAACGCCGGGGCTAAGATCGCAATCGAATTGAGGATATGCGTTTTTACAGGGCAGTTATCATTCCAATATTTAGGCAGATCTTTTTCGATCTGAAAACGTAACCGTCTTGTAATTATCTCGTCATCCATGACTTTTACTCCACAAGCTTTTACTAAAAGTCTTAGCAGCGGTAGCTGCGTAGGAATTTAGCCCCGCGTGAAGGACCGTAGCCGTAAGGCGAAGGGCCGAAACGTGGGGTGAAAAAACTCCCATCACATTTTAAGCTGCGGCAGCAGCGTAGCATTCTCTTTTCCTGCGCCGCTTCCGCGGCTAGGTTAGGTAGTTTGATTGTCTTCCCCACGTTCCGGTTGTCTGAGCTTTGCTCAGACAAACCTACACGCGGGGCTAAATTCCTACGCAGCTACCGCTGCTGATAAAACTCAAATGCAATTTATGGCAAAACCATGCGCAGCGCGTTTATACTTCCCGTGTTTCTTTAAACTCTATATCAGGCCACCGCTCCTTTGTCATCATTAAATTGACATTGGTTGGTGCTAAATAGGCGAGTGCTTCTGCGCTGTCTAAAGCAAGTTGACCACTTAGCTTGGTTTTGAAGTCTGATAGCTTCTTCTGGTCTTTACAGTAAACCCAACGTGCTGTGGTTACTTTAATCGAATCATAAACACATTCTACGTTGTATTCATGCGCTAAACGGTGCGCAACCACATCGAACTGCAGTTCACCTACTGCGCCTACAATGATCTGGTTGGTATCCAATGGACGAAAAACCTGCGTTGCACCCTCTTCGGATAACTGCACTAAGCCTTTTTGCAAAGCTTTCATTTTCAGGGGATCTCTTGGGCGCACAGCTTTAAATAGCTCTGGCGCAAAGTTGGGCACGCCTAGAAACTTCAGTTTTTCACCTTGGCTGAAGGTGTCGCCAATTTGAATGGTGCCATAATTATGCAAACCGATAATATCGCCTGGCCATGCTTCTTCAACGTGCTCGCGCTCTCCTGCCATAAAAGTTAAAGCATTAGAGATCTGCACATTACGACCTAATCGCACATGATGAATTTTCATGCCCTTTTCATAATGTCCTGACACAACACGCAAAAAGGCAATGCGATCACGATGCTGTGGATCCATGTTGGCCTGAATTTTAAACACGAAACCACTAAAAGGCGTTTCATTTGGCAAAATTTCTCTGGTTTCGGTCACGCGCGATTGCGGCGGCGGTGCAAAATCGGCTAAAGCATTTAAAATTTCATTCACACCGAAGTTATTAATTGCCGATCCAAAATAGACAGGGGTTAATTTGCCTTGTAAAAAAGCTTCATGATCGTAAGGGTGGCTTGCCCCTTTCACCAATTCTAATTGCTCACGAAACTCATCAATCACGATGCCACATTTTTCATCAAGTAATGGATTATCCAGACCTTGGATAATTTCGGGTTCTTGAATGACCGAGCCTTTTCCTGGCTCAAACAGCAATACGCAATCTTTTTGTAAATGGTAAACGCCTTTAAACAACTTACCCATGCCAATCGGCCAGGTAATCGGTGCACAACGAATATTGAGTACTTTTTCAATTTCATCGAGCAACTCAATACCATCACGGCTATCGCGATCGAGCTTATTAATAAAGGTTAAAATGGGCGTATCTCGTAAACGACAAACTTCCATTAATTTAATGGTGCGCGATTCAACCCCTTTCACCGCATCGATCACCATCAGTGCCGCATCGACAGCGGTTAAGGTGCGATAGGTATCTTCGGAGAAATCTTCATGGCCGGGTGTATCGAGCAAATTAATAATCGCGTCTTTAAATGGGAACTGCATCACGGATGTCGTGACCGAGATCCCGCGCTGTTGTTCTAGCGCCATCCAATCGGAGGTTGCATGCCGCGCGGCTTTTCTTCCCTTAACTGTACCAGCTAACTTAATAGCACCCCCAAACAGTAGGAGCTTCTCGGTTAAGGTGGTTTTACCCGCGTCAGGGTGAGAAATAATTGCAAACGTCCGGCGACGTGCAATTTCATTTTCTAAGCTAGGCATTTTACTTTTTCTAATCAGGTTAAAATTGCGAAAAGTATAAC
>CAZCXZ010000212.1:480-3465 GCA_964502705.1 Uncultured Candidatus Berkiella sp. | reverse complement strand
TAAGGCCAAAGGCCTGTTAGTTTAACCCTTTTTAATTGCAGGCATAGCTGCAGCTTTTGATTCTTTTTCTGGATCACCACATGGGTCACCTTCACCTAGTGTTTTTCCGCAGTACCCGCAGGTAATTCCTTCTTTCGCTAAAAATGGGCTTTGTGTAGCACATGTGCCTCTAAACTCTCCATTTTTAACAAAGAGCAACCTCACTGACATTAAAGCGAAGAATAAAGCAAATACACCCAGAGCGAGAAAAAATACCAGCATACTATTTTTGTGTTTTTCCTGAACAACAAAGATACAACACCTCATTCAATTGTTAAGTTTACAGAATCATGAAAAAACCACTTTCTGCCCCTGATTTAAATCGCGAAGCCAAATTAAAAGCGTTTGATCGCCTGTTGACGATTATGGATGAGTTGCGCGAAAATTGTCCGTGGGATAAAAAACAAACCCTGGAAAGCCTTCGACATCTTACGATAGAGGAGACGTATGAACTCTCAGATGCGATTTTAGAAGGAGACCTGACAGAAATAAAAAAAGAACTCGGTGATTTAATGTTGCATAATGTGTTTTATGCCCGCATTGCTGCGGAAGCTGGTGTGTTTGATGTTTCGGATGTGTTGAATGGCATTTGTGATAAACTGATCGTGAGACATCCGCATGTTTACAGTGATGTGGTAGCTGATGATGAGAAAACTGTAAAAGAAAATTGGGAGAAAATAAAATTAAAGACCGGGAATAAATCTGTACTGGAAGGTGTGCCTAAATCATTACCAGCTTTAGTAAAGTCCATTCGCATTCAGGATAAAGCGCGCGGGGTAGGTTTTGATTGGGAGCGAAAGGAACAAGTATGGCAGAAAGTAGAAGAAGAAATGCAGGAGTTTAAAAATGAGTTCAATACAGAGGCAAACGAAACCATCAACCATGAAAAAGCGATGGCCGAATTTGGTGATTTGCTTTTCTCATTGGTAAACTATGCCAGGTTCATCAACATCGATCCCGAAGAGGCATTAGAACGTACGAACAAAAAATTCATTAAACGCTTTCAATACCTGGAAAAAGAATCAGCAAAAGATGGTAAGGTAATGGGAGAGATGACGTTAGCTGAAATGGATGAGTATTGGAATAAGGCTAAATCTCTTTAAGATTTCAATTATCAATTTCCCAATCAAACTCTTCGTCTGTCAGCTCCAGTTCCTTTTTCTTCTTGATGCCTTTTAGTTTGAAAGCATCTTTTAATTCCTGAACTTCTTTTTTTAGGTCGCTGGCAATTTTTTTCTTCACAGCATCTTTATCGTAACTGATGGTGTACTTATCTGTTGTGCCCGTGATTTTTAAAAACAGTTTGGTCTTGCCAACCCCATCATCTTCAACAGCGCCAAAAGCTTCATCGGGGTCAATTTTGTTTTTATTGCGTAAAGGAGCCACCACGCGATAATCAATTACCTGATCGAAGGTATGTGTGCCACTTAATTGAATAGTGGTAGCGTTGGTTTTAATTTCCATTTGAGGTATATAGATTGTCTTGTTCTCGATATGAATGTCATTTTTCAAATCGGCAAATCGCAGTCTACTCAAACTTTCATCGTCCAAATATTTATTTAGCTTCTTCATGGGCTCGAAATTGTTGAGTTCACCGTTTTTAATGGTAACTCCAATATCGGCAATCAGCGTAGGTGGAATAAGGTGTAGTTTTTCATTCAACGTCATTTCTAACTCTACATTTGCATAGGCCTGTCCCTTCAAATGTTTGTCTTGTATAAAATCCTGATAGAAATTATCAAACACATAAAAGATGCTGTCCATGTGCTGTCCATTTAGTTTCATGGAACTTATTACGTCTATTACTTTTGGGTTTTTAGCATCTACAATTCCATTAACAGTTAATTGACCACCCAATGTATTCATAGTGATGTTACGTGAAACAGCCACCTGATTTTTTACCAGGAGATCACCTTTAATATTTTTTGGTTTAAAGCGCTTGTAGCGCATGCTCTTAACATCGCAATTGAAGTTAAGCTGCAGGTTAGGTGAAATTTTAAACTGATAATTTTCAGATTGTTCATCACTAAAACCAATAGCAAACAATTGATCCAGATCGAGGAAGTTTGATCTCAAGTCGGTTTCAATACCAATCGGTTGATTTTCAAAAATTAAAAAGGTAATGATGTTTTTAAAAAACCCGTTGAGCCGGAAATCACTGTTTTCAAAATATCCGGTAACATTGCTAAGCGCAAGGTCATTGTTATTAAACTGCAACGAGCCGTTGATATCACGAAAGTGAATGTTTTGTTTACCGTACGCAAAGTTGATGTGCGAAAGCCCAATAGAACCACTGGTAGTTACTTTTTGGGCCGTTGCTTTTTTCTTGAGTAAAGAAGTTTGTCCTTCAAATGATATATCGGCCGTAAGAAGACCTTCCAATTCAGTCAGGTCTTCAATCGGGTAGAAATTGAAAACCGAAGCCGCATCCAAATCGCCTTTGAAATCAAATACGATGTAAGGATCGTCAAACGTGCGAACGGAAAGATTGGCTTTGAATAATTTTCCGTTCAGTTCTCCTTCCATGTCCTTTAAAAAAAGTTGAGCTTTTGATAGATCGGTTAGAGAAGGACTAGCAAACGAACCATTCAGGTTCGCATGTGAAATTCTGGATTGATAATCGGGATGAAACAAGGTGGCATCGGTGCAGCCAAATGCTACTGAAATGAACGGACTCTTCTTTTCGCTGATCTCGCCTTTTAGGGAAAGGTTAAAAAAAACATCTCCATCACTCCGATACTTATTTAATCTTTTGCTTGCTTCTTCTGGCAATAGGGAGAGCAAGGTTTGAATATCCGTGTTCTTTCCTTCCGCTTTGATGTCAATCAGGTTTTTCTCTTTATATACATAATTGCCATCCACCGCAAATTGAGAGCGCCCAATTTTCAATGTGGAAGGTTTGATTAAAACACTTTTTTTATCGTCATCGTAATCCACATAAGCATC
>CAZCXZ010000212.1:0-470 GCA_964502705.1 Uncultured Candidatus Berkiella sp. | reverse complement strand
AATTTTTGTTGGCGAGAAAGAGTGAATTGCCAATCCCAATTTGTTCCACCAACACATTTCCATCCGCTTCAATCTGGTAAAGGTCTCCTGTTACAAGAATGGAGGCAGCCAATTGTTCACTATTAAATACATGATGCTGATTGACCTGCTGATCAAGATAACTCACAATAGTTTTTGTGAGCGTTACATTTTTTAAATCGAATTGAACGGTTCCGCTACTTTCTCCACTTCCTTCTTTTATAATATTAAAATTGGTTTTGCCTGCCGGGTTAATTTTTAAATTTGTCTCACTCCCTGTAACGGAGAGCCCCCGAATGGAATAGTTGCCGCGCCAAACTTCAATAGGATTTAAATTGAACGCGATTCGTTCAGCTGTGAGCAGGGGATAGATGCCTGGGTGACTGTCTTCAATGTATACATCCGTGAAAACAATGGCCAGGTTTGGGAAATCAGAAAGCATGGAGATATCA
>CAZCXZ010000211.1:0-3470 GCA_964502705.1 Uncultured Candidatus Berkiella sp. | reverse complement strand
AAAGAAGCTTGTAATTGTTCTGTTCGTTCTTTAAGCTGCCCCTGTGTTTTTTCTAAGAATTTTTTAGTATTATCTTGCTGTTTAGATAATACTTTGTGCTTCTTGCCATCAGGATCGGCTTTATCCAATTTTTGTTGACGTTTATCGATGGCTTTTTCGATCGCTTTTTCACGTTTTTCAAGATTTTGAACACGTTTTTCTGCCACATCAGGTTTAGGTTCTCGAATGGCTTTACTTGCAGGATCTTTTAATTTTGTTTGTTTAGCCGTCACATCAGCAAGTTGATTTTGTTTATTCTGGATTTGGCCTTTAATTTTATCTTTTGTTGCTTCATCTGGTTCTTTATTAAGTTTTGCTTCTAAACCTTTTATCTCCTTATTAAGCTGCTTTTCTTTTTGATCTAAAAAGTTCTTTTGAAGGTTTTTCAAATGCGCATCGGTTTTATTCTTCGTGTGATTTAATACATCCAGCTTAGCCTGGTTGTAATTAATGTCACTTTCCAATTGCTTAAATTTACGGCTATCGGGTTTATGATTTGCTTGTCGTTGTTTTAAATTATGGATATTTCTTTCGGTTTTATCGATATCTTTTTCAAGGTTACCTAAAAAGTTCCGTTGCACGACCGGATCATTATGCTTTTTACCTTGATCTTTCGCTATTTTCTCATAAAGCCTTTCTTTAATTTCGTTCTTCGCTTTCTCTGCTAAAGGCGCAAGTAACAATGCGATTGCTTGCATGATCATAAGCATTAACTGCGCGAATGCCTCATATTCATCTTTAGCGGCTTTATTAGGAGCAGGATTTCCATCCTCATCTTTTCCAAGCGGATTCTTTCCAAATTCTTTGAGGAAATTTTTACCATGCTTTTTATAGATATCACCTAATTTATCAACATTTGCCTTGTCTGCTTTGCCTTCGTATCTTGTTTGTTTGGCACCGTGATCGTCACCTCTAAACAATCCTTCCGCTTTCTTTTGACGATCTTCAAGTCTTGCTTTTTGATCTTCTGTTAAATTATTTTTTTCACTCGCCATTTCAACAGCGGTTTTGGGCACAACTTTTTTAGCAACATCAGCATCCACTGCGGCAAGAACGTCTTTAGCTACCCCTTTGTTGTTTCTGGTTTCTTCGACCAAATACGACTTCATTTTGGCTTCTTTATCTTTAGGTTTACCATCAGAATCTTGAATTTTCTTCAATTCTTTTTCGATTTGTGCAACTTCAGCTTGCACAGCCGGATCACCTTTCGCATTTTGTTTGTCTAATTCTGCAAAGGCTTTGGCGAATGCATCAGGTTTTTTGCCTGCATTTTGTGCTAATATTTCTTCATTTTCATTGGCAACTTCACCAGCATCATCAATAGGACCATCGCTACCATCATCAGCATCGATCGTTTTATCACCTTTAGGTGAATCTAATTCCGGATTATCGTCATCTTCCAAATCAGCTTGTTGCTGACTGTCTGCCGTTGCTTTAGGTGCATCGCTGCTTGCCGTTAGAACCGGCTCAGATGTCGTGGCTTCAGGTTTAGGCGTGCCTAAAGATACCGTTTGGTTTTGGCCAGAAGGATCTCTTATCGGTTCTTTCGGATTTGCTTGGCGTTGTGCTTGTTGACGATCAATGTTAGCAAGTTCTTTATCTATACCATCGAGTTTCTTTTGATCTTTATCACTCAATGGCTCACCTAAGCCCTCTAGTTTCTTTCTATCGTCAATTAAGT
Organism: Uncultured Candidatus Berkiella sp.; assembly: GCA_964502705.1. Classification (GTDB taxonomy): domain Bacteria; phylum Pseudomonadota; class Gammaproteobacteria; order Berkiellales; family Berkiellaceae; genus Berkiella. Next base: position 1,750 of record CAZCXZ010000211.1, on the reverse strand, counting down.
TTTGCTTACGTTCTTTTAAGTCATTATCTTGTACTTCACCAAGATGTTTTTTGGACTCAGTCACCAAGCCATTTGCAACATCCAGTTTCGCTTTATTCAAATTAATTTTTTTATCAAGCTTTCTTGCTTCACGACTCCCAGGGTCAAGTGTTGCCAGCTTCGCTTCATCTTTGGCTATTTTAGCTTCTAGTTTACCAACGGTTTTTTCTAAATTATCTAACAATTTTCCTTGCTCTGAAGGATCATTATATTTATCTGCTTTACCTTCATAAAATTTCTGCATCGCCATATTCATTAATTTGGCACCAGCAGGTCCTGATGGCATCGCAAGTAGTTCAAATAGCAACATGAGAAGTTGCGCAAATGCTTCGTTTTCGTCTTTTGCGACTTCTTGATTTGCAAGGTTCTTACCAACACGCTTCATGTTATCTTTGTAAAGCGTTTTTAACGATTTTGAATTTACATCTTCCGCTTTATCTTCATTCCGCTTATTTCTTCCCTTTTGATCATGCTCCTTGTTAAAAGCTGCAAGATTCGCTTGTTGAATATCACTTAAACCATGCTTTTCTGAAGCTTTTTCAACGGCCGTTTTTGGCGTCACTTCTTTAGCAACTTTAGCATCTACGGATTTCAGAACATCCATAGCAACTTCTTTGCCGTCTCTTGCTTCCTCCTTCAGATAAGACATCATTTTCGCTTCTTTATGCTTAGGCTTCTCATCGGAGTTTTGGATTTCTTTTAGTTCTTTTTCAATCTGTTTAACATGGTCTTGATTGACATCATCGCCTTTGGCTTTTTGTTTCTCTAATTCAGCAAAAGCTTTTGAAAAAGCATCTTCTTTGGGTTTGGGTTTATCCGGTGCTGTCGCACTGAGTACTGGCTCTGAGGTATCAGCCGTGGTGGATGAGCCAGAGCTCGCTTTTGTTTTAGTACCTTTAGGTTCGTCTATCGAGGGCGCACTACCAGTACTAGCGTTTAACACGGGTTCAGAGTTTGGTGTGTTAGGTGCTGTTCCAAGAGAAGCTACTTGGTCATTACCAGATGGATCCCTGATCGGTTCTTTTGGATTTGCTTCGCGTTGTGCTTGTTGACGGTTAATGTTAGCAATTTCTTTATCTATACCATCGAGTTTCTTTTGATCTTTATCACTCAATGGCTCACCTAAGCCCTCTAGTTTCTTTCTATCGTCAATTAAGTTTTGCTTACGTTCTTTTAAGTCATTATCTTGTACTTCACCAAGATGTTTTTTGGACTCAGTCACCAAGCCATTTGCAACATCCAGTTTCGCTTTATTCAAATTAATTTTTTTATCAAGCTTTCTTGCTTCACGACTCCCAGGGTCAAGTGTTGCCAGCTTCGCTTCATCTTTGGCTATTTTAGCTTCTAGTTTACCTACCGTTTTTTCTAAATTATCTAGCAATTTTCCTTGCTCTGAAGGATCATTGTATTTATCAGCTTTACCTTCATAAAATTTCTGCATCGCCATATTCATTAATTTGGCGCCAGCAGGCCCTGATGGCATCGCAAGTAGTTCAAATAGCAACATCAGAAGTTGCGCAAATGCTTCGTTTTCGTCTTTGGCGACTTCTTGGTTTGCAAGGTTCTTACCAACTCGCTTCATATTGTCTTTATAAAGCGTTTTTAACGATTTTGAATTTACATCTTCTGCTTTATCTTCATTCCGCTTGTTTCTTGCCTTTTGATCATGCTCCTTGTTAAAAGCTGCAAGATTCGCTTGTTGAATATCACT
>CAZCXZ010000210.1:0-3476 GCA_964502705.1 Uncultured Candidatus Berkiella sp. | reverse complement strand
CATTGAACCTGAAAATGCCTGGGAAGAAAATACAACGTATAGTTTAAACTTCAGGGAAGGCGTACAAGATATAACAGAAGGAAATCCAGCAGAAAATCTTCGACTAGCTTTCAGCACTGGCGAAACAATTGATTCATTAAGTATTGAAGGTCATGTTTCTTTTACCTCTTCAGAAAAGACCCCAGAAAAAATTACAGTTGCCCTTTATCAAAGCGATACCTTCAACATATTCAATCATACCCCAACCTACTTTACTAAAATTAATAAGGAGGGCTTCTTCTCTATTCAAAATCTAAAAGGTGGCGTTTACTATGCCTACGCATTTCATGATAAAAACAAGAATCTAAAAGTTGAAAGTAAAACCGAAAAATTTGGGTTCCTCTCAACCCCAATTGCATTAACCGAAAACCAAGATTCGCTTGAAATAAATTTGATAGCGGTTGATGCCAGACTACCATCCATTACAAGCATCAGGCATACAAGTGAAACAAGCTTAATTCGACTAAATAAAAACGCGGATTCAATAAGGATAAAATTAGACGACAAATCAAAAGCCCTTCCCACATTTGGTGATAACTTAAGTGAGCTAATCTTCTATAATGCCTTTGAAACTAATGATTCCGTAAAGGTAAATCTCTTTATCCGAGACAGTGTACAGCAAGCTCTTGATACCACTTTTTACCTAAAAAAAACAGAAACCAAAGTTGCCAAAGAAGGATTCAACTTAAAAGAGATTTCAAGCAATTACAATCTCCAAACCAAAAAATTTAAACACTCCATCTCATTCAATAAACCAATTGCTATAGTAAATATCGACAGTATTTACATTAAAATTGATTCATTAACAACCATCAATTTTACTGATAAAGACCTATCAATAGATACTCTTTACCATACACTTGCTCTCGAAACTAAAATTGAAGCAACCGATAAAGAAGAAATTGACAAGTCTATAAAGAAAGAAAAGCCGTACTTAAAAATTGGCAAAGGATCAATTATCTCATATCAGTCAGACAGCTCAAAATCAATCACCAAAGAGATTACCATTTTAAAAGAGGAAGACACTGGATTAGTAACCGGAAAAATAGAAACAACCGAAAAAAATTTTATTGTTCAATTACTAACTTCAAACGATGCCCTTGTGCATGAAATGAAGAATCAAAAAGACTTCAGTATCAAATTTCTCAAACCAGACACGTATAAGCTTAGAATAATAATCGATGCCAATGGAAATGGGAAATGGGATGCCGGAAACTTTCTTAAAAGAATCGAACCCGAAAAAATAATAATTTACAAATCAGAAGAAAACAAATATTCCTTCCCAATAAGGGCCAATTGGGAATACGGGCCTTTGGTGATAAAGTTCTGAATAACTTGTTTACATCTGTTGATAACTTAGTTGAATTCCAAAATCACCCATTCAACTCAATATCACCCAATCTGGTTGTTCATAACCCTCCGATCCAAAACACTTATCCACCGCTTGTTAATTAGTTAAATCCTAAATCCACAAAACCTAAAAAAATGAAGACAAATTGATAGTACCTTCGTTTAGATCAAAAAAGAATAGAATTCAAACAACACATTATCCACAAAATGTTAACTTCCGTTTAAGCCTTAGATATCTATCCACAAATGCACAGGAATAATAACTATTACATTAAATATATATATATAATAATAAGAATACAGGCTCTGTTCTTATGTGGATTGATTATGCAATCTGCATTTGGACAAGACGTGCAAGAAATTCAAATTGCGAACGAATACAATTTAAAAGGTCAAAAAGAAAAAGCGCTTTCGCTTTATGAACAACTCGCAAAAAAAAATGAAAACATTCCGCTTATCCATACCAGCTATCTTAACCTATTGCTTGATGTTGGAAATTTTAATAAAGCCGAGGATTACGTGGAGCGCCTTATCAAGCGCGATGGCAAAATTACCTACAGACTCGACCTGGGCGTTATCTATGTGCGCTCAGGAGATATCGTTAAGGCGGATAAGTACTTCAAAACTTTAATAAAATCTCAGTCGGACGATGCTTACAAACTCAAAACAACTTCTGATTACCTTGCCTCACGTAACCTCACAAATTACTCCATCGAGGCTCTGCAACAAGCACGCGCAGCATCTGGTAACTCCACACTTTATACGCTTGAGCTAGCAAACCTTTACCGCCTGTCGGGCAAGCGGGATCAGATGGTAGAGGAGTATCTAAACTATGTTACACAGACTCCGGCTAATATTTCGTACGTTAAAAACCTCATGCAAATTTTACTTACCAAGCCTGAGGAGTTAGAGAGCCTTGAAAAATTGTTGTACGACCGAGTTCAAAAAAATCAAAACTCTGAAGTTTATGTTGATCTTCTGATTTGGGTAAATCTGCAGCAAAAAAACTTTTATGGAGCATTTGTTCAATCGCGCGCATATGATAAGCGATTTAAGAAAGATCAATCTAAAACATTAGAGATCGCGCAGATTGCACTTAACAATAAAGATTTTGCAAATGCTGATAGAAGCTTTTCATTTGTAATAAAGGAGTATGCAAATTCTGTAAATGAGTTGCCAGCCCGACTTGGATTAATACAAACACGCGAGGCAAAAGTGAAAAATTCATTTCCTGTAAATAAGGATTCTGTTAACTATTTGATTTATGAGTATCAGAATTTCAAAAATGCTTATCCCGATCATCCCAATACGTATGAAGCAACACTTAGTCAGGCATTGCTTTATGCATATTATCTCGATCAAAAAGACTCAGCCGTTAGTGAACTAAACAGTTTGATCGATAACAACAAAGTAACGCCAACGCTGAAGGCTAAGTCAAAAATTGAGTTGGGCGATATCTACCTTTTAAAGGAAGAACCTTGGGAGGCAACGCTCCTCTATTCGCAGGTTGAAAAAACACAGCGCGAAACACCAATTGGATATGAAGCCAAATTGCGCAACGCGAAGTTGTCATACTTCAAGGGTGATTTTTTATTGGCGCAGGAACACCTCGATATTTTGAAACAAGCTACTTCGCGTGAAATAGCAAATGATGCCATGGAGTTGAGTATGCGCATTAAAGAAAATACGGTGTATGATACGACAGGAGCGGCCTTGAAGGAATATGCTGCTATTGAATTGCTACTGGCTCAAAATAAAAATGACATCGCATTAGAGCGACTAAACAATTTTCGCACCACTAAAAAAGTGAAAATGAGTAAACAAGAAGCGATTGCTAAAAAATTATGGTCACCCGAAAAACAGATGAGCGTAGAAGAATTAAAAAATTTGAAACAAGAACTGGAAAAGATAAAGCAGGGTGCCAATTCAACCACAATAGGAGTAGACTCTGTTTGGGTAGATGTAGAAACAGATCAACTACAAACCAATATTAAAGACGATATATACTGGCTGGAAGCAAACCTTCGCCTGAAGCGTGGAGAGTTTGATCAGTCAATTGTGCTTCTTGAAAAAATCTTAACTGAATT
>CAZCXZ010000209.1:0-3498 GCA_964502705.1 Uncultured Candidatus Berkiella sp. | reverse complement strand
CTATCAGGAGTTGTTGCAGCTTGATCGCGATCGGGTGCTGAAAGAATCTCTCCAAGCGCGCTATCAGGTGATTATCGGCTGGCTTTACTTTGAAGAGATCAAACAATTGAAAGAGGAGGATACCCGAACTACTGAAAAGCTAATTCAAATTCTTGAAGCACAACGAAACTCTGCTTTTTTTGATGCTAAAGATTATGTTGAATTGAAACTGGATCAGGTGGAAAAATCTATCGAGGTAGAAGAGACTCGATTTGAAATTGATAACCAACGAAGAAGGGTAGAGGCCTTGTATGAACAGGCCCGACTGAAAAACATTTCCTGGTCTGTAGCCGATGTACTCTCAATTGATCAGGTTAATAAAGTGGTGGACAGCATTGCGGCACATACCCCAGCAGCAGGTGAGGTGGCGTATCGTGAAAAGAAAATTGATCTTTTCAATAGTGAATGGAGATTGGAAAAGTCGAACATTAACGTGGGCTATCTTCAAACTAAGTATGAAAATTTCAGGATTGATCAAAACCGCAGACCCTGGAGCGTTTCGTTGGGTGTAACCATTCCTGTCTTCAATCCTAACAAAGCCAATATGGCCAAACGAAAATTAGAAGCCCTGGAAGCAGAAGGAGAACTTACGCAGGCTAAAAGCGAACGACAAGCCGGACGGGAAATGCAACAGGCAAAAATTGAGAGCTTGATAAAGCGTTATCGCGATGTAACCAGGTTGATGGAAAGTTTAAAAGTAGATGAGTTGGCCACAACCCTTCAACAAATTAAAGACAGTAATCCCGTGAGCACAGTAAGACTTCAAAGTAATTTGATTAAATCAAAAACAATGGCTGCCCGTTTGAAACAGGAGATTTATTTAAGTTACATCGAGTACTTAAGCTTTTCGGAAGTGTTGCAACAACGGCCACTGATTAATTTTTTATCACCTTCCGGTAAGCCACTTTCAAAGTAATTGAACTACCTTCATACTTGTTATGAAGAGAAGAGAACTACTTAAAACCATTGGCCTTGCTACCGGGTTGGCAGCCATTCCACAAATTGGATTTTCTGAAGACACAAAAAGCAAGAGTAGCTTTAAGTTCAAGTATTGTTTAAACACAAGTACCATCAGCGGACAAAAATCCGGTATTCAAAAGTATCTTGAAATTGCTGCACAAGCCGGATATGACGGGGTGGAAATTTGGGTGCAGGATGTAAAGGAATACAAATCGAAAGGGGGATCATTGAAGGCCTTGAAGAAATTAGTAGAGGACAGTCATTTAGTTGTTTACGATGCTATTGGTTTTGCCCCCTGGATGGTGGATGATGAACAACAACGAAAAGCGGGGTTTGAACAAATGAAGCAAGAGATGGAACTAATGGCCGAGCTTGGCTGCACACGAATTGCTGCTCCTGCCGCAGGAGTGAAAGCTGATGAACCCTTGAACCTGGTAAAAGTGGGGGAGCGTTATAAACAATTGCTGGAATTAGGAAGGCAGACTGGAGTAATGCCTCAATTGGAATTCTGGGGCTCATCGCCAGTTTTTTATTCGATGGGGCAAGCGCTGATGGCTGCAGCTTCAGCGAATGATCCTGATGTAAAAATTCTGCCTGATGTTTATCATTTGTTTCGCGGCAACTCGGGGTTTGAAAGTTTGAAGCTGGTGAATGGAAATGTGATCGATGTGATTCACATGAATGACTATCCGGGCAACATTGCGCGCGAAGATCAAAAAGATAAAGACCGTGTTTATCCGGGCGATGGGGTAGCACCGTTGACTCAAATTCTCACCGACCTTGCTAACATGGGCGGCATTAAAATATTGTCATTGGAATTATTTAATCCGGAGTATTGGAAAAATGATTCACTTTCTATTGCCAAAACCGGATTGGAGAAAATGCGGAAGGCTGTGGCTGCTGCCAAGCTTTAATCAAAGCGCACGTTTGCTATTCACTCAATCGAGACCCGCAATCTCAATGCAGTAAAATGATGGAAGCCGAGATTCCGGGTCGCGCTGGTTTCTGATTTAATTCAGATATAATCAAAAGCTTATTATCATAGATGCATTCAGTAAGTTTGCCTGGAATGACCAACTTACTGGAGTGCATTGATTATAAAGACCGTCATTGCGGGCGAGTGCTCACATGAAATAATTTAGTGTATATGTAAACGAGACCCGCAATCTCAAGAAAGTAAATAATTGAAATCGAGATTCCGGGTCGCGCCAGTTTTTTGATGCACAGTCATATCCATCTAAAAAGTCTATTATATAAAGCCATTCAGTAAGCTTGCCCGGAATGACCAACTTATATTGTTAAGTAATGGGGAGGCACCAGAATTTTTCGGCCCCACTTTATTACTTGCACTTACTGTGTTATCTTGGTGTTTCAGACCAGCCGACAGAAAATTGATAGTGTTAGTCAACAATAGAATATGAAAAAAGAATTGTCAGCCAAACAAAGTGAAGCCTTATTGGCTACGTTAACAGAGCGTTTCACTAAGAACATGAATCGCCACAAAGGAATTGATTGGAATGCTGTACAAACAAAATTAAAAGCGAGCAAAACAAAAATGTGGTCACTGTATGAAATGGAAAGTACAGGCGGTGAGCCCGATGTAGTAGGGTATGATAAAAAAAATGGGGACTATATTTTTTATGATTGCTCAACGGAGAGCCCTGCCGGGCGCAGAAGTTTTTGTTACGACCGTGAGGCGCTGAATGCACGCAAAGAAAATAAACCTAAGAACAGTGCGCTGGATGCAGCCGCTGCTATGGGGATTGATATTTTAACTGAGGAGAATTATCGTGAACTACAGAAACTCGGTAAGTTTGATACCAAGACTTCGAGTTGGATACAAACACCAGACAACATTCGAAAACTTGGTGGCGCCATCTTTGCCGATTATCGCTACGGGCAGGTGTTCGTGTATCACAACGGAGCTGAGTCATATTATGCGGCACGAGGATTTCGTGGCATGCTTCGGGTGTAAGCGTTAATACATTAACCATGAATCCAAAAGTTGATTTCTATTTTGATAAGGGAAAGTGGCGAGAGGAGATTACACAGTTGCGAACTATTGTATTAGCCTGCGGACTCACCGAAGAATTAAAATGGGGTAGCCCGTGCTACACACATGAATCAAAAAACATCGTGTTGATCCATGTGTTTAAAGACTACTGTGCGCTGCTGTTTTTCAAAGGAGCACTGTTAAAGAATACCAACGGAATTCTGATACAACAGTCTGAGCATGTTCAGGCTGCCCGACAGATCCGGTTTACCAACGTGAATGAAATTGTAAAATTGGAGCGCAGTATTAAAGGCTATATCTATGAAGCTATTGAAGTAGAAAAAGCGGGGTTGAAGGTGGCGCTTAAAAAGACCAAGGAATTTCCGATGCCTGCGGAGTTCAAAAAGAAATTGGCCAGTACTCCAAAACTGAAGACTGCATTTGCTGCGCTCACACCAGGACGACAGCGCGGCTATCTGTTATTTTTTTCGTCTGCCAAGCAAGCG
>CAZCXZ010000208.1:0-3510 GCA_964502705.1 Uncultured Candidatus Berkiella sp. | reverse complement strand
TAACACGCTCTTTGTTCAAGTTTAATACTTTGCTTTCTATATCATTCGCAACGATCTCATCTACTATGGCTTGCGGGGTTGATTTATGCTGTTTAACAGGCGCAAGTCCAGGAGCAAAAGTGATCGTTTCATCGGTGAGATGCAGCTCTTCCAAAAATTTTCTTTTTGCTTGTGTATATTCAAACCGAGCTTGCGTTAAATGCCCTTGGGCTTGCTTTACTTGCAACAAAGCCGCATTTAAGTCATGCGATGCAACTCGGCCGGTTGCAACTTTTTCGATCATGTTTTCATAAAAGCGCTCAGCACTCTCTAACCAATATTCATGCAATTTAACGTTTTCTGCACCAAGTTGTAATGCGTGATAATTGATAATAACTTGATAAATTACTTGATCTCTTGCTTGCCGATAGAGTAAATCTTGGATGTCATTTAAGATGTGGGCATTCACGATTTCCCAGGTATTGATAATTTTCTTTCTACCCTGCAATAACGGTTGCTCAACCGAAAAGCGTAATGCCGTACCACTAGAACGTTGGTATCGCTCATACCCAACATTTTGTTCAGAAAATAATTCAATCTGGGTGCCATAGGGTGTTTGTAACTTCAACGAGGGATAGGTATGAAGTTTCTTTTCGTCAAAACTCTCTTGAAAATAGGTTTCATGATGAACGGTCATCGTTGCATTAAAAAACAACTGTGGGTTGAATTTTTGCCTTAAAATTTTCAATTCATGCAGGCGTATACCTTCATCAAATTTTGCAAATTTTAATTCTAGATTATTTTCAAGGGCAATATGAATAGCATCTTGCAGCTCAAGTGGCTTAGCACTCAAATGGCTTAGGTGCAACAACAGAATAATATAAGTGAATAGCCGCCCCACACTTGCCTCCCAGCGGCACAAGAATTGGCGCAGGGAATCTACCATGGGGGGCAGGTAATGTAAATATAAGTTATCTCGCTACATTTATTAGGTCATTTTTTAACCTCTTCTAGCATTTGAATGGACCTTTAAGATGTTTTTTGTTCTGTGATTCACTTATAATTGCTGTTTTTTTAAAAGAGAAAAGTGCGCGTGGAAAATAAAAATCAGAATAACCCTCACTCTTCTTTGCGCCCTTGGTTCATCTGGGGACTCGCAGCCTTCTTCTTTTTTGCGCATTATGTGGTGCGGGTAACGCCTGGTCACATCAGCGAAGTCTTACAAGGCGCCTTCGTACAAACCTCAAAATATGAATTCGGCGTATTGGGTTCAGCCTTTTACTTGCCTTACGTTCTGATGCAAATGCCGGTCGGTTACTTAGTGGATCGTTTTGGTTCACGGTTATTGCTCACCATTGCAGTGTTTATCTGTAGTGCCAGCTCATTGATTTTTGCAAATGCAGAAGTGATTGGTACCGCAATGGTATCGCGTGTGTTGTTAGGTTTTTGTTCTGCAACCGCTTTCATTGGTGCATTAAAACTGATTACCGTGTGGTTTGAACCTAAACAGCTCGCATTATTAGTTGGTATCACACAAGCATTAGGTATGGTGGGCGGCGCAACCGGTGCTCATCTTGCACCTTATCTAAATGATGCGATCGGCTGGCAAAGCATGTTTCGCTTATATGCCGTGGTCTTTTTCACGTTAGCTATTTTAATTTATTGCGTCATTCGAAACCGTCCGAAAAATTACCAAGGCAGTGATAATGACGACCTGCCACACAAAGCAACGCTCTCGCAATTAAAAGCCGTTATTTTTAACCGCTTTACTTGGATCAATGCGCTCTATGCAGGTCTCATTTATGCACCAACCGATGTCTTGGGAGAACTGTGGGGTAAGGAATTTTTACAAAATATTCACCACTTAAACCCTTACACAGCCTCACATGCTATTTCTTTCTTGTTTATTGGTTGGGCGATTGGTGGACCTTGCGCAGGTTGGCTTGCCGATCATTGGGGTCGAAAGCCCGTCATGATTCTGTCGGCAATTATGGGTGCCATTTTATTACCACTCGTGTTTTATATCCCAGGCATTCCCTTGGGCGTCATGATGTTGATTTTGTTCCTTTACGGCGTTAGCAACACGGGCCTCATCGCAAGCTATACGATGGCGGGTGAATTACATTCTAAAGAGCTCGGCGGCTTCTCGATGGCGATTGCGAATATGTTATCTGTGCTGTTAGGTTCATTACTGATGCCAGTGCTCGGATGGCTCTTAGATTGGCATGCATCAATGCACTTATCCGCTAATGGCACCATCGTGCATACCGTCGTGGATTATCAACGTTCAACAATGATTCTGCCTTTGTGTTTATTCCTTGCGATTTTTTGTGCGCTCTTCACCAAAGAAACGTTGGTAAAACAAAAGTCATGAGACAGCATCATGCAGACTAAAGCACCTTGGCAGGTTGGCATTACTTCCTTAGGAACCCTTCTTGAGTGGGCCGAGTATACTTTCTATGGATACATGGCCCTCACCCTGTCAACATTGTTTTTCCCTGCAAGTGACGCTACAGCAGCGTTAATCAAAACCTTTGGTATCTTTGCTGTCGGTTATGTCATGCGCCCTTTGGGTGCTTTGGTTTTTGGTGCCATAGGTGATACCCATGGGCGGCGACCCGCCTTAATGTTCTCACTTTTATTAATGGGCTTTGCTACTTTCACGATTGGTTGTCTACCAACTTATGCCAGCATTGGCATCACAGCCCCGCTGTTACTGTTATGCATGCGCCTACTTCAGGGACTTGCCATTAGTGGCGAATATAACGGCGCAGGTATTTTTCTAGTAGAGAAAGCCTCTCGCAACATCTGCTTAGCAGGGAGTTGGGTGAGTGCCTCTGCTGCAGGTGGCATGGTACTAGGTGGCGTTGCTGCTTTATTGACAAGCCATCCAAGTGCGCCATTATGGGCCTGGCGTGTTCCCTTTTTATTGGGAGGCTTAAGTTGTCTGATTGGGCTCTGGTGCCGTACAGGCTTAAGCGAGTCACCCTATTTTTCGCAAAATGATCAAAAGATCAAACGCCCCTCAATACTCAAAATATTTTCGCAATATAAAAAGTCTTTTATCCTAGCTGGCGCGATTGCGGCCTTTACTGGCGTATTCGTTTATATTGGCAATATTTACATCGTCGTATTTTTGAAAAATACGGTCCATCTGCCCATCAATCATGCAACGCTATTTGCCATTTTTGGCGAAACCATCGTTGCTATCATGATCCCAATTATGGCTTATGTTGCCGACAGACGAGACGCTTATAAACAATTTCGCATTGGTTTATGTCTTGTTGCACTTTTCTCACCCATTACTTTCATACTTTGCTATACCGGGCATTATGGATTGATTGCTTTAGCCATGGCGATCTACGGCGTTTTGAATGGCACTGTATGCGGCCCGATGGTTAAGATCCTCTGTGATCTATTCCCACCGCAGATCCGCTATACCGGCCTTTCGTTTGCCTGGAGTATCTCTGCGGCGATTTTTGCTGGCACCGCACCTTTGATTGCTGAAATATTAACCACGCGCTTTCAATG
>CAZCXZ010000207.1:0-3519 GCA_964502705.1 Uncultured Candidatus Berkiella sp. | reverse complement strand
TTCACTTTTCGGAGTTTGTACAGAATCAAGTGCCATCCTGGCGAATAAATCCAAAAAGGAAAGGGCTGTCATTCGTGATTTTGGTGTTAGGTTGGGTAAACTATTCCAAAAGAAAGATGATTGTTTAGATTATTTTGTAGATTCTCGCACAAGTGGTAAGGAATTTTTAAAGGATTTTAAAAACGGATTATTCACATATCCCGTTCTTGTTCTTCGAAATCAACTTGGACTCCTAGAAAAAAGAAAGTTAGAATCTTTATTTAAAAAAGAAGAAAGAAACTCTGCCGATGAATCGTATATTCTTGGTTTGATGGAATCGAAAAGAATTTCTGAAATTTTACATAAAGAACTAAGTTCCGAAAAAAACTATCTACTTGGTTTTTTAAACCAATTTCCAAAAAGCTCCGAACGACAGTTATTTATAGAACAACTAGATCGTCTTACTTAATTATTCTTCTGTGAATGGTTCATTGGGATCAATGAATTCAATGATTGGTAACTGAATGGAAAAACAAGTTCGACCAGGCTCTGATTCAATGTGAATGTTTCCTTTATGTTTCTCTATTATCGATTTTGTAATTCCTAGACCCATTCCAGTTCCTTCTCCGTGGTTCTTTGTTGTAAAGAATGGATCAAAGATTTTTTTCTGAATCTCTGATGGGATCCCTGGGCCATTGTCTATCACTTTGACCTCTACTAAATTTCCATTTTTTTCTGTAGTGATCATAAGATTCCCTTTTTGATTCATTGCTTCCAGTCCATTCAATATCAAATTTGTCCAGACTCGCATTAAATCTTCAGGCCAACCGAGTATTGTTGCATCCGTTAGGAATGTTTTCTTTAAGGAAACTTTGCCTCGCATTCTATACTGATAAATCGTAAGTACAGTTTCTATATTTTCAAGTAAGGTAAAAATTCTTCTTTCTTCTACCTTTGTCACTCGTGAAAAGTTTTTGAGTGCTAAGATGGTTTTTGATGATCTATCGACTGCAATTTGTATAATGGATAAGTGGAGTTTGAAATTTTTTTCTTCTAGGATTAAATTGGAAAGTTTTTCCTGTCCCGACTTTAGTAAAGTAATTTCTTCATCGTAAAGTTTGGTAATGCCAACATCTAAAAACCTTTCCAGTACTGCATCTTCGAATTCAATGTCATTGTCTTTGAAAGTTTGTTTAAGATTTGCCTTTTTGTCTTTTCTTTCTGTGTAACTTGCTACCAGTCCAAAATCAGATTGGTAAGTGAGCAATTTTTTTAAAGTTTTGATTTGGGATTGAGTTAGGGAACTATATATATTTTCCTTAGAACCTAAGTTTTTGATTTCGTTGTCTTTTGATTCAATCAAAGTTTCTATTGATGCTTTGATGGCGCTGAGTGGGTTATTAATTTCGTGTGCAACACCAGCGATTAGTTTGCCCAACTCAGACATCTTTTCGGAAAACACAAGTTGGTTTTCTGTGTGCCTAATTTGTAATATTGCTTTTTCTAATTCTTCTTTTTGTAAATGGATTTCTTTGGTTCGCTCCAAAACCATGGTTTCTAATTCTGCATTTTCTTTTGTTACTGATTCTTCTTTTTTGATACGGGTTTGAATTTGGAACTTCGAAATGGCAATCGTGAAGATAGTCATTTGTAAAGCCGCACCAATTTCATTCGCAGAACTTAAAAATGGTAAGGAAGGTAAATAACCAAGATTGGTGAAAACAAGCAAGGTTGTACTGATTTGCCTAACTAAGAATGCATAAAACAAAACATTAGCATTCTCTCTTTTTTTTATCATGCAATAGATTGCATAACTGAAATTTGCAGTCGACAGTATCAGACTATTTGCATATATGAATCGAAAGTATAATTGGAGATCTATCAAAACGATAAAGATAGAAATAACTAAAGCGTATGCATAAAAAACCAAATATTTATCTGTATTTGGATACCTTTGTTTCGTTTGAAGAAATTCTCTTAAAAAAAGAATTAATCCAAAAGGGCTTAAGGAAACAAGACCAGGAACATATCTGTAAAACCATTCACAATTACTAAAGCCATATTCATAAAAGAGACCCGATCTGAGAATATTTGTAAAGAGAACCGAAATTGTGGCAAAGGATAGTAAAAGATAAATTTTTTCTCTTACAATAATGTATTGGGTCGCTGAAAGGAGGCAGACTAGAATACAAAGGCCAAAATAGAAACCTTGCCAAAGTGAAATTGATTTTGTGTATTGAAGTAAACTAAATTCATCTCGGATTCTAAAGTTGATTCTATGGGTATCCTCGGATCGGATCCGGAATCGGTAGGTTCCTTTTTCATTCGCTGGAAAAACAAACCCACCAGTAAAGGAGACTTCTGGAAGTTTTTTTCTTACCAGACCAGTTTGGATCTTCGATACCATTTCCCCATTTTGAAATACTTCGTAATCCAATTCGGATATCATTCCATTTTCAAAGTGGAGGTATCTTGACGAGCTTTCTTCTAAATCGATTTGGTAATAGTGGCTATCTTTTGTGAATCCGAAATAAAAAAGGGAATTGTAGTCTTTTGGATTAAGATCTGTTAGTTTTGTGTTTGAGTTGGTTCCTAAATGCCAAAGCCCGATGTTTCCTTCTGCCCCGAGTGCCAAAGGAAGAAGGAAAAAAAAGAGAAGGAACCGAATCAAACAGTAAAGTTAGTTAGATTTTATTGTGGAACTATGTTCGGAGCATTACACTTCAATGTTCCCCGAATGATGACGGACTTTGCATCGGTTGTTGTGTTTTGCACCAAACAAGTTTTGTTATCGGAAGTAAAACATTGAGTTGTAGAAGTTCCTGATGTACAATTCACACTATCTAAAGTATTACAGGAGTTGAGAACACTAGTAGAAGAGGACGCCGTATTGCTGTAAGTTCCATTGAGTGTGATCTCTAGGTTAAAGAATGAAATTTGTTGGGCACTTTGGAGTGCGGTATCAATATTAATCCCTTGGTTGAACCATTCCACAGTTCCTTGCGTTCCTTGGACAGTTTTGCCGAAAGCTCCGCCTGCAAGAACAAATCCTTGTTGTGGATCGATTTTTCCTTGGATCTGTGTACTATCATAAACAAAACGTAGGTTAAGAGTTTCCTTAGTTTTGAAGATTAATTGGGAAATCACAGTAAAACGTGTGTTATTGGTAGTCGAAGTGGAACCTGTAGTTCCTGTCGTGGTTCCCGTGCCTGTGGTAGTTGTGGTTGCCGGAGTGGCCTGTCCACAACTGGTTGTGATGTCGCTATCCACTTCCCCTAAGAAATAAAGGGCTGGTTCCCCTTCCGCAAGAAGTGATACTTCCGCTTTGTTTTCGTTTTTAAGACCACAAGCGGTAAAAACTGAGGAAAATACCAAAAGGATTACGATTGATCGAACCATACCTTTCAATCGTCACAGGAATTCATTCTTGGGTCAAGAGGATTCAGAATTTCCTTGGGAAATTTAAGCGAAATTACAATCTTGGCTTATGGGGTCAAATTTCGGTCTAAAGGGCGTGTTTTCCATCCAGGGACCGCGATC
>CAZCXZ010000206.1:0-3525 GCA_964502705.1 Uncultured Candidatus Berkiella sp. | reverse complement strand
CATACAGTAAAGTATCTTCCATGTAATTACACTCTTCATGCTTGAAGCCGCCAAATGCTCATAGAAACTTTCTCAGCATTATAGATGTCATATTTAATACAGACGCCATTATAAAACAGGTGCATCAATGCCATTCACCAATCAACTCCTTGACACATTAACCGAAGAACACGACAAAAAAATAGCCCTATTATTTAACGAGATACCCACCTCACCTAGTTATTTATTAAGCAATATGCAAGGCATGGCTGCGCTTCGTGAAGCCTTAAATCAAATAACCGAGCTTGCGAAAATGCCAAGTGCACAACATATCAAAGATGAAAGAGGACTGGAAATCGCTACTAAATTGCAAAGAATGGATCCTCATCCAATGAATCCTCATTTCACGCAGTATTCAATGGCTGAATTAGCTAAAATTAGTGAACTATTAAAGAATCAGCATCCTGACAATAAAGAACTTGCCAGTGCAATTGATCGATATCAAGAAGCTTATTATCAAGCATATAACCCTTTGTACAAACCAACGGGCATTTATCAGATACTGGTTGGTGCGCAACTGCTTATGGATAGGAATATACCTCATGTATATGATAAATCACCGGAGTTCCAGTCTTACATTTTAAATAATATTGTTAAACCCATAATCGATATTTATGCAGATTTGGAAACAAGAAATTTGCAAGCTCAAGATGTAGCCAGCATTCAATTTATTATTCAAGTGATGGAACACAATCTTGAACAGTTTGAATTAGATGCTTCTGACAGAATTTCAAAAATTGAAGGAGAAGATAATACTGCAAAATTTAGAAAATTAAAAATTGAGTCAGAGATCCATGAATTGCGAAAATTCACTTCTGGCGTTAAAAAAGAGCTCAATCATATTTGTGATAAAATTATAGCAGTTGAAACTCATGCCATGACTAAACAGTTACAAGGGCAAGTTAATAAAAGGCAGCTGCGAAAAGCTGAAAAAAATGTCATAAAAGCGCTAAACCAGGACGCTTCCGCCAGTAAGAAGCTTGATTATATTCTTAACTCTCAATTTAGGGAATATGGGGAAGAAAAAGCGCAAAAACATCATGGTTCGCAAGTGATGCCTTTAAATCAATCAAAATTACCTGAGATGGGGAGTTCAAATGGATTGTGCTTTGGTTATTCCTCATTATTTTTAGACGTCTGCCAGACTCCAAATTGGGACAATTTGAGTCACCAAGAAAAAATCAATCAATTGAAAGCATCTTTGGCACCGACTATTTCAGAATTTGAACGTGATAAAAACAATAGACTAAAAATGAATCTTGCAGCAGGATTAAAATACGATACTCAATTTTTGAGTTCATGCCCTGAAGCTATTGCTAAAGATGTCAATGCAGACAAAGGCAAAAATCTAAATTTAGCTAAGCAATTATCTTCAGCATTGACGGCTCAAGAACCGCCAAAAAGCTATTTAATTGCAATTTACTCAAAAACGGGTGGGCATGCGCTTTCATTCCGTGAAGATATTAACGGTACAATATGGTTTCATGATTCAAATTCAGGACTTTATACATTTGATAACAAAATCGATTTTTCAAAATTTTTAGATACCTATATTAAGGATACTTATAGCGAATATAATCAACGTTTTAGTTTATACAATTACAATATTCTGCAACAAAGAGCTACTAACTTAGTCGTGCCTGAAGAATTCAAAGGAAATAGAGCCAAAAAAAATCCGATCTCCGCTGTGCCGGAGTTCACTAACCCTGTGGAATTACAGGAAACGCCTGTTGTAAAAGCGCTTAGTGAATCCAGCGATAACGTTCAGCGTCTAAGAAGCAACCGCGAGCCTGCTTTAATGAATCAAAAAAATAGACAACCGCTAGCACGAATGGAAGCAGCTCGGTTTGTAAAGGCCATCCAACCTACTGACGTTTCGCCTGTGGGTCAAATAATCAATCTTCTTCAAGTCGAACTAGCCAAGGTCATCAGGAATAGCTTACCAAGCGATACATCTAGAGACATCATCGCCCCCTTAATTATAGAGCTACAAAATCTAGATAACACTGACAAAAGCCCAGCAAATAAAATGAAGCTTGCCCATGGTATGCTACAAAAAGTTGAGATGAACGCCATGACACAGGCAGGCGGAATCAATGCGGTCACAATCATTCACCAGATTTTAGAAAACCAGCAGAATCAGAATGTGAATATTAATAAGCCAAAAAAATAATGTGAATCAAACATTAGATAACCTTAGCAGGAAGAAATCATTGAATAAGTAATTCTACCTGCTAGGCCTTAAGAATGTTCCTTAGCTACTTCTGAAACGATTTTCGCAATTTCATTAGCAACAATTTCAATACGTGCCTTATCTTCGCCTTCAACCATTACACGTACTAAAGGTTCGGTGCCTGAGGGACGTAGCAAAATGCGACCTTGATCTGCCAATAATTTCTGCGCTTGTGTACAAGCATCTTGCACGCGTTGGTTTTGCACAATTTTCGGGCCACCTTGTACAGGGACATTCAGCAAGACTTGCGCACATTTGACCATGCCCTTTTTTAAGGTATGCAGTGACTGGTTGCTTTGACAAATATGACCTAACACTTGCAGCGCTGACACGATACCGTCGCCGGTAGAGGTTTTATTTAAGCAGATGATATGACCTGAGCCTTCGCCACCCAAGCACCAGCCATGTTGCATAAGCGCATCCATCACATAGCGGTCACCCACATTGGTACGCACAAACGGGATTTTAAGATCGGCTAACGCATGCTCTAAACCTAAGTTACTCATTTGCGTGCCAACCACGCCGCCATTGAGTTCACCGCGCGCTGCATAAGCTCTGGCAATAATAAACAGTAGCTCATCACCGTCGACAACTTCACCTTTATGATCAACAAAGATCACACGGTCGCCATCGCCATCAAAGGCAATACCTAATTCCGCCTTGTGCTCAAGAACGGCCTTTTGTAATCCTAAAGGCGCCGTTGAACCACAGTTTTCATTAATATTAAAACCATCAGGTTCGTTATTAATGGTAATAACTTGTGCGCCTAATTCAGCAAAAATATGAGGAGCAACATGGTAAGTTGCGCCATTCGCACAATCGAGTACCAGCTTAATACCTTTTAAATCAAATTTTGCTAAGAACGTGCTTTTACAAAATTCAATATAACGCGCCGCTGCATCACTGCGAATTTTAGCGCGACCAATTTGGTGAGGATCGACAGTCGTCATATCCTGCGCTAAATAGCTTTCAATTTTACTTTCAATGCTGTCGGGTAACTTTTTGCCTTCACCACTAAAAAATTTAATGCCATTGTCATAATAAGGGTTATGAGAAGCGCTGACGACCACACCAATTTGCGCCCCCAATGAACGGGTTAAATAAGCAATCCCTGGTGTTGGCATCGGCCCTAATAAATAAACATCTAAGCCTGAAGCAATTAAACCTGCTTCTAAAGCTGCCGCTAACATATAACCTGAAATGCGAGTATCTTTCCCAATCAGTACAGTCCCTTTACCGTCTTGAGCCAATAC
>CAZCXZ010000205.1:0-3564 GCA_964502705.1 Uncultured Candidatus Berkiella sp. | reverse complement strand
AGTTTGATTAAAGCGTAGGCATCTGCTAGCGAAGTTGGCTCATCGCAGACCACTACAATGATTTCATTCGCAGCGACCGCAAATCGCACTACTGCATCTGAAATGCCTGCTGCCGTATCAATTAACAGTGTATCGATATGCATAGCCAGTTCTTGAAATGAGGCAATGATCCCACCATAGTCCCTCGCGTCCATGTCAATCATGCGTGAAAGGCCACTGGCGCCAGGAATGATATTCAACCCCTTAGGACCTTGGATAATCGTTTGTTGAAGCGTGGCGCGCTTCTCAATCACATCCATCAATGTTAATGCCGGTTTTAGACCAAGCAGCACATCAACGTTCGACAATCCAAAATCGGCATCCAATAAATAGGTTTTCTTACCGGTTTGGGCTAATGCTATTCCTAAGTTCACAGACAAAGTGGTTTTACCTATCCCCCCTTTTCCACCTGTGATGGCGATGACATTGGCTGGTTTATAAGACGTCGCATTCATACACTAAATACCTTATCCATCACGAGGCGCTCACGGTTAGGACACAAATCGTTTTTTAAATATTCTTCAATTAAAGCGGTGGTTGCAGTTTCTAATGCGGCATAACTTTGCCCTACACCCATGAAACCAAGTGGTGTTTTACTGATTAAGGAATGATGCACAAATTCACCTAAATGAGGACTTTCATCAACTTTGGTGATAGCAATTTCATTGATAAGTCCGTCATGTAATGCACAATATTGCTTTAGATTCTTAATATTGGCAGCAAAGACTAAAGTGTTATGAATTAAACCTTGGTGCTGTTGAATAAACGGAATGTAATAATTGTGACTAGCGTTTTTATGATCAAAAGCAGGAAAATCAATAAAGACATACTCGTTTTGTTGTGTTTTTTCTACCGCATCGGCCAAATCGGCTTCTGATTCAACATAATAACAAGGCACATTAAAGATACGAGCATAGATCTTAGACTCTTCCAATACTCTCACGTTCTGGTGATTCACAAAAATACATGCAAAGTTCTCAATCGTTTTGTTTTTGAGATAATGAAGAATAATCTTAACAATCAGTTGCGTTTTACCTGAACCACTTGGTCCAATGAAGCTATAGTATTTAGCTGTAGGCTGTATACTGCGGCATTGTAAATTAGCGACTAATTGAGAAGTAATATGCTGAATGGATTGTTCAAAGGTATCATCCGAAGGTAAATCAACCAAAATCCGTTTGGCAAACTGGCTCGGGAAACCCATTTCTTGCAATTTTTGATGAAAGAAAAACTGTAAGGCATGTGAAAACATGCCATCTTGTCTCATTGGCGCTTGAAATTCTGTAATCATGCGTTTAATCAACGCGAGCTCATCTTGTAGCGCTTGATTATTATTCTGCACCACAACAGGCTGCGGTTGTGGCGTCAGCTGCTGCTGCTCAATAACAGCAAGCTCTTGTACTGGTGGCACAAAAATTTGCGGCTTCCCTTTTGAAAGTAGAATATCCAAGGTGCTTTCTTGCGCTAATGTTGCAATAACATGAACTTCACCATTAAAGCTTTCATGCGATACAATAACCGCATCCTTGCCTAATTCTTGTTTAACCTTTTGCAAGGCTAAATTCATATTGGGAGCTATAAATTTTTGCGTTGTCATATCAATCTCTCACCTAGTTTAGTAACCTAAGGTCGAAACAATTTTCATTTGCTTGTCATCAGGGATCTCTTTAAACGACAAAACAGATAAATTCTTAGATACATGTTTAAACAATTTTGCCAACAAGCGACGTAAATGTGGATGAACCAATAAAATGGCAGGTTTGCCTAGCACTTCTTGCTTAGCAGCAAACTGCGCCACCGCTTTTTGAATTTTATCCATCAATCTTGGCTCGATAATGCCCATGGCATCTTGTGTCGTTTGAGTAGATTGAAGCAAGATCTGTTCCAAGTTCGCATCCAGCGTGACAACAGGTAACTCAACCGCTGAACCATTCAGTTGCTGCACAATTAATCGACCTAAAGCACTGCGCACAATCTCAGTTAACACAACAGGATCTTGACTTCTTGACGCATACTCCGACAAAGTCTCGACTACGGTTTTGCTATCACGCAACGGGATATGCTCATCTAAGAGATTTTGAAAGACCTTCACAATGATTGATAATGGCATTCTGTCTGGCACCAAATCTTCAACAAGCTTTGGTGACGCTTTAGCTAGCATATCTAAAATCTTTTGCGCTTCCTGATGACCAAATAGTTGATGCGCATTATCGCTGATCACTTGACTGAGGTGCGTTGCAATCACGGTGCTAATATCCACCACCGTGTAGCCTAACGTTTGCGCTTGTTCACGCAAATTGGGCTTGATCCACAACGCTTGCAAGCCAAACGCCGGATCTTTGGTTGGAACTCCTTCCACGCTACCAAAGACTTGGCCTGAATTAATCGCCAAGAGACAATCGTTAAGAATTTCACCTTCCCCGACCACAACGCCTTGCAATGACAATTTATATTGACTTGCACCTAGATTAAGGTCGTCACGAATATGAACCGTTGGGATCAAAAAGCCTAATTCTTGTGACAACTTCTTACGTACACCCTTAATCTTATTCAGTAATTCACCACCTGTTTTTGGTTCTAGCAGTGTTATTAGCTTGTAACCCACTTCCAAGCTAATATCATCGAGTTGTTGCACATCATCCCATGATATTTCTTTTACTTCTTGCTTAGTCGCATCGACTGGTTGATCTTGAGAAACGGTTTTTTCTTCAACCACTTCAGGGCGATTTTTCTGGGCTTGCATATAATACGCACCAAAACCCAGCAAAATAGCAATACCTAAGAAAACCACATGCGGCATGCCAGGCACCAGACCTAAAACACCTAATACGATACTAGATATAGCCAACGGTTTTATTTGGTTAAAAATTTGAGATTTGATTTGTTGTGAGACGTCATGTGATGAGGAAACGCGCGTCACCATAATTGCGGCTGCGGTTGAGAGTAGTAATGATGGGATCTGAGCCACCAAACCATCACCAATCGTTAATAAGCCATACACCCGAAAGGCTTCGCCCATGGCTAAGTCATGCTGAACCACACCAATAATAAAACCGCCCAAAATGTTAATGATCAAAATCAAGATACCGGCAATCGCGTCGCCTCTAACGAATTTGCTAGCACCATCCATCGCGCCATAAAAATCGGCTTCGCTGGCAACATCTTGACGACGTTGTTTGGCTTCTTCTTGACTAATAATGCCAGCATTCAAATCCGCATCGATCGCCATTTGTTTGCCTGGCATAGAATCCAAGGTAAATCTCGCGCTCACTTCAGAAATACGCCCTGCACCTTTTGTGACCACGACGAAGTTGATGATTACCAAGATCATGAAAACAACAAAACCTACCGCATAGTTTCCGCCAACCACAACTTCACCAAATGATTGCACCACTTTACCAGCGGCATCGGTACCATTGTGACCATCTAACAATACCACCCGCGTTGATGCAATGTTTAATGCTAAACGCAATAAAGTGGCAAGCAATAAAATGGTTGGAAACACGTTAAAATCAAGCGGCCTGG
>CAZCXZ010000204.1:0-3645 GCA_964502705.1 Uncultured Candidatus Berkiella sp. | reverse complement strand
AGAGTATAAATTTGCGAAGGGAGATCGTTCTTGTATTGTCTCAACTTCGACAATGGAACTTGGGATCGATGTCGGAGATTTGGATCGGGTTCTCCAAGTTGAAACCCCGAATAGTGTTGCATCCTTTCTACAAAGAATCGGTCGGACTGGTAGGCGAGCTGGTTCGATTTCCAATATGACATTCCTAATAGAAAAAGAGGAAAATCTCACTCAAGCTATTTCGCTCATTGAGAATGCAAGGGTAGGTTGGGTGGAAAATGTCCGATTTTCGAATCGAATGTGGCATCTTTTGATTCAGCAAATTATGGCAATCTTACTTGAGTATGGCGGTATAACTCCAGATACACTGCGGGAGATAATTAATCAATCTTATCCATTCTCTGGAATTACTCCTAAAGAATATGAAGAATTCATTTTATTTCTAATCGAAAAAGATTTCATATTTCATGCGGATGGATTGTATTCCTTAGGCTTGAAAGCTGAGGAAGAATTCGGAAGACGTAATTTTATGAAAATCTTGTCAGTATTTCAATCACCCGTCGAATTCAAAGTAGTTACAATGGCAGAAAGGTTAATTGGAACTATCCAAAGGGAATTCGTTGAAAAACTGGAACCAGGTGAAAGTAGTTTCATGCTCGGCGGGAAACCATGGTTACTCAAATTTATCGACTGGCAGGGACTTCGTGTGTTAGTTGAATCAGCACCCGCTGGATTCAAAACAAAATGGAGTGGTTTTTTACCGAGGTTACTGCAATACGAAGTTTCAAGGAAAGTTAAAGAAATCCTAATAAGTGAAGAAACTTATCCGTATTTGAATTCCGATGCATCTGAAACTTTAAATGAGATACGAAAGAGTCAGAGATTCTTACTAGATGGAAAAGAGCCTATCATTCATTCAGATGGTCAGGATTTAATCATTCATACTTACGCAGGTGGATTTGTAAACTTTACTCTGAAATTTGCGATATTGAATGAACGTAATTGCGAAATCATAACATCAAATGAAATTATAAAGATAAAAAAAGAAGGCATTTCTACAGAAAATATTTTTGAATATTTTACAAAATTTAGAAATCCTTCTTACTGGGAATCTGAAGAATTAAGGGAAAATCTTTCAAAAAAATTCCCAAATTATAGAATTTCAAAATTCCAAGACTATTTACCAGAGAAATTTTCAAGGGAGATATTGGGTCAGATTTTATTGGATATACCGAATACCATTCGTTATTTGAACGAGGTGTTGGGAGATGGGAAGCAAATTACAAATAATCTGATAGATGAGAGTAACAATAGTATATAAACTATGGACTACGAAATTCTTACCAAGGAAGGGAATATTGCATTTTATAAAAGTTGTGAAGTCACAGAGATATTCTTATTTAGGAAAACTGACAAAGCTATTTTTAATTTTTTCACAATTGCTGTTTTTGAAGAGAAACCCTTTTTATCAATAAATGAGACATACTTGTCTCGTAACCCATTGAAGGTGAACGCAGATTACAGTATCGGAATTAAAAGATATTGGCTATCTATGAAAGATGCTAAGGATCACTATCATATTTTAAAGACACAGAATAAGTGGAGTTCCGCAGATATATCAATGTCTCTGTTGCCACCGTTAAGATTTCTTCCTAAACAATATATTCCGTCATTTGAAGGGAATCGCATAAACAATATTTTGAAAAATAATTTCCATTGCGGCTCATACATTTTAGAGTTTTTTGATGAATCAAAGAATAATGTTGATCTCTTATTAAGAGTTGAAGCAATAAATAAATTAAATGAATTAAGTGAGAATATTAAACAATTCGTCCCAATAGATTTATCAGTAGTCAGAGATAGAATTGGAAATTTTATTTTCCAGTTCCCAGTTACAATCTTAGAAACCAAATCAAAAGCACTTAAAAATTGGGATGGAGTTGAATTGAATTTTGCTTGGCACACTTCAATCCAGATTCCACCTGATTGCTTATTGCAAGTAGAATCCACTATTGACAAAAACTATTCAGGAAGCGTAATCGTTGATTACGACAAAACACAAAAACAGAGGGTAGAGATCGGAAACTTAGACCAAATCAATAGATGGAAAATTTGGAGGAAAGAACCAAGTTTAATTCTATCTTCATTCCAGGGAACATATATTCGAAAGTTTAATTTTCAAATGGGTATCATTAGTCCTGAGCCTCGACTTTTTGAGTATAAGGGCACCATGTTTGAAGTTCCGATAACTAACCAAGACTTTGGTAATAGGAATCTAGAAAAATCAGATTATATAAACTTCATTTCAAACAATCTATATGATGCTGAGAAAAAGCATTTAGAAAAATCTCTATCATTTAAACAGTATAAAAAAGGGCTTAACGGTGGATTGCAAGATTTGAAAAAATTGATCAAACTGAAAGATGAAAATGGAGTATATATTTGGGACCCATTTCTAAGCTCAAACGATATCTTACAAACTCTTTACTACTCTGAAAAGGGTGGCGTTCCATTAAAGGCAATTAGTTCGATAAATGAAAATGTAAAAAACATATATAATTTAAAAGGTAGAACACATAAGGATATAATTGATGAATACAGAAGCATTCTTTCAAATCCAAAGAATAATAATTACCAGTTGAATCTGGAATTTAGAATACAGTATTCAAATTTCGGATGGGCGTTCCATGACAGGTTTTTGATTTTTCCTGGTAATAGGTCTAGAAGATCGCAAGTGTATTCGTTAGGTACTTCTGTTAATTCATACGGTTGCAGCCATCACATTTTGCAAGAAGTATCCCATCCTCAACCAGTTGTTGATGCTTTCAATGAGTTGTGGGATCAATTAAGCTATCCTGAGTGTATAGTATGGAAATTTCCGAAATAATATTGGCGAAGGCATTACAGGCAAGTAGCCAGGCAACTTTACATATTGAGTTGCAGCGCATACTTGAAAAATTGGAAGGTTTCACCGCAGTAGAATTGCTGAATAGTAAAAAAGAAACCGTAATTCGAGAAGTAAATAATGAAATCAGAGGGTTCTTTTCGAAGCGGAATTTTTTCGATTTAAATAAGCACAGTGAAAAATTTGCAGAAATTGCTCAAATAATTCTTACTGAGAAAAGATATTTGCTCAGAGGAATTTCCAATGGAGATGTAGAATCAATTCTTATTTTCCTGTGCGTAAACTGTTATTTGCGTATTGACATTGATAAAATATTAAATGAATATGAAATTAAAGAATGTCTTAATATCCCACTATCAGATAGCATTTTCAATATTTTGAATAATGTTAAGTTAGAAACTGAGATTTTACCCAACGCTCCAAGATACGAAATAAAATCTATGGAAGTAGCCAATGAAGGAATGGAGACGAATAATATTGGACGTACTTACCAATTAATTGAATCAATGGAAAGAGGCGGAAGAGGTTTCAATAATAATTTTCTATTGCAAAGCCTCATTCTGTTTTTTGCTAAAATCGATTTTCCGAATTTTATAAAAATTTTATCTGCAGTAGATCACCCTTTAACTTCCGTATTCTATTTGCAGAATTTTAAAGTTGAAATCTTAAATCGATTAGCGATGGAACCTTCAATAAAAAACAGATGGATGAATTTCGAAATTATCAGAAAAATAACTACGAAAAATCCAAAGCAAAGCTTT
>CAZCXZ010000203.1:0-3668 GCA_964502705.1 Uncultured Candidatus Berkiella sp. | reverse complement strand
GGCTGGTGACGCAAATGGTGGACCCGACCACCAACAGCCTGCTGCTTCTGTATGATGATGCGCAAAGCATTTACGAACGCAGCCGCAGCAAGCAGTTCAGTTTCAAAAGCGTGGGCGTGCAGGCCCAGGGCCGCACCACGATTTTGAAAATCAACTACCGCAACACCAAACAGATCCTGCAAACCGCCAACCTGATTGCGGCGGACCTGCTGACGGCAGACGACAAGGACGACGACGGCATACCGCTGGTCAAACCCATCAGCTGCGGGCGTGACGGCCAAGCGCCGCTCATCCTCAAACTGCCCAGCCTGCGCGAAGAAGCCTTTGCCATTGCCGACCAGCTGAACAGTGCCCACAAGGAAGGCCACGCCTGGGGCGACATGGCCATCCTGTGCGCAGACTGGCACACCATGGACATGTGCGCCGACGCCCTGCACCAGCGCAAGCTGCCCTTCCATGTACGCAAGCGGTCTGGCGACTACAACCCGGGCGCCAATGTCATCCAGATCATGACCATGAAGGTCAGCAAAGGCCTGGAGTTTCCCGTGGTGGCGCTACCCGGCGTGGGGCACATGCCTGCGAAGGGCGAGGACGAGCAGGAGGCGGCGCGGGTGTTTCATGTGGCGGCGACACGGGCCACCCACAGCTTGGTGATTACGGTGAGCGGCACAGCTAAGTTCGGCCTGAGTCTCTGCGGGGCCGCCACTACGACCGAAACACGCAGTCAATTGCATCTCTCGCATCAAAGACCGATTAATACCTAACCACGGTTTTAGCGCATGAATCAAGAAAGAACGCAAGAATATGTTTAAGACATTTGGGATTACAAATTTCAAGGTGTTTGCCGAGCGGCAGCATTTTGAATTGGCTCCGATCACCTTAATTTATGGGCCAAATTCTGGCGGCAAGAGTTCAATAATTCAAGCATTGCTGCTACTAAAGCAATCTGTAGACGCCACGATAAACCAAGGTCTGAATGATCGAGTGCTTATTCCCAAAGGTCTTCATGTGGACCTAGGTCAGTCAAAGTCAATCCATCACAAACATCAATTCTCAAACGAAATATCGTTAGAGGTTGGGTTTAAGGTTTCTGAAGTACTGGCCAAAAGGTTTCCAAGCCCGGTATTTTCACAAGAGGATTCTGTTTCAACAGCACTTCATTTCGAGCACAAGGAAACACTCCGCACCAAGCTTCCCGTTTTGACCCGCGTCAATTACGGCGCTTTCAGTGGTGGCGTGCAGACGCTAAATGTGGATTTAAGAGCAACAAAGAAAGTCAAGAAGGCGGACAGCGATGAACTCGATCTAGAAGATGCAATTGAAACGCGAAGAAAAAGTGCTCACTTTGTTTTTTCTCATCTTTCTAGCATCAGCTCGTTTAACGATTTTCTGAAGAACACCCCAAAAGTTCGTGCCTCAGAAATGCAGAAAGACTTTTTCGGTATCGCTGATATGAGTAGCGAAGAAAGCAAAAACTCGATACATGTTGAGCTGCGGCCAACTCTCACCGGCAAGACCAACTTCTTGCCGAGTCACGTGAGAAGGTACCCCGAATCAGCAACTCTTGAAGTTCCATCACGAACACTATTCCAAATCGCCAGAATATTCAATCTGCAGTTTGAAACCATGTCATACCTCGGTCCATTGCGTAGTCGACCGAAAAGATTCTATGAGTTATCACAACAGTACCAGGGCTCCGTTGGCTCAAGTGGCGAGCACTCTATAGAGGCGTTGAAATCTGATGCCTCAGATGCTCAGGACGAGGGAGAGATTGTCGGGTTTGTAAATCACTGGCTAAGCCTATTTGAGATTCCATACAAGATTGAGGTATCTGAGATCGGGGATGAGGTCCTGGGCGATCTAGCTATGTTAAAACTCAAAGACGATCGAACAGGTATATCTGTAGCTGCGACGGATGTAGGTTTTGGAATCGGCCAGCTACTCCCAATAATCATTGAGGGAGCTCTTGCAGCTCGAGCAAATAAGTCTGGAGGCCGCAGCAAGACCATTTGCATTGAACAGCCCGAGATTCACCTGCATCCAAAATTACAAGCGAACATTGCCAACTTCTTCGTAACCACCGCTCAAGAAAATGGCTGCCAATGGATCATAGAAACACATAGCGAGGCTTTGATGCTGCGCCTTCAAAAGCATATGCGTGAGGGTAAATTGACGCCAGATGAGATTTCTGTCGTGTTTGTAGAGCCTGCGGGGGATAGTGGTAGCCGAATTATGAACTTGCGATTGGGCGCCATGGGCAACTTTCTTGATGAATGGCCCGGTGGCTTCTTTGAAGAAAGTTTTTCCGAGATGTTTCTTTAATGCTGATCCCCTTCTCCATCGATCCAGAGGCTTTGGATTACCAGGATATGGATTTATCCGCCATAGTTGCATGTCATCGTCGCGTGATTCAGCAATGGCGCAAGCACGGCGTACTCGTCCACTCTCATGGCGCCCTGAAAGACTCGTCGCTCCTCCAAATGGTGGAAAAACTTCCACAAGAATGTCGAAAGCTTTGGAAGGCCGCTCTATCTTCGACGCGCCGCCGCCCCGCATCAATACCTTGGGATGGTAAGTTCCCAGATGCTGAATTGGCCGAGCTTAGCGCTCTATCAGAGCAATTCGACTTAGCGCTTCTGGACCCCACTCGTGCTCATGCGGTTTGCGGACTGGAAGCACATGAGGCGAGCAGGATTTGCGAAGTACTGCTCGGCATGGAGCTATGTAAATTTCATTCGGCTTGCGAATCTAATAACTTCTCTCGAGCTGAGGCATTGGCTAAGCTCCCCCTAGTTTCCGGAAAAAATTGCGGACAGCAATGGCATGCCCGTTATTCCGGCCACATTAGCCAAGCTTCCCATATAGCCGTCGTAGATCGGTACATAGTCGCAAATCATTTGCACAGACTCTTTAGGAAAGAATTATCAGGTTTAGCTAGACTATTGACGGATGCGTTTAATAGGCCAAGACATGAGCAAGTAAGTATAAAAATACATTCCGCGATCCAAAATATTGGCAAGCGATTTAGCGTTGAAGACGATAAAGCCTTGGACGAATTTATTGACAACCTAACTACCCGATATCGAGGCGGCGGCATTGGCAAGTTGGAAGTTTATGTATTAAGGGACAAAGATTTCTCAAGACACGCGCACGCTCGTTATTTTCGGACTGACTATTCGGTATTTGGCATAGATAGAGGGATAGATAGCTTCGGCGGGTTCAGTGCCAGTCACGACTCGTTCGTATGGCGTGATGACACTGGAGCCACGCCAATTTTTTCTACACAGGAAGCTCAACTGCAAGCGGATGCAGCTAAATATTACAAGGTGCTTTAGTGTAATTATGAGAATTGAACGTCTATTAACTATCGGCCGTGGAGGGGCTAGACCGACTTCATGCATATGTCGACACCGATGAACAAGTCCATTCACTAGCGTCCTTTAGCGAGAAACGTTTGCAGGCCCGTCACATGCCGAGGGCCTGCAAAAGAAAGAAGAGCGAAGCGCATGAAATCTGCAAGTGACTCATGGTTCGATGAAGCGTACTACCAGCGCTATTATTTCGACGAGAAGACCGGCGTGGTGGACCCGGCGCATGTGGAGCGCCTGGGCGCCTTTGTGTGCAGCTACCTCAAGTACCTGCGCGTGCCCGTGAAGCGGGTGCTGGAC
>CAZCXZ010000202.1:0-3749 GCA_964502705.1 Uncultured Candidatus Berkiella sp. | reverse complement strand
AACATGGGAATTTAATTCTGTATTGATGGTGATACCATCTCCTTTACAAATCTGATCTAAGAAATATAAATTCTTCGAAACGATTAATTCGTTTTTGTTATACTTACTTGGAAAGTTAAATACATGTAAGGTGTAGTATCTTCCATTCACAATAAATTTGGAATCTATATAGAAGGGCTCGACCGAGGAAAAATTTGGATCCAAGGCCATGGTTTGAAAAAGTGAAACCGGAACACCAGGTTCTCCTGAGTTTAACTTTTTTTCGTTAATCAGGGAGTAGTCCGATTTATTTTCTTCGTCTACCCATCCGATTAAGGATCTTTCGTAACTATCGGTTAAACTTGTTAAAGTGAGAACAAGAGATGTCGATAACATGATTGTTGAAGCAGTCAGTCCGTGTTTCCAGGGTTCGATTTGTATTTCTTTTAATCCTATTTCGACAGTCGGAGAAGTATGAAATTTCGATATGATTTTGTAAACTAAGTGAACCAAATAAGGGATACTTAAAAAATTGAATACAACAAATCCCACAATGACAAATCCAACGCCTAACATGCCCGGTAATATTTGTTTAGCAAAACTAATAAGACCAATAACAATTCCCGTGATTATAAATAGAATTGAAAGAATAAAGGTTTTTCGATAAGAAAATCCAAGAAAAGAATCTTCCGCTGCCGTATCCCTTTCTCTTATCAGATCAATCGGAAGTATTTTGAAGGTTTTATAGGAATTATAAATCGATGCTAATATGGATCCAAGAACGGATATAAAAAATCCTGAAACTATAATGGATACTGGAATGTGCCGGTAAGCGCGTATTTGGTTGATGTCAGTAATTGTGTTAACGGTTGTTAGAGAGTTTGTATTGGCAATGAATACACCAAATATTATGCCAACAACTCCTCCCAACGCTCCAATGACGATCGCCTGGGTTAAAAATAACATGAAATTATTGATTTTGCTGGATCCGATCGACAGCAGAATTCCAAATTCACGTTTTCTCGATAGATACAATCCCGTGAACATATTGGAGACCATAAAAAATGAAATTAGTACGGAGACTAGGGAAACAATAGTTAGGTTTATCTTTAAAGAACCTAGGGTTACTCCGGCTCGTTCTGAAATTTGATTTTTTGATTCGTAAGTCCATTCCTCAGACTGGATATTTTTTATTGCCGGGTGTGCGTTAGAGTTTTCATCCTGGATTAACCATATCGAAGTAATTTGATTTTGTTGATTACAAATGGTTTGAAGTCTCATAAGATCCATTACCAGAAAGATTCCTTCTACTGGTAAAATATGAAACTCTTCTTGTCGTATCAAAATATCTTTTTCGCAGATTGATAAAGACTGGTTATTTTTTTCTATTTGCAGTTTGTCAGCAAGAGCTTGGCTTATAAAATATTTTGGGATCCTCTTTTTTGCGATTTCTCCACGATTAGGTTGCGGTAATCGCTGTGAAGATAATAGAATATCTTTTCCGATAATGGGAATGCTTTGTATTTGATTTTTGGTTAAGCTAAAAGTGCCTGTGGTTTGAAGTTCCGGTTCTAATCTAATGTTTTCCGATGTATTGTCTTCAACGGTTTTTAGAAAACTGTCATTTGCACCTTGGTTTTGATTGTTCGTTACATACCGGCCAATAAATTTTTCAGAAGAATAACCTATCATTTGGTCGAGAACACTTTGTTCGGCCCTCCAGGCATTGATCTGTGTGCTTATGAATAAGGCAATTCCTAAGCTAATCCCAAAAACTGAGAAAAGTATTTTAGGAAGATGATCTTTGAAATATCCGAATATAAAGAAATAATAAACAAATTTCATTTAGTCTGAATTTTACCATCTAACATTCGTAAGTTAATGTCTCCAGATTCTCCAATTTGTTCGTTGTGGGTAACAAGAAATACAGATATATCCAAGTCACTGACACATCGTTTGAATAAATTCATGATCATTTCGGAAGACCCTGAATCTAGGTTTCCCGTTGGTTCATCAGCAAGGATTAGTTTCGGTTGGTGAACGATAGCTCTTGCAATCGAAACTCGTTGTTTTTCTCCTCCAGACATTTCTTTGGGAGTAAATTCCAGTCTGTGATTTAAGCCAACGAGAGAAAGTGCTTCCTTGGCCTTGGATTGCGCAATGGATTTTGAGATACCGGAAAGATATAAAGGTAAAGAAACATTCTCCATCGCAGAAAGATAGGGGAAAAGGTGGAAAAATTGGAAGACGATCCCGATTGTTTTTCGTCTGTAAATAGTAAGTTCTTTTTCACTGGCACCAGAGAGTCGGTGTCCAAATACATTGATTTGTCCTGAATCTGCTGATTCAATTGCTGAGAGAATGTTGAGTAACGTTGATTTCCCGCTACCTGAAGGTCCCATCAAGGTCACAAGTTGTTTCTCTGCGATTTCAAATGAGATGTCATTCAAAACAGGGAAGGTGATCTCACCTTGGTGAAAGGTTTTGTTTATATGTTGCACTTGGATGACAGATTTTGAGACTGATTCTTTTTTTTCATTGCTCACGAAAAATAACTTCCCATATATAAGACAGTCGAGAACATCAAGATTAAGGTAAAACTGATTGATAGCACGTATATTTTTCATCCTACTCATGTCAGTTTTAGTCATCGGCAAGTCACAATCGTGGTCGTCGGTTGCGGAGTTTACCGAGTCTGGAGAATTTTTCACTTGTGAGAAAAATTTCGAAGAACCTCCGGGGGAAGAAGAGAACTTTCTTTATATTCCTTCTCTACCAGTATATATCTCCGTCTTTCAATCTTATTCTTTTCTCATCTCAGCATCCCTTGCTCCTACGATCATTTCCATTAAATTCCCGGATCGTCGGGGACCACCCAACCTTACATAACACACTTATTTCTTTAAAATTTAATTTTTGAGGTAGTTATGTTAGAAGATGAAAGAATTTCAATCTTCTGATCGATTTTAGTTGGTATATCTGCGCTTTCGCCGCTTGCTATATTCTTATTTTCTAATTATGATGTTTTGTCTGTGGATTTTCCCATTTTGGTTGGTCTTGTCATTCAGGCATATATCGGTTTTTCGTCCTTTATGTTGGTTCAGTCCTATGAACCAAAGGAAAAAAACAAAGTCACGATTGGTTATATCATCTTTTGGTCTGCTCTTGGTGTTTGTTATTTGTCCGGTAAGTCGCTTATCCTTCCGATAGCTTTGGAGGTGACATCCTTTTCCACCATTCTGATTTATTCTGGAACAGAGTTTGGGAAAAAACAAATTGAAAGTTTGGGTTCCTTACTTTTGGCATCTGGAATTTCTGCCTTATTTTTGTCCGCCTGGGTGATGTTACCCGATGGCGACAATGTGGGTATCATTTTACTTCTTGTGGGTCTGCTAATTAAATCAGGATTTTCCGGCTTTCATTTGTGGATCCCGAAAGTAAATGAAGGAGGGCCATCCCATGCTCTTGGTGCCTTTGCCGGAGTTTTGGAAGTATTTCCATTATTACTTTTTTATAGATATGTCCTTCCAAATCAATTGGATCCTATCATTTATCAGGTTTTGTTTCCTCTGGCTGCGCTTGGAATTTTCTTTGGTGGCATCACGAGTTTTTTTCACAAAGATCCAAAAATATCATTGGCTTATAGTTCCGTTGAATCAATTAACTTTCTCTGGTTATGTTTAATCATAGCAGGTATGTTCCAATTTTCCGTTGACTATGAACTCATGAATCTCAGTAATTCATTCCGAATTTTATTTTTCCTAAGTTTA
>CAZCXZ010000201.1:0-3753 GCA_964502705.1 Uncultured Candidatus Berkiella sp. | reverse complement strand
CCCCATAAAGTGAGCTTGATTGTGTGCAATTGTTCTACATTTCAAATAAAATGCCTATCATTGCAAGTTCAATAACTAATTTTGATATATGACATCATAATTAACTTAGCAATTAGAAGATCAGGGAGGATAAGTTTTTTTAATAAATAACATTAAGAACACACAATGAAGAAAATCCTTGCCTTGTCATTAACGATGCTTTCGTTTCCTGCGTTTGCTTCTGAAAATAATCCTACCCCCACTATTATTTCATTGCTGCAACAGTTTTCATCTTTAGAGATGCTCTGGATGGGACTAACTATCTGTTTGTTACTGTTTTTCTTATTAAAATTTGATCGGTTTGCGGTAACGTATGGACCTGAAATATTAACTACTATGGGCATTGTGGGGTGCTTTGCTTGTATAGCATGGGCCTTGTTGCATTTTAATAGTAACAATATAACTGCGAGTATCCCCTCATTGCTGGACGGTATTAAAACTGCTTTTTGCTCGTCTTTTATTGGTGTGGTTGGGGCTTTGGGCATTAGAGTTAGGCACAAATTTAGTAAAAATACCTTTCATCAAACAGGCAAAGAATCTGCTCCAGCGCCAATGGATGATTTGGTAAAGGAAATAATCAATTTACGTATGTCGTTGTCAGGAAATGAAGAAGGTTCTTTGCTTTCCCAGGTAAAGATGTTGCGGCAGGATTCAAATGATCAGCAGAGAAAATTACAGGAATCTTTTGATAGTTTTGCAAAGCATATGGTTGAAAACAATCAAAAAGCCTTTATTGAGGCATTACAAAATGCCATTAAAGATTTTAATCAGAATTTAACAGAACAATTTGGTGAGAATTTCAAACATCTTAATCAGGCAGTTGAGAAACTGGTAACCTGGCAGGAACAGTATAAAGATGAGCTTGAGATAATAAAGCAGTATCAATCACAATTTTCAAATAACATGAAGCTCGCGGCTGAGGCATTTACAACAGTTGTAGAACACGCAAAACAGTTTGCAGATATTGCTCAAAACCTAAAAGTATTACTTGAGTCAATGGACAAACAGAAAGACGTACTTTTTGCCCAAGAGAAGGCATTAAGTGAGCTTTTAAGTACAATGAAAGATCACATTCCAGATTTCTCAACAAATACTCAAAAACTCATTTCAGAGATTTCTGAAGGTGTTAAGTTTGTACAAGCTGAAACAGCAAAAGTAATTTCTGATTATGCTACTGAAGTAAAGCAAGCAAACGATGGAATGAGAGATTTATTATTTGATATTGTCAGAAAAACCCAAGTCTCATTAGCTGAGGGTGTCAAGGACAATGCGAAAACAATACAGGACACCGTAATTAATGTTCAATCTCAAACTTCTGAAATTATAAAAAACCATGGGGCTCAATTACAATCTACTCAAGCTGAAATGAAAAATATGCTTGTAGATAGTATTACCAAATCTCAACAAGAGGTAACAGCGGGTTTGCAGGATAACGCTAGGATCATTAGAGAAGGAGTTCTTGCATTAGACAAAGAGCTCGAGAAAGGTTTGACTGATTCACTTACTGGCCTGGGTAAACAGCTTGCTTCATTATCGGAAAAATTCGTTTCTGATTACATGCCATTGACTGAGCGTTTGCGAGATCTTGTGCGCTTAGCTAAAAATAGCGAAGCCGCCTAACCATGGATAATCACAATCAATCCTACTGGATCCCATTGAGCGATCTCATGACTGGCCTGATGATGGTTTTCATGCTAATTGCTGTAACGTTCATGCTAAGAGTTGAGCAAACTACAACTCTAGTCGTTAAGGAGTATGAAGAAACTAAGAACGACCTCGCTCAAGCATTGCAAAAGGAGTTTGCTAAGGATCTTAAACAATGGAATGCTCAACTTCTTGGGGACATGACTATACGATTTGATGATCATGATGTATTGTTTGATACTGGATCTGCTGAGGTTAAACCTGCTTTTAAAGAAATATTAAAAGACTTTATTCCACGTTACATTGCACTTACATCCTCAAAAAAGTATAGAGATTCGATTAAAGAAATTCGTATCGAAGGGCATACGTCAAAGAAATGGTCATCAGGTCAAGATAAGAAAACTGCTTACATAAAAAATATGCGTTTGTCGCAAGATAGAGCTCAATCGATGCTTGAATATATTTTAAATTTGCCGTCGCTAGTTAAACATGAAGAATGGATGCAAAAGCATTTTACATCTAGCGGATTTTCTTCATCAAGACCTATTTTAAATAATAATCAGACTGTAGATGATGACAGATCTCAGCGTGTTGAATTCGTAATTGTAACAAATGCTGAATCTAGAATGGATGAAATTGCCAAAGAGATTAGAAACATAAATGGTTAAGCTTGTTAATTTTTATGAATTTGTGCAGTTAAATACTCTAAGGCAGTTAATGGATGCTGAGCTCATACAGGAATTTAACTTTAATAGTGGAATTACGCTTTTAGACGAAGATTTTATATCAAGGTTAGATAATGATGGTATTGAAATTGAGAGCCTTGATGAGATTGAATTTAGAGCGGATAAAACACTAGGCTACAAGGGACAGCGAGTATTAATTTATATTCGAGATGTTAATCACTATAGAGAAGAAATAAGATTACCTAAGTTTCATATAGCAACATGTGAGACATTAGAAAAAATGTGGAAGAATAAGCGTTCAGAGCGATATGTATTGTATCGTAGGGAAAATGGCGTTTTTAAAGTAAATGTAATGAAAGATGGTAAAATAGATGTACGCCATGAAAAGCTAGATGTTTGTCGAAACTGTTTAACGCATTTAAATTGGGACAACTATAAAGAAACAAAATCTTTAAGAGACGGTATTGTTTATGATTTTTCTATTTCAAAATATTTCGAAAAATATCCTAAATCATTGTTAACAGTCATGCCTTCACATGATTCAGATACAGCTCCTCTTAATGACTATACAGAAAACTGGAGCAAAATAAGTAAGGAAATAAAAGAAAAAGCAAGGAATCAATGTGAGAATCCAAATTGTAAAGTTTATTTAATAGGAAATCATAGTCAATATCTCCATGTGCATCATATTGATGGCCAAAAGAACAATAATAAGAAACATAACTTGAAAGTGCTGTGCGTGAAATGCCATGCAAATGAGCATAATCATGGGCATATGAAAAGTAGTTACGAATATAAACAATTTATCTTGATACATGATCAATTAAAAAAGAATAATTAGTAAAGTAGAATTTTAAAGAGTAATGAGGGTTGTTTGATATGTTTTGGATTGGGGTGATAGTCTGCATCGGTTTATTTTTTATATGTTTTAGTTTAAATCATATTTCGACACTCTGCTGGGAGTGTGCTAATTATTTATCTAAAATGCACGATATGATGACAAATATTGAAAATGATATAGCAAAAATTCAACGAAATACTGATCCTAAACATATTGAATGGAGAAATACTTCTAATGAATATGGTGATAGCCCCAAGGATTTTGGTTTTTAATATTTTTGGTTTTTGCTCATTTTGACGAACATAGCTTTAAAAATTGAAGTAACAATATATCAAACTATCGATAAATTAATTCAATTCACAATAAGAGATAAAATGCGCTTCTATAAGTATTATAACTATTGAAGCAACGCCCTTTTTCTTCCCTTATCGCCTCTCTAACAACAACATTTTAAGTATCTCCCAGTTCTCAATAGTTACGTGTAATAACGTAGACTTCCCCGTTAAGCACACAGTTCTAAACTAGAGTTTTCGTTGGCCATTC
>CAZCXZ010000200.1:0-3777 GCA_964502705.1 Uncultured Candidatus Berkiella sp. | reverse complement strand
TCATACTCTTTCATAATCCCGTTATAAAACACATCCATCTTGTCTTCCGAAAAAACTAATGTACGCCCTACACTGAGCGCTGCTTGCACGGATGCCACTGGAAAGCAATACTCAACTCCCACTTCAGGTTGAGGAAAAGTCTCTAAACCCGTTAACTGACCAGCCAAAGTATTGTAATCTGTATTTTGCTGAATTGCCGCCTCGTAGGCCGCAATACTTGAGTATGCATAAATTCGAGATGCCACCGGAGGCGAAAAAATATCATGCACAATTACATCGGTAATTTGCTTGAGTGACCTATGCAAATATTCAGGGCTTTGCGACTTTGCTTTCCATTCCGTGCTATCTGTCGAGCAAGAAGCTAACAATGCAAACAACAACGATATTTTTAAAACATTTTTCATATGCATAATTCTTCGACCCTAAAAATAGTCA
The DNA here is from genome assembly GCA_964502705.1 of Uncultured Candidatus Berkiella sp. Taxonomy (GTDB): domain Bacteria; phylum Pseudomonadota; class Gammaproteobacteria; order Berkiellales; family Berkiellaceae; genus Berkiella. The sequence continues at coordinate 3,342 of CAZCXZ010000200.1, read as the reverse complement.
TAATATAAAATAAAGCAGAAACTATTTCCTTTTCTTAAATGAAATTACCCGAGCATTATTTCTTGAAACCACATAGAGCAATTTATCAGGATTATCCTGGTTAAATATCTCAACATTTCTCCCCTCACCCGGTACCACAAATCCTGATTCATCCGGTAAGATTGGAAGAAAGTTTCCGATTCCATCACCCAATAATATCAGGCCCAATCCTGCATCGTATGCACCAAATTCAGGTTGCACAGCATTCAAATTACCAACTAGTAAAACATCTTTATTCCCATCACCATTTACATCATAAATCTTTGCATCGAAGATCGGGAACAGCTGGGCTTCACTTGGTAGAGGAATAATTTCAAATTTTTCATTTGAATTTTTCAAATACACAGACGAAAACGTATTGACTTTCATTTGCGCAGAATTACCTTTCTGTACAGGTGTTACAATGTCTTCCAAGCGCACATTTCGGTAGTCCTTGTAATGAAGGAATTTCTTTTTAAGACCCGGCAACTGTTTCACTAATTGATCTCGAGAAGTGAATGGATAACTATTCTCTCCATTATAATAAACAAGAATATGATCCGAACTCCCGTTGGAATCAAAATCGCCCAGGTACATTATTAATGGTTTTTCCTCCGTTGCCGTTATTCGTGAATTCAATCCCAAATTTCCTACAATAAAATCAATATCTCCATCTCCATCAAAATCATCCCCTGCAATTGAGTTCCACCAACCATGACTTTGTTGCAAACCAAACGAGTCAGTCAAATTTGAAAACTGATGATTCCTATTTTGAATCAAAATTGTAATAGGCATCCATTCGCCTACTAAAATTAAATCCATCAATTCATCCTTGTTGATGTCAGCCCAAATTGCATCCTTAACCATGCCCGGCCTTACTCTTGTCGGATTATCAAACGTACTATTTCCAAGCCAACGCATGTCAGGGACAAAATTACCTTTGCCATCATTTTTAAGTAAGAAACTAACAGGGCTCATTCCATATAAAAAAGGCATGACACTTGCCCCAATGAATAAATCAATATCCCCATCCTGATCATAGTCTGCAGGTTTAACACATGAAGCATTCAGATAAATATTTGTAAAGGCATTTGATTTTTTCTTCAAGTTACCGGAACCATCATTGATATAGAGTCTGGGTGATAATAGCTCCATCTTATTCAATTCTTCCTGCCCACCTGAGGCAACAATCAAATCCTGATCGCCATCATTATCTACATCAAAAAAAACGGCAGCAACATCTTCAGCCAGTAAATCCCTTTCAATATCCAAACATTTCTTTCTTACCCATTTTCCTTCCAGCATTTGAATAAAAATTGCACCTGATTTTCCCCTCGCCCCGCCAATAAAAACATCCTCCAATCCATCGCCATTCATATCGGCTTTTGCCAAGGGTGGCCCTTCTGTGCTTTGCATGTGTGGAATTAAACCTTCATGATTGAAGGCATTGAATTCATTTTCCTGATGAGCAAAGTCAATTTTTTCAACTTTCTCAAGTAATGGATTAAACTTGTGCAGCTTGGTATTTTCAAATTTCTCAAGTGAATCAGTCTCACTCAAAATAACATTCCGATCTTTTGACTCAAGAGATGAAGTTTTACCATCAGGCCAAATAACAGTCAGTTTGAATTTCTCATTCTTCTGTTTAAGTCCAAATGTAAGCGAGTAATCAGAAGAAGAACACCACCCTCGTACAGGGGATAGTTCCTGAATCTGATCGAAATCTCCCTGAGATAAAATAACCTTTGCTCCTATTGCAAATGGGTTTCCCGTAGCCGTGCTTCCTTTCAGTTCTACTTTTACAAAGCTATCTTTAGCTGAACTATTTCTATAAATGAGTGCATTTCCATTTAACTGACTCACTACCAAATCCGGATCACCATCATTATCTAAGTCACCATAGGCTGCACCGTTAGAGATTGATTTTAATGAAAGTCCAGCCGTAAGAGTTATGTCCTCGAAAGAGAGATCACCTTTATTCCGATACAGAAAGTTACTCACCTTTCCTTCCGGCATTCCCTTTACCAGATACAGAGGATCTTTCACAGCAACCCGTTGAACAGAGTCATCTGAAATAAAATTTATATAATCCAGATCGTTTGGTCTGCGTTCAATTCCATTGGTGATAAATAAATCCTTCCAACCATCACCATCAAAATCAACTAACAAAGGACACCAACTCCAATCCGTTGCCTCTACTCCCGCAATAGGTGCTATGTCTGTAAATAAAAGTTGACCTGAATTTAATTTCCTATTCAATTGTAAGGTATTGCGAGATACTTGTCTTCCATAACCATGTTTTATCTTGAAATTATATACTTCGTACGAATCTTCACCCGCAGAAGTCTTGATCACAGATTCATCTTGCGGTAACATGTCCAGTGTTACAATATCCGACCACAAATCATTATTAAAATCAGCAAGGTCGCTGCCCATACTAAATCGACTTGAATGATTAATACTCGTTTCAGTTTGTTGAACAAAAGTTCCATCTTGTTGATTGATGTACAGATAATCATTCTCATTAAAATCATTTGAAACATATATATCTGGAAATCCATCCCAATTCAAATCCGATACGCCCACACTAAGTCCATAGCCAATCTGGCTTGATAAGATGCCGGCTTCCTTTGTTACATCGGTAAAATGAGTTTTACCAGTCTGACTAAATTCATTTTTATACAATCTATCCCCAGCAAGAGAGTCGGACTCAAATCGTAAACTAACTTTACCATACACACGTTGCGAGTGAACCGAATGGTTTAATAGATACATATCCAAATCTCCATCCAGATCGTAATCAAAGAATGAAGCCTGTGTGGAAAATCCCTTGAAATAAATTCCAAACTCTTCAGCTTTTTCCGTAAACGTTAAGTCACCATTGTTGATGAATAATTGGTTATAACCATTAAATGACTTGTAGTTTCCAACTCCACATAAATAAATATCTAATAGGCCATCCGCGTTTACGTCAACCATACTCACACCCGTTTTCCAATTTGCTAACCCGGCTACTCCAGCCTTATCAGTAATATCCTCAAATTTGAAATTTCCTTTGTTTAGATAAAGCTTATTGGATTGCTGATTGCTTGAAAAATAAATATCAGAAAGGCCATCATTATTAATATCACCAATAGCTACTCCACCTCCGTTATAATAGTATAAGTATTCAATAATATTGAATTCCTCGTCCTCAAGTAATTGGTTTTTAAATGAAATTGATGAATATGAAGGAGGAATCAGTTCGAAGAGAGAATCAACCTCAGAAGATTTTTGAGGCGAGCATGAAAAAGTAAACACCAGTATGGTAAGAAACCATTTACC
>CAZCXZ010000199.1:0-3780 GCA_964502705.1 Uncultured Candidatus Berkiella sp. | reverse complement strand
CACGTATTTGTTCAAAAATCAGAAAAGTTATTTAACCTTCCAGTAGAAGATATTATCTACTTGGAAGCTTCAGGGGACTACACAGTTATCTCAACTAAAAATGATCAGTTTGTAAGTTCCAGCGGGATTGGAAAACTGGAAGAGCTAATGAACCCCGATACCTTTATTCGGGTACATCGATCAACTATCATTAATGTAAATTCATTAAAAGAAATTGAGCGCCATTTTAATGGAGGGATGGTAGTAAAAATGCAAAACGGAAAGAGTTTTCCTGTAAGTAGAACCTATGCAAAATTGATACGAAAGAAAGTAGTTTAGTTAAAGATTCACTTTCTTTTCTTAGATTTATTTCATTCATAAGAGCAAAAAAATAGGTGTATGAAAGCCCTGCCCTTTAATTCTTAAGGGCAGGGCTTATATCTGATAATGATTTTCGTACCCTCTACAAAATCGACTGGTGAAATGTCTATGGTTTGATTAGTTTCTTAAAATCATATTTCATAGTAGGCGAATTTTTATAACCTTGAAAAATTGAGTTAATTTTCGAGTTGCTTTTAGTGTGAGGGTATATGATTTATTGCTTTAATCGATCTTAGAGTCCTAACAAATGAAAATTAAATACCATGATAAATGGCTTCGCGTTATTGGTTATCCATTGCTTGGATTTATCCTTCGCCATTTTGGTGAATATGAATCCATAGGGGCGTTGATGAAGCAACCTCTTTACTATGGTGATTTGGTATGGAACACACTGCTGGTAGCACTTAGTTGGGAGGCGAATAGATGGTTAATTAAATATCTTGACATACGGTATCCTTGGGTAAGTCAGCGATTTCAAAGATTCATCATTCAGGCATTCGCATCTTTACTTATTACGGTACCGTTGGTCGCATCCATGATTTATATCTGGAATGAGCTTATCATCAACCGACCGAATAATTTTAATACAGCCTATTTACTTGTCTATGACTTTCCGCTTACGATTGTATTTACAGCGCTTGTTCATATGATTTATACGGGCATGTACTTCCAGCAATACTATACAAATACCATTGAGGGCTTGCATAACCGGGTGCGTGAATTAGAAACTTCTGTGGCCGGAGTCACAAGCTCTTCAGATCTGATAAAACCCTCTGGCTATCGTGATTTGTTAATCGTAAATTATGGTACTTCTTCGGTGCCCGTGCAAACAAATGACATTGCTTACATCTACAAACAAAACGAGGTCAGTTTTATAAAGACTACGGATGGCAAAGAATACACTTCTTCAGTATCACTGGAAACAATGGAAGAATTGCTGGATCCAAGGTCATTTTTTCGTCTCAACCGGCAAATGATTGGAAACATTAAAACAATCAAACAATTTAAGTCAGATGCTACTGGTAAATTGGTTTTGGAGATGTTACCTTCTTTTTCCGAAGAGGTGACGGTTAGTAAGAAGAAAGCCGTAGAGTTCAGAGCCTGGATAGGACAGAAAATTTAATTCTGATCTGTAGTAGATGCTACAGATCAGAATTACCTCATTTCATGATTTGATCCAACCAACTTTTGTCAGAACCATTGCCATTGTTTTTATAGAGAACTGATATGCCACCAGTGTTTTCATAAAACAATACATTGGCTTCAATCCCCACAAGGGCACCGTTATGTCCATAGGCAGTTCCGGCATCCGTCCGCCATATTTCTAATCCAAGTCCATACTCACAATAAGGAGTTTTACAAGTTGGCAATTGAATTTTTTTCATTTCTTCAAGAGTACTTGTTGATATTAACTGCCCATTAAATAGTCCATCCATAAATTTATATAAATCTTTGGCTGTACTTATCAGCCCCCCATCTGCTTCTCCATCCCCTTCGGCTTTATCCCATATTGATACGTCCTGTAAAACCCCATTGCCATATAAATCGGCATAGCCACGCGTCACGTTTCTATCATCACGCTTTTCAATGTATGTGTTAGTAAGTTGTAATGGAATGAAAATCATCTCTTCCATTAGAAGCTGAAGTGATTTACTTGTTATGTGTTCAACAATATCACCGAGTAGCCAGTAATTAGTATTACTATATGAATAGCTTGAACCGGGCATGAAATTCAAGTCCTTTCCGTAAACGTATTTCTGTAGCGTTTCTGAAAGACTCATTGAGTACATACTCATCGGATTGTTAATGATATCTGACTGATAGCGTATGCTTTCATTGGGAGGATCAGTAATACCACTCAAATGAGCAAGTAAATAGCGAATTGTAATTTTATCAGCCTGCGGAATTTTCCCTTTAACAGAAGGAAGTAGATCAGCTAATTTGCCATCAAGTGACAGTTTACCTTGCTCAACAAGTTTTAGAACGACTACCGCTGTAAACATTTTCGTTACACTGCCTGTTCGAAATTGACTGGTCGTATGAATTGAGTTACCATACTCAAGATTGGATTTCCCAGAGTTTCCAATCCAGAGGTCTTCAAGAGGTTTGTAGACTAACAGAATACTGCCGGGAGATTGAGTATTGTTTCGGTAGTCGTCTAATGCTTTCTGGTATTCAAAATGTTTTGAATGATTAGCGTAGCTGATATTTTCACTTTCATCAGGTATGTGTACAACTATTTCGTTGGAGCAAGCAAATGAGAGTAACAAAATCAATAAAAAGATAAAGCGTTTCATACAATATTATTTTAAGTTGAATCTCGTTCCTACGTGAAGTGCTTTGTGTGGCAATACGGGCACACCATTTAATCCAAAGGGGGTTTCGCCAAACATTTCGTAGCGACTAAAAACAGATACTTTATCAAATTGATAACCCGCACCTAAACCGATAGTGGGCATTATGCGGCCAAACATGTTACCGATTCGTTCGTAGTTGTTTCCTTTCAATTCGTATCGAGGCAATGCAGAGTCAATCAATAGGTAGCCAAGACCCATGGTCGCATCTACAAAGGCATTGTTAAAGAATTTCCTGTAACCAAACTCTGAGCTTAAGTACAAACCGTTTTGAAAATCTTTGTGATAATAGTACCCCAAGTTAAGGGTTTGAATCAATTGCCGATTTTCATTATTGGAATAGAATAACTCTGTTCCAATGCGAATGCCAAGATTCGGATTTTTAAAGAAGTTGCGAAAATTTGGCATACTTACCGATTCCGAAAATAGGGTGATAGTCAATGGTAATTTTCCGCTTTTAAGTGCCGGGTCTTGTGCATAAGCAAGCATGCTTATTCCCATGATGGCTGTAATAAGAAATAGTGTTTTCATACATTTTTTTGCTTTGTGGCTTGAACGGCAATGTATGCTGACGAGATGGCTGAGAATCGAGCGAAAAGCCAACAAACATTGTTCAATTACATAATTTCCACTGGTGAAGGGGAGAAATTGAAGGGTGAAAGAATTGAGGGAAATTTCTAAAAAAGTTCTGTGGTCAGTTGGATTTGGGCTATCCAAGAGATGTCTTTGTCATTAAACCAAATTAACTATAGTTTTCTTTCCAGCACTACAAACTCCAACTTCATTTTTGGTTGACCAAAACGCGGATCGGTAAAAGCAAAGGGTTTACGCTCACCAGTAAGTGTGTAGCCGTGGCGCATGTACCAATCAATAAGTTCTTTGCGCACGGAAATTACCGACATGTAAATGGAAGAACAACCTTGTCTTTTAGCCTCGCCTTCGGCCGCGTTTAGTAATTCTTTACCAATTCCTTTGCCCTGTAAAGTGGGGCGAACCGTAAGCATACCTAAATAGAGTTTGCCTTCATTCTTTTTTAATTCTACACAACCTAATATTTTATCCTCTT
>CAZCXZ010000198.1:0-3887 GCA_964502705.1 Uncultured Candidatus Berkiella sp. | reverse complement strand
GCGAAGCATCGGTTAAAAGGTTGTTTAGCCAAGGGGATATCTCACTAGAACGTCCGGAACATATTTTAACGCTCATGGATATGCGATTAGTTGATCTCTTTGAGCTTTTACAAGAACAAGGAAGCTACATCAGCGAACTCACGCCCGATCAAGAAAAATCTTTGCTTGCTCAGCCTAAATTGCTGCTTATCTTTTTTTTAATGCTCAATGGTTGGCCACATACTGAAATCTACAAAAACTTTGATATAAAACAGCTTGAAATGACACAATTGCTTGCAAAACTCGATAAACTCAAACTCATCGAACTGCTGCCAAACAATAAGGTAAAATTATTAACTGCCAGCAATTTTTCTTGGCGTAAAAATGGTCCAGTACAAAAGTTTTTTGAAGAGCATGTATTATCAGATTTCTTTAAAGATACTTTTAGCACCCCCGATGCAAAACTGATATTTCTAGGTGGCATGCTCTCTGAGGCTTCATTAGTAAAAATAAAAATACTATTTGATGAAATTGCAGTAAAAATTAATGCAATGTTACGAGATGATATCAAACTTCCTATCGGTACCCGATTCGGGATAGGAACCGTACTCGCGCTACGTCGCTGGGAATTACCCATCTTTACCGATTTACGTACAAAATGATAATACGCTTTTGAGTCGATTTTAGCACTGGGCATCCATGCAGCAACAAATCTTACGACTTTAAGAAAATTCATACACATTCGATATTCTTATAAATGGTTAATTTAAGAATCATCAAATGAAATTATATAGCTCACCCCCTTCTTACTATTCTTCGATTGCGAGATTAGCCCTCAATGAAAGCCATATCGATTTTGACACCCGATATATGGATATTCATATCGCCAAAGAACAATTAGCACCCTGGTATATTGCTGTTAATCCTTCCATGACCGTACCCGCCTTAACTGATGGTGAACGCAAGTGGACAGATAGCCGAGATATTCTCGATTTCGCAGCGAAAAAAGCTGCAAACGATTGGAGTGATTCTGACTCTACCCTGGCACCCGATATTCAGAAAATAGTCACCGCACATTACAATATCTCTATAGAACAACTTACCTTTGGTAAAGCAATGCAAAAATTTTCTCTATTGCATAAAGTTTTTCCATTTATGCTAAAACGGATGATTAAAAATCTTGAAGCGGAAAAAAACGCTACACCTGATACCAAAGCAATCGATCACAAAATTAGTGTCGATGAAGCACGCTTAGCCTACTTCACCGAAGGTGACTTGAATAAGAAGTTAAATGAGCGCAGAGAAGAGGTTCGAGAATATATCAGACAATTACCTGAACCTCAGACACTCTTGTTTGGCGATAAACCGAGCTCAGCGGATATTGTAACAACAGCTTTATTTGCACGCTTGCATATGATAGGTGAACAAGACCTTATTAAAGTGTCGCCAGGCTTAGTAGATTGGTTTAACCGCGTGGAAGCAAGACCTGCTTTTATCAAATCAGATGTCTGGTTACGGTTTAAACCATGGCGGATTATACTAAAATATTAAAGCGCTATAACTGCCTTATGCTTTCTTCACAAATTCTGACTTCAGCATCATGGGACCAATCCCCTCGATTTTACAATCGATATTGTGATCGCCCTCAACGAGGCGATTAATTTTAACGCGGGTGCCTATTTTAGCAACCGTGCTGGAACCTTTCACTTTAAGATCTTTAATTAAGGTCACATAGTCACCATCTTGTAATTGGTTACCATGTGCATCTCTCACAATCAAACTATCAGCTTCGACTGGATTACCAGCAATTGCCCACTCATGAGCACATTCCGGACAAACATAGTTCACACCATCTTCGTATACATAACCTGATTTGCATTGAGGGCAAGGCGGAATAGAATGGGCATCGGTCATTTAGATTCTCTTCACATTATTAAAGAAAGCACACAGCTGATTATTCTAAGTGAGTTGAACTTGAAGGGTCAATAAACTATATAGCTAACCATGAGAGTTATCTAGATTTATAAGCGATTACGCGTTTCCATCAACACAAACCCCAGCAAATTGAGTCCTGGCCACAATGAAGGATTCGTAACATCAACATGATCTTCACTAATACCAATACCCCAAATAGCATCAACGGGGCTCGCTTCAACTAAAATGCGATTTTGCGTATTTAGTAAAAAGCTACACAGTTCTTTATTTTGTTGGAATTTTGCCATATTGCCTTTTAGGGCGATCTCAAAGCGCACTTTTTGCCAATGCTCATCATCAAAATGCTTCACTTGACGGCCTAGCAATTTTGCCTCGCCTGGGTGCTTTGAAACGAGTATTTTGCTTAAAGTCGCACTGTCATTAAACAGGCGGGCTTTTTCAGCCATCATAAAATGTTCAGCTGTGGGATAAAGAATGTTATACACTGTAAAAAGTGAAGGATACCACTGGCTGAAGCAGCTTTTCCCTACCATAGATTTATTGGATTGATGTCCCCAAAAAAAGACATATTTCGGTACCAAGCCTTCCTGGATTGCTTGTATGAGCTTTTCTTTTGTGAGCGGTAAGGTGCTATCATTCATATCGAATATACTCTAGGGATAAACTCAAAACGCGTCAAGCTAATTTCTAATCATGATTCTTATAAGTCATTATTTCTTTCGTTTGACCTGAGCTTTTAAGCTACTCAATTTTTCAGAAACCGGTTGCTTAATGGTATCAACTGCTTTACGTAAATGGTCTTTATAGGGTGAATATTTTTTATGCCCTTTTTCCAGACCCGCCACTCTTTGTGCTTTTAACCCTGCATTTAACGCCTTAATAACCACATTGAGTTCATAAAGCTCTTCAAAGCGTTCATTCAGCTTTTTATCCACTTTCCTAACAATTTGCTTAATGAAAGGCACTTTATCCCATAAACCATATAAACACCGCTGAGCAGCATTCGTTTCCTTTTTAACTCTTGCAAATGCATCCGAAACTGCATTACGCATTTTATACATTTCAGTAAAGTTTTCTTTGGCTACTCTTACGTTGTCCGTTACTTGACCTCTAATAACTTGAACTTCTTTATCTGCTAGATCGACATGTTTCTTAAACTCTAAGTAATCTGAATTATTACGCAGTTTAAAGTTTCTTTTAAGAAAATCTTTGGCTCTGCTTAAAATTTCCTGATGATGCTCATGTTGCTCTAGTAGCTGTTCATTACTTGATGCGACTTTAAGGTCTTCAGATCTTTTAGGTTTAATACCATTTTTACGCAAGTAGGATTCAGTCACTTTTGTACCATTTTTTCTGAGCATCTTCTTCTTTTCTTCAGGTAAATCAAAGTCGGCTGCCTTAACATCTTCAGTAGGTATATTGATGACCGCATTAGCTTGTTCTGCTTTAATTAAATGTTGAGGTGGAATAGCAGGCATGTGTGTATAGCGCTTTCTTTGATAAACATAATACACAAAATCTTTCTCTCTCATGACTTTCGTATTGATCCAACCCTTTTCGTCTAAGGTTTTGATAATTTTACTGGGAGAAAACTTATTTTGGTTATCTTCACGATGCTTTGCGCGCCAAGGCTCAACAAAATTTAAAGCAATCACCTCTTCCACCTTAGCGCCTTTTTGCAAAGGTATGTAAATAGGTAAATTGTCGGTAACACCACCATCGATAAATTTAATGGCATTGCGTTTTCGCACCGTAACTGGAATTTCATCCTGTGGATTCGTTGGGTCGTAGGCGGGGAATCCTTCACCTCGATCATACTGAACTAAAGGTTTAGTCGCGCCTACTCGAAAGGCATCTAATTCCTCTGGTGTCAGCTCTATTCCTCGAAACACCGGCGGCAATCCCGCAGTCATTCTTAAGGCAAGAGCAATTGGCATGTTAGGGACCGTTTCAGCATTTAATACCACTTGATA
>CAZCXZ010000197.1:3557-3892 GCA_964502705.1 Uncultured Candidatus Berkiella sp. | reverse complement strand
GTTGGGTGGTTGGGATATTTCCCCTTGCTCTTGATTATACTGTACACCCAACTTAATCACATTGCAAGCGTTTTTTTTTATTTATTTTGTACCCCTTGCTAAAGCCGCTCCCCGGATGAACGCACTTACAGATGCCGAAGCTGGAGCCCGGCTGTCATGCGCGGTAAACCAAAGAAAATCAGTTGACACAAAAATAATTTTATGGTTGATATGAGATATGGTCAATATCCATACCCACCATATCCCCAAAAGGCCTCTAGTCCGAGCGATTAGAGGCCTTTTTTTATCCATGAGGGCAACAAATATGCTGAAAACTACGGTGCCTACTCCCCGGC
>CAZCXZ010000197.1:0-3547 GCA_964502705.1 Uncultured Candidatus Berkiella sp. | reverse complement strand
CAAGAGGCGGTAATGGCTGGCAAAGGCAATAAAATCCTCCCCTCAACGGTGTTTAAGAAAGGGGAAAAAAGGCCAAATCAGGGCAAGCGCGGGCCATCCAAGACCCCTGCGGCCATCAAGGATATGATCCTCCAGGCCTTGGCCAACAAGGGCGGGGTGGCGTACCTGGAGCAGCAAGCCGACGACAACCCTGTTGCGTTTATGGGTCTGGTGGGCAAGGTCCTCCCGCTCCAGATCACCGGGGATCAGGCTAACCCTCTCGTGGTCGGGGTAGCTCTCACCGATGAGCAGCTGATGGCGATTGCGAGCGGAGGGCGCGTAAAATGATTACGCCTGGCATTTTTATTGCCGTATTTTCATGTGAGGTATTGCCAAAAGCCGCATTGAGACAAAAAAAGCGGCTAAAACTGGTATTTTTTGCATGAGCGCACCTCACCCCCTCACGGCACAACAGGCGGCATCCATCCTGCTGGAGCGCAAACGAGCTAGACAGGACCTGATGACGTTTGCCGCGAGGGTGCCGGTCCCCGGGTGCCCGATATCGGACGATGCTGACCCTGATGCAGTATTGCCGTTGGTCGAGTCGGCGCAGGCTGGCCACCACCAGTTGATCCTGGAGGCTATGCAGAGGGCAATGGATACCCGGCACGGTCGGCTAATGATAATGGCCCCGCCAGGATCGGCAAAATCCACCTACGCATCGGTGGTGGCCCCGGCGTGGTACCTGGGCCGGGAACCTAATCGCCGGGTAATCCTTACCAGCTACGGCGAGGATCTGGCTCGGCGACACGGGAGGAGGACGCGGCAGTTGCTGGGTAGCGATGAGGCCCAGGGGATACTACAGGCCCGCATCAAAAATGATAGCCGGGCGGCAGACGATTTTGCGTTGACCAACGGGTCCGAGTATATCGCCGTCGGCGTGCTGGCGGGGATAACTGGTACCAGGGCGCACGGGATTGTGATTGATGATCCTGTCAAGGGGCGGCAGGATGCCGACTCGCAGACCGTTCGCGACCGAGTGTGGGCAGCTTACCAGGATGATTTACTAACTCGGCTGATCCCCGGCGGGTGGGTAGTTGTGATTATGACTCGGTGGCATGAGGATGATCTCGCCGGCCGCATCCTGCCGGCTGATTGGGGTGGAGAGTCCGGCGCTATCGAGTGCAGGGATGGCAATGTGTGGGAGGTGCTGTGTCTCCAGGCTGAGTGTCAGCATCCGGCATCTGATCCGATGAGGCGCGCCGCGGGGGAAATGCTATGGCCCGAGTGGTTTAGTGATCGGCACTGGGGACAATTTAGGAGCAACCGACGCACATGGTCGAGCCTATACCAGCAACGGCCGGCGCCAGACGAGGGTATATTATTTCGCCGGGGCGATATGCCGATGTACTCCGCCCGGCCGCATATCCTGCGGATTATTGGGGCCTCTGATTATGCGGTTACCCCAGACGGTGGAGACTGGACAGAGCATGGTATCGCGGGGGTTGGTGAGGATGGGAGCATGTACCTGTTGGATTGGTGGCGGGGCCAAACAGGGCCGGAAATTTGGATAGAAAAAATGCTGGACATGGTCGCCGAATGGCGCCCGCTCTGCTGGTTTGGGGAGTCTGGGCCGATACGCCGATCAATTGAGGGAGCCCTGAAACGCCGGATGGCCGAGAGGCAATGCGCATGCCGGGTGGAGTGGATGGCGAGCGCCACCGACAAGGCTAGCCGGGCGCAATCAATTATCGGGCTGGCCGGCATGGGCCGGCTGTGGTGGCCCAACGGTAAGGGGTGGACGGCAGAGCTTCAGCGCCAGTGTCTGGTATTCCCGGCCGGCAACCCAGACGATGGGGTAGATGTGCTCTCGTTGTTGGGCAGGGGTATGGATATGTTAGGGGCGGCATTTGTTGCGCCCCCCGTTAAGCGCCCGCCGGTACTCAGGCCGCACGGGGCTAGGCCAATAGGATCAAGGAGATGAAAATGATACGAGCAATTTTGATGTTGTTGTTGATGTGCCCCTCCCTGGCACAGGCCGCGATGGTCTGCGTGGACGGCAAAGCGGACGGCACGGTCACCGCCGGGGCCTACTCCTCCAACCGGCAGGTTGTCCGCCTGTATGCGACCTGCACCCACAACACCACCCCGGGGACCGCAGTTGATACGCTGCCCACCAACATGCAGGCTGCGATTGACAATGGTTTTTATGTCTACCGTTTCTCAATCCTCCCAGGATCAACCGGCCCGACCGACAACAGCGACCTGCAAATCATGGATGGTGACGGGCTGACGATCATCGCCTCCGCCGGCAACGGCGCCAACGCCATTGACAACACGGCAAAAACCTCCGTGATTTACGGGGATGGGCCGACGCCGGGCAGTACTAATCATTATCCGTTGGGAGATGGTAGCCCGTGGACGATCACCGTAACCAACAATGCAGTAAATAACAGCTCCTGGACATTGGTCATGCAGGTGATGCGCGAGGGCGCGGCGAATCGATAACAGGTGACGATGATGAAAAAGCTACTTATTACAATGGTTTTATTTTGGTCAACTGTCTGTTTAGCGGGGCCTCCTCCATCGCCTCCCCAGCCAGGGGTTACGGTTGACGATTCCCCGGCAAACGGGGCTACGACTAATGCCGCGTCTTCCAATTGGGCCTATGATCACGGGGCCGCTGCCGACCCCCACGCTGGGTACATGCTGGAGAGCAACATTGGCACTGGAGCCAGCAACTATAATTCCGCTGTCTACAGCGATGCCAACTGCACAACCGTCGCCGCAAATAAAATATGCCTGAAACCAGACGGAACCCTATATGCCTATGATGGTTCAGAGACGCATTTCATCGGTGGGCCGAATACGATTGATGCCGCTGCCGACCCAGATGCCGACCGTGGAGCGTTCTGGGATGAGTCGGCGGGGTCTGGCGGGGCATGGGGGCTATGGACACCAGGCACATATCTCGCCTTTTCAACCACTACCTTTGATCTCACCACTACCGCCGCCTCCAAGCTCAACGAATACCACCAGACGGCCAACGTGCTGGCTCAAGACGTTTACGCCAATGCTGCCGGGGTGCTGGTGCTTGATCCGAAAACAACCAGGGCGATCACCATCAGCGAAATATACATTGCCATGGATGCCGACCCAACGGCGGAATTGACATTTACTTGTTATCAAAAAACGGCGGGGGTTGGTTATGCTGGTCCTACGACGATAGGCTCAGGGGACACCGCGGCCGGGACACTGGCCGTCAATAGTGGTTTCACTGACGCCACGGTGCCAGCAGGGTCAAAAATCTGGTGTGTGATTGGAGACGATCCTGACGACACTTCCACCGTGGAGTTGAGCGTTACTGGGAGTTTTGACTGATGAAGGCCTTGCCTACTGTATTTATTTGGTTGATGTTTTGTGGGCTCGCACAGGCAGGGAATGTGATTACGGCTTTTCATGTTGCTGGCGGCACTTCGGTAGGAACAACCACCACCCCAGTTGGGGCTAGGAGCATAGACAACACGACCTGGACCTATGCCTACAAGGTAAACGGCACTCCTGGGGC
>CAZCXZ010000196.1:0-3916 GCA_964502705.1 Uncultured Candidatus Berkiella sp. | reverse complement strand
CGAAGGTAAATCAGGTTATACTTGGGTAGTTGATCCTTTGGACGGAACTACCAACTACACTCATGGTTTGCCGTTATACGGTATTTCTGTTGGCGTTGTGGAAACGGAAACAATGACACCCCTCATCGGAATGGTTTTTTTTCCGGAGTTAAATACCTATTATCATGCGATCAAAGGACAAGGTGCTTTTCGAGAAAAAACTCCTATTCAAGTTTCCAAAACAAGTTCTCTTAAAGACTCACTTTTTGTAACGGGATTTCCGTATGATAGGAATCTATCTTTGGATACGCTCATGCAGTATTATAAATCTATTTTGCAAAAATCCCGTGGCATCCGTAGAACAGGAGCTGCAACCCTCGATTTATGTTGGTTAGCTGAAGGTAAGTTTGAAGGATACTATGAACTTGGGTTAAAACCTTGGGATATGGCAGCGGCAGGTCTCATTGTTCTTGAAGCGAATGGAAAAATTACTTCTATGGATGGTAACGATTTTTCTATTATGATTCCGAGTTTACTTGCAACTAATGGTCTTGTACATGAATACTTGTTAGCTGAATTTGAGGGACAGATCAATCGAGTAGCATACTAACCATCTGGTTTAGTTTTTTCCGGACCACCTCCTTACTAAAGTTTGCCAAAACATACTCCCTGCCGTTCTGCCCGAGTCTAGTGGCGATCTCTCGATTTTCCAACAAAAAATCCAAAGTTCTTTGGAAAGAAAGAGAATCCGCATAATAAAGCCCACCTTGACTTCGTAAACAATGCCCTTGCATGACAGAGGATTTTGCATTTACTAGGACAGCTTTTTTTTGAATCCATGCTTCCATAATCGAAATAGAAAAACTTTCAAATGCTGAAGGATTGAGTAAAAGAAATGACTGTTGGATTTCTGAAATTTTTTCTTCTTCACTGACAAAACCAGTAAAAGTAATCAAAGGATCCTTCGGAGTTTCCATGGAAGAGATTGAGCCCAAACATTTGATGGTAATATCTGTTCTGCTAGAATATAACTTCCAATTTTGAAAGTATTCAAATAGTTCCGGATATCCCTTGGCGGGTTCAATTCGACCAATTGTAATTAGTTGATTTGAATCTAAATCTGTTGGATTAACATTCGTGAAAGTATCATTGATATAAGTTCCAATCAAAAAATAAGACTCTGTTTTTTGTTTCGCATAGGTTTCATAAACAGAGATTTCCTCCGGTGCATTGAAACTATATACATACTCCTTTGCATAGGTTTTCCTATACATGGGAAGACGAAATGGAGGTTCATCATGAAATGTGGGTACGATGACAAAGGGAATTTTTAAATTAGGAATACTTGTGACAACAGGATAATAAAGATATCCGATAAGAATCGCAATGTCATAAGAATTCTGATCTTTGATAACGTAGTTTACTAAGTCTGGACAAAAAGGTCCCTGTTCTTTTAGAAACTCGAACTGTTCTTTTTCAGAAACAGAATCTCCTTTTTTTAAACATTGGTCTAGAATGCGATTCATCTTCACCATATTCCGAGTTTGGGATACTGGAAATCGAAGGATTCGAATGGAATTTTCTCTAGTTTCTCCTTTGGAAAATTCATTTTTCCAACTTACATAATCTTTGGCACAAGAAGTACAAACTGTAACATCATTGGATTCCGCTAGAATTGATGCGTAGTCATAAGCTAATTTTTCAGCACCACCAGAAGCATTTTCCAAAAAACGCGCTGTGATTATTAAAATTTTTGCCATAGTTAATATCTCACTACTTCAAGTAGAGGCAGAATGCTAGTGGATTGTAAATATTCATTTAATCTAATGTTTTGAGAACCAATGATTGAATTTCGAAGCTCTGACTTTTTGAAAATGGAATCAACGAGTGGAACAAGCGAATCAAAATCTTTCGATGCAAAAAGAATCCCAGAATGATTTAAGGTTTCTGGGATGGCTCCTGCGGCAAAAGCAACCACAGGTAGGTGGAAATACATTGCTTCCATAAGCGGAACACAAAAACCTTCATGTTCACTCATCGATAAAAACATGTTACTTTCTGAGTAAATCTTTTTTAACATTGTTTCATCAACATAAGAAATAATTTTTACTTCCTCTGTAAGATCTAAGTGATGGATCATAAAATTAAGTTCGTCCAAGTAGGATTGTTGGTTTGGGTTACAGAAACCAAGCATGCGCAAAGAGAACTGATTTCCCATTTTTGATTTCCATGTTCTTGCAAAACGTATTAAATCATCTTGGCGTTTGTTCGGTGCAATACGACCAACAAACAAAAAGGAAGGGTTTGTAAATGATTTTAGTTTGAGATCACGTGGAACGTCTTTCCATTTTTGAAAGTTTAGGTGAAGTGGGAGCAGGCGAACATGTTCAAATCCTATCTCTCGTAATTCGCTTAAGTTAAAATGAGAAACGGCAAACGAATGATGGAAGTGGTTCTTAATAATTTCTAAATCTTCTCTTCCCTTTCGCAATAAATAAGAAAACTTAAGATCATACCCACTAAAAAAATCTTCCGGTGTGACATTGTGATAAATTAGGATTTTTCTGTTTGGATATTTTAAAATAAAATCTAAAACTTCGCTATGAATCGAATGGTGGTAAACCAATACATCATTTGGTTTGATTTTTGCTTTGGTAATTTTTTCTGCATACTTCCTATCATAAGAAAATACGTTTTCCGCAAAAATTTTTCCAGTATAGCCTTCTTTAGAAAGTAAACGTTTGATTTCTAACATCTCTTGAGAGATTGCGTCACCTAACTGAAATCCTGCGGAAAATTGGTGTATGTTCATTGGATACCGGAGTCAAGAATACCAGAAATCACATCTGGAAATGGAAATTGGTTATAAGATTCCAATATTTTGAATTGATCGGAAACTAAGGAAGTTCGTTTTTCCTTTTGAAATGAATTCTCTTTTATTTCTTTTACCATTAAGGGAAAATTTTTTGAATGAAATAAGTAACCTGCACCCTGCATGGTTCCCGGAATCGCACCTGCGGAATAGGCAAAGACAGGAATTCCTGCTCCAAAAGCTTCCAGAATCGGTAAACAAAAACCTTCATGTTCACTCATGGAAACGAAGGCACCAGATTTCTTTAGAATGGAAATCACTTCTAAATCAGACTTTCCGGTTAAAAAATGGACTCTCTCCTCCAATTTTAAATTCCGCACAACTTCCGTTAGTTTGTCGAAGTATCCATCGAAAGCTCCAATGACAGAACCGATACAAAAACAATGAGCATCAGGAAATTCCTTTATCCAATAAGAGAAAAGATCAATTAAGTCTTCCCATTTCTTTTGAGGTGAATATCGTCCTACAAAAACCAAAGAATGGTCTCGAATTTCGGATTCAACCGAGGATTTAACATGATAGGTTTTGCAAATTGGAATTACATACGGATTTCTGAATTGGTATTCAGAAACCGTTTGGAAGTTAAATTCGGAATCACACCAAATAGAATCACAAATAATGGATAAACTTGCGATTTCCAAATAAGACAAAGATTCAAATTTTTCCATGGCTAAAAAAATCTCGGGAGTTGTTGAATCTTTGTAAAAATAAGCAGGCGTTATGTTGTGAAATCTTAAGATCTTTTTACCTGGTAAATTTTGGAATAAACTATAAGGATAGCCTGCACCACCGTAATGTAAGATGTGGATGTCTTTGGAAGTTGTGGGATACTGAAACGAATTTACTAAATGGAATTGGCTTTCTAAAGGTTTTCCCTTTCTTTCCAATCTTGTAATAAAATGTGATTTGTAACCAAGGGAAATGAAAACTTCTGCAAGTCCCATTGCATCGTTTCCCACGCCATCAGAATCTTTTAGTTCATCTAAATGTTGAAAAACATTCATGTATCAAATTTTGTGTATCTATATACTTTCGTATCTTCCGTTGCAGACAGATCTCGAACTT
>CAZCXZ010000195.1:0-3941 GCA_964502705.1 Uncultured Candidatus Berkiella sp. | reverse complement strand
AAGATAAAAATTTAATCGAAGATTTTGAGAATAAACCGATTACTAGCGGATTGTCTTTAAACTCTTCGATTAAATTTTTATCTTCTAAAGGATCAGTTTTCAATAAAGCTAGGTTAATCAAACTTCCCTCGTCCAACATTCGATTTAGATTGTTGCGATTGATGAAAACACCCTGACCTAAAATTTCATTGGCAAAAGCAGAAACGGTCACAGGAATTTTTCTTTTTTCCCCATCAAGGGTTTCGATCACAATGGTTTCTCCTTTTTGGATCCCCATTTTATTCGCGAGGTCAGTGTTCATCATGATTCCGTAAATAGGAATATCAATAGGCTGCAGATCATGG
The DNA here is from genome assembly GCA_964502705.1 of Uncultured Candidatus Berkiella sp. GTDB lineage: Bacteria > Pseudomonadota > Gammaproteobacteria > Berkiellales > Berkiellaceae > Berkiella. Next base: position 3,597 of record CAZCXZ010000195.1, on the reverse strand, counting down.
TTTAGGATCCTTCTTAGGTCGGAACCATCTGATATTCCTGTTAAAATGGTATCTTTTGTTTTTCTATGTTTTGTGATTTTTATCGGAACAGACCTTTGTCCTTCTGCCAAAAAAACACCTTTCTTTTCTTTGAGACTTAACAATACAGAATCTTCAACTGGAATCCTGAAGACCAAAGTGAGCGTTTCTCTTTGAATTGTATTAAACTGTAAATCTAACAAAGTACCTACGGTATCTTGTATAAAGTTTCCAATGATCATAATCATTATGGATGTAGATAAACCCAAAATTGTGAGAATTGTTCTTGTGGGACGTTTGAAGAGGTTTCTCAAAACCATCCTTTGTATGGTTCTAAGATTTGTAATCCATGATTCCCAAAAAGAAATTGTATATGTACCTGGAGGAGCGGGGCGCATAGCTTGTGCAGGATCTAACTTAATGATACTTCGTAAAGAAATGATGGTTCCTAATCCACCAATTAGAATTCCAAAGCTAAAGCTAAATAAGCCGAGGAGTGGTGGGAAGTTAGGAATTAATTGTGGAAATTTATAAAACCTCCCATACAAATCAGTCATTGCGTTACCCAGGAAATAACCAACAAAAACGCCCGTAAGACTACTTATTGCAGTGATAAAAGAAATTAGTTTTAGATAATGAAAAATAATATCGCGGGAAGTGTAACCAAGCGCTCGTAAGGTTGCAATTTGTTCTCGTTCCTTGGAAATCAATCGATTGGAAATAATGTGTAAAAGGAAAGCGGCGATTGCCAAGAAGATCCCAGGTAAAAAAACTGCAGTAGTTCGAAGTTGTCGAAATTCATCACTCAAAAAAGAATCAGAAGGCAACATTTTCCTTTCTTTTGCCCCCAAACCTCCGAACTCATCTAATAAAGCATCTAGGTCACGAATCGTACGCAACCGATCTTCCCCTTCCGAAGCAAAATGAAAAATAATCTGGTTAAAAGCTCCTTCAAAATTGAAGTTTGCTTCCATCGCTTCTCGCTTCATCCAAATGATGCCATAGTGTTTATCGTCTGGCATAGGATTTCCAGGTCGGAAGACATATACAAATTCCGGAGACAATCCAACGCCTGTTACATGTAAAAAAACTCGTTTACCACCAATAATGGAAGATAAAATGGATCCTGGTTCTAATTGGTTGGCATTTGCAAAATTTTCGCTAATAATTACGTCTTGGCTTTGTTTAGGCAAAAATCCTTTTTTTAAGTACAAAGTGTTCGTATGTTCCGGTAAAGATATTAACTGGGCAGCAGAAGGGTACACTTCGCTAGGGAAATCTAAAACAATCTCTTTTGAGATCCTTGTTTCAAAATCAGAGATCCCTGGAAGGGCTGCGATTTTCGATTCGATATAAGAAGGGGCCCGGTTTAAATAAACAAATCCTTCGCATAAATTTTGTTTACTGTAAAAATCTAATTTGGCATCCATTAATGAAAAATAGGCAGCCCAAGATGCAGAAAAATAACTGATCCCTGCAGCGATGACTAATCCGACAGTCAACCCCTGCATCGTCATTGACTTTAAATCTCTTAATAATTTTAGATTTAAGGTTCTACCGATCACCAACTAACCTCGGATACAGGTTTTTTGTGATGATTGACAGAATCTGAAACAATGGTTCCATCCTTCACAAGTATAATACGATCGGCGATTTTTGCAATGGATTCATTGTGAGTGATGACCACTGTGGTTGTGCCTAGGTCTTGGTTAATGCCTGTGATTGCTTCTAGAACAATTCGTCCAGTTTTAAAATCTAACGCACCCGTAGGTTCATCACAAAGAAGTAATTCAGGCCTTTTGGCTATGGCTCGCGCGATGGCCACTCGTTGTTGTTCTCCACCTGAAAGTTGGGCAGGGAAGTGATTCTTTCGATCCGCCAATTTTACTAACGTCAAAGCCTCAAGCGGTGTCATGGAATGTTCTGAAAGATCGGTCACAAGACGAACGTTCTCTTCTGACGTGAGACTTGGAATTAAATTATAAAATTGAAATACGAAACCAACATGATTTCTTCGATAAAGAGTCAACCCTTCATCATTTTCTAAAGCTAATGTTTTTCCATGGAAAAGAACTTCTCCTGTAGTTGCTGTATCTAGTCCCCCTAATATATTAAGAAGAGTGGACTTGCCTGAACCAGAAGCGCCTAACATCACCGTTAGTTCACCCTCATTAAATTTAAGGTTTACCGAATGCAGGGCAACTAAGGGCACTTCGCCAACTTGGTAGGTTTTCCCAAGGTTTTTTGTTTCCAGAAGGATATTTGGTTTCTTCATTTTAAAAGTACCACGAGTGCAAAAAGAACTCTTAATTTTACAAATCTATTATTTTGATTGGAATCTGTGAACTGAAAATTCAATGAACTTTGGTTCGATTCGGTTGATGTTTCTCAATCTCTCGAAAGGACAGAAACGATTTTAGATTTAGATAAAAGTCCCGACAAGATAGTAATATTGTTTTTCGGAACACGAAAGTGCTTTGAAAGTAGAAGGATGAGTTCTTCATTTGCCTTCCCATCTACAGGTGGTGATTTTAAACGTGCGACGCATTCCGTTTCCGAAATAAATTCTAGTCCGGGTTGTTTGTTGTTTGGTTTTACCTTTACAGTTAGTTTCATTAATTTTTAGTATTGAGATTACTGATTTTATATCAGATTGTTTCTATAAATAATATAAAACGTAAAATGGAAACCAGGTCGATGAAAACCTCTCAGCCATCTCTTTCTTTTGCTAGTTCTTTTTTCCTTTTTCTAATGGTTGTATTTACTGCAACCTTGTCCACTCTTCTAGTAATTAATTCAACTGATGATTGGGAATATCGCCGTTTCTTTTGTGATGAATCTTACCGCAATACAAAAGAAACCCGACTTATCTCTGGTATTATTTCTCCAGGCAACATACCTGATCCTGAATCTGGCTTTGTTGTTTATAATGTTGAGTATCAGTCTAAACGAAATCATTGGAATTTATATCAGGTATCTGTTGGAAGTTTCCTCCTGGTTTTGAATAATAAAATCGAAGTATTGGTTTCCAACGAATCTGGTTTGGCCAACCATAACTTTGATAACAAAGACAGGACATTCAAAAAACATCATAAACCTGCTGAAGCTCAACTACGATTACTTGGGGCAAAAAGAGGAGATACAGTAACAGTTGTTTATGATAAAAAACAATCCTTATCAGATAGTAACGGAATTCAGGCTAATGCCGTTTACGCCGGTTCTCCAAAAGACCTTTGCCAAGAAGAAACGTCCAATGCAATTACAGCAGTTGGCGGTGCCTTTGCATTTGCGTTGATTTCATTAGGACTTGCTTATATTCTTTGTAAAGAATGGATTCGTATTTTTAGAAAAAACAAAGGTAAGTCCTAATTATATTTCGATTTTTCTGAGCGCCTCGAATCTGTTTGGTGATCAATATTTCTTCGGATAAACGATCCCGCTCTTCGCTCCAATCTTTCGCTTGTGCGAAAGGATTTCCGCTGCGATCGGTGGCGCGGGGAATAAATAACAAGCAATTTGCCTATATTATAAACAATTTATGCAGCTTTGTGACAAGTAGTTCGTTCTTTAAAATGATTG
>CAZCXZ010000194.1:0-3962 GCA_964502705.1 Uncultured Candidatus Berkiella sp. | reverse complement strand
TGATTCCACAATACACATTGCTTGCGAATATGGATTTCCTAAAAAAACTTATGGGGGAAAAACTTCAGACTGGACGTTATCCCATGCCATCTATTCTAGTAAAGAAGTTCATCCATTCCAATTTTCTTATAACAAACAGATGAGTGTATTTAGTATTTATCTTGGAATGGAACAAAATATTTAAAAGGGAAAACAAATGAATTTAAAATCTATTGGAAAAATTGCTATCGGACTCTGGATTGTAACAGTGATCGCACTTGGGTATTTTTTTTATTTCGGAAGTACAAGCCGTTCTCTTGACAATCGAACCGCAATTCACCTAACACCTGCAGAACGACAATTAGTGCTAACTGAAATGAGGGCCCTACTCACTGCAGTCAATGGAATGCTTGGTGGACTAGCAGACAAGGACTACGAAGGTGCAGCAAAAGCTGCAGATGCAGTCGGTATGGGCCTTGTTGCCAGTTTAGAACACCAGGAAAAAACAATCCTTTTAAAACTACCGGTGGAATTCAAAAAACTGGGATTTGGAACTCATGAAAAGTTTGATGAAATCGCGGCAAAAATTCGCAAAAAACAAGACATTCATTCCTTATTAAAAGAGATGGATGAACTCACTCGTAACTGTGTTGTTTGCCACGCTAGTTACAAAATTGAACTCGACTCGGAAAAAAAATAATCTAAGAGCAAACTGGATTTTCTATGCCAAAGATTTCAAGATACTTTATCAAGTCTGGAATGTTGTATTTGTTGTTTGGAGTTTTAGTTTATGCTTACTCTGAATTTCCAGGATCTCGATGGGAAATTCATCTAATGCCCGTTTATTGGCATATGATAGCCCTTGGATGGATCACTCAGATCATTATGGGAGTTTCTCTTTGGATGTATCCTAAGGGAAAAAATCCTGCACCGAAAAACGGATCCAATCTTTCTTGGATGGCTTATGTTTGTTTAAACTCAGGGCTTATCCTTCGCATTCTCTCTGAGCCTTTTTTGTATCTCAATAGAGACCTCTCCATTATCCCTTTTGTTAGCTCCATCTTTTTACAATTTGCGGGAATCCTTTGTTTTGTATTGGAAATTTGGCCAAGATTAGAACCGCAAAGGAAAAATTGAATTTTTGTTTCCTATACAATCCGTTTGGTTCATTCGAATTTCCCTAGTGTATTTACTCGTCGGATCCTTGTTAGGAGCTCTCCTTATGTTTCAGAAAGCCTTTGGATTGGATCCTGAAATTTGGAAATTCCTACCACTGCATTTTACGATTCTGATTTGGGGATTTTTGATTTCGTTTATCATGGGAAATGCGTATTGGATGTTTCCCAAATTTCTTTCGGAACATCCGAGGGGGTCCAGCGGGCAGGCATGGATGATGTTTTGTAGTTACCATCTTGGACTCCTTTTGTATTTAATCACAAAATTTTTCTTTCCCTATGATTCATTGGCTCTCCTTGGAAAGTTTCTAATCTTTTTGGGTTTAGTCATATTTATGAGACTCACCTGGGCACGAGTGATTTCTTACAACGTATAACTTCTTTCTTAAATCCCAACATTTTCTTTAGTTTAGGTTGGGATCACAACAGAAATTGGAAAATTCCACTCCAAACTTTCAATGATTTACAATCCATTAAAAATAGATCTATTGATCTAGATCAATTCCTTCCCGTAATAAACGTGGTAATTTGTATCATGAAGTTTTTCAGGTTTATTTTCCATGGTTTAATTTTATTCCTAATAACGATTACATTCTCATGCCATGAACATGGAGGTTCAAAATTTCCTGAACTAAACAATGGCAAAGTTTGGGTGGCAGACAAATCTACAAGGTTGGGATTTCAGAAGATGGACAAACAATTTCATCATGCTAATTCTCTTGAATCAATAGAGGACTACCATAAACAAGCAGATCAAATTTTATCCATTATCAATGAAATCCAATCTACTTGTACAATGACTGGGCAAGGTCATGAAGAACTACATAAATATATAAATTTATTATTAGATGAAGTGCATATCATGAAAGGAAATGATATTGGTTTAGCTAAAAAAGCAAAATCAGATCTCGTCGAAAAAATAACTAAATATTCGTTATACTTTGAATGAACAAAGTAAATTCAGGAAACAGTAGTTATATACTAAACTTAATGAACGGTTTGTAATCTAAGTCTTCTTTCAGGATATGATTGGTAAGCCAAGCGCGTAAAAAATCAATTAGATCCTTAAAGAACGTATCCAATAATTCATCATTGGAAAGTAAATTTCCCTGATTCAATCTGTTCTTTAAATCCAATATTTTATCTGTAAACTTATTATGTTGTAAAATATGAGCTTCCAGATTCGGATATTGGTTGAGTTCCATCACGCGTTCTTCAATCAAAAAATGACTCAGCGTATAATCCTCAAGTTCAGAGACTGCCTCGAGTAACACCTTCGATTTTCCAGAGAGGTGGTGTTTGTTTTCTTCATAGACAGTTTCGATATTGTTAATCAACCGAAAGAGTTTTTTATGTTGAGAATCAATCTCGGAAATATTCGTTTCATACTTCGAATCCCAATGCGCTATCATAAGAGCCTCGTTCTTTCAGGATTTTGCACTGCGCAAGGAGGACAAGTGATTAATCCCAACCATCGCGAAACTATAGATTTCACTAAGCCCATAATTAGAATAAGAATCGTTCTAATTTAATTCAAAAGGAATGCTAAACCGTCAGAGAACAGGCTTTGCTCCGCTTCTTCCATTTTTTATACGAACCTTACTTCGCTTACTCATTCCCCTAATTGACAATTATCAACACAAAGGATTCGACCCATCTTGATCTAGATCAATACAACTTCGGAAGATCTGGCATTCAATGGTAGGTGAACCAATGAGTGGGCGGTATCCAATGAACAAAAAAATTTTTCAATTAACCATGATTACAATTGTCACCTGTCTTTCGCTAGTCGGTGTTTCTTGCGGAAAGGATGAAAATTCCAATTCCGGCAAAGGAATTTCTGCAGTTTCCGATGACAAATCACAACAAGATGTACTAAAAATTGCTTTGGGTTCAAAAGACCATACAACCCTTGTCACAGCTGTCGAAGCTGCGGGACTCGTGGATTCCCTTGCCAACCAAGGCCCGTTCACTGTGTTCGCACCAACAAATGATGCATTCGCAAAGTTACCGGCAGGTACTGTGGATGATCTTTTAAAACCCAGCCAAAAGGATTCTTTAAAGAACATTTTGGAATACCATGTTGTGGTGGGTAACTTAACCGAATCCATTTTGAAATCAGAGTTCACCGGCAAAGATGACGAACTCGGTATGGCAAATGGAGGTCACACAAAAGTTTCCGTAAAAAATGGAAAGGTTATGATCAATGGTGCCACCATTATCGCATCCGTTCCTGCTACTAACGGGATCATTCATGTGGTGGACACTGTGTTACTACCTCCTGCTAAGAAATGATAAATACTAAAATACTAAGGAGTATTTAAGATGAACCCTTCAAAATTAACCGGAGTACACTACCGACTGAAACTCGGACTTATAGTAGGACTCTTAATCAGTATGACAATTATTTCCTGTGGAGGAGACAAAACAGAAGAAACACCAGCATCTAACGCAGGTTCCAAGGGAATTGGACCAGTAAAATCTGTTACCCTGGGAACATTAGACCAGTCAATGGCCGATCGTGGAAAAAAACAATTTGAAGCGAAGTGTTCCGCTTGTCACAAATTTGAGGAAAAGGTTGTAGGACCTGCTCTCCAAGATGTTACACTCCGCCGAACTCCTGAATGGATTATGAATATGATTCTAAACCCAATCGAGATGACTCAAAAAGATCCAATCGGACAAGAGTTACTCGGTGAACACTTAACCCAAATGACTTTTCAAAATATTAAGGAAGAAGAAGCACGAGAGATCCTCGAGTACTTCCGCAAGATGGATTTAAAATAGGTAACTATATGTTAAAAAAAT
>CAZCXZ010000193.1:0-4016 GCA_964502705.1 Uncultured Candidatus Berkiella sp. | reverse complement strand
AAATGATTTTTTTTTGATAGGCTTAGCTTACTATCGATTAAAAAGGAATCCTCATGCAGGAAGTGTATATTGTTGCAGCCGCCAGAAGTCCGGTTGGCAGTTTTGGTGGTTCTCTTTCCAAAATGCCTGCCAGTGCCATTTGTGCTCAAGTGATATCAGGGCTCTTAAAGCAAATATCACTGTCTCCCGATCGCATCGATGAAGTCATCCTAGGGCAAGTGCTGACTGCTGGGCTTGGTCAAAATCCAGCAAGACAAGCTAGTATTGCAGCTAATATCCCGTTCACAGTACCAGCGTTAACCATTAACAAAGTGTGTGGCTCTGGATTGAAAGCTGTGCAGTTAGCGTACCAAGCTATTCTTTGTCAGGATGCCGAGATCGTCATTGCTGGCGGTCAAGAAAACATGTCCTTAGCACCACATCTATTACCTCAATCAAGACAAGGTCAACGCATGGGAGATTGGGCCTTAAAAGACAGTATGATTGTCGATGGCCTATGGGACGCGTTTAATAATTATCATATGGGGCAAACTGCAGAAAATATTGTCTCGAAATTTCATATTTCGCGCGAAGATCAAGACGCCTTTGCTTTGGCTTCGCAGCAAAAAGCAGAAAAGGCACTAAAAGAAAATCGCTTTGCGAGTGAAATCATCCCGATTGAAGTCAAAGTAGGTAAAGAAGAAGTGCAGCAATTTGCAAAGGACGAATACCCGCGTAGTACTTCTATCGAAAAGCTATCGCAATTACGGCCAGCGTTTGATAAGGCCGGCACCGTGACAGCGGGAAATGCATCCGGAATCAATGACGGGGCCGCAGTTGTCATTGTTGCAAGTAGCGATGCATGCAAAAAATATAACTTAAAGCCATTGGCTAGAATTGTTGCTGCCGCAAGTGCAGGCGTTGATCCTGCGATTATGGGTACGGGCCCCATTCCTGCGAGCCGTAAATGTCTTGAAAAAGCAGGTTGGTCGGTAAACGATCTAGATTTAATAGAAGCCAACGAAGCTTTTGCAGCGCAAGCATTATGCGTTAATCGTGAACTTGCATTTGACACTAACAAAGTGAATGTCAACGGTGGCGCAATTGCTTTAGGGCATCCGATTGGTGCCTCTGGTGCAAGGATTTTAGTAAGTTTGTTGCATGAAATGCAACGTCGTGATGTTCATAAAGGTTTAGCAACGCTTTGTATTGGCGGTGGTCAGGGAATGGCACTTGCAATAGAACGCATGTAAAGGAGACGGCGATGGATAGTAAACAGCTTACAGCACTCGTGACAGGTGGTACGGGTGGTATTGGTACTGCAATTTGTCAGCACCTTACCAAAGCAGGTATGCGCGTTGTTGCAGGTTATAGTCACGGAGGTGATAGTACCTACGCATTGAACTGGCAATCTGAACAAGCCCGTCTTGGTTATGAAATTGGAATTGTCTATGGTGATGTTTCTAATTTTGAGTCTTGCACTGCGATGGTTGAAGAAGTCACAGCAAAGAGTGGTGCGATTGATGTGCTAGTAAATAATGCCGGCATAACAAAAGATATCATGTTTAAAAAAATGACTGTTGCAGATTGGCAGTCAGTAATGCGGATCGATCTTGATAGCGTTTTTAACACCACACGCCAAGTAATTAATGGTATGATAGAGCGAAATTTTGGTCGCATCATTAATATTTCTTCGATCAATGGACAAAAGGGACAGCTAGGACAAACCAATTACTCCGCAGCTAAAGCGGGTATGCATGGTTTTACCAAAGCGTTGGCACAAGAAGTTGCCGCAAAAGGAGTAACCGTTAACACCATTTCTCCGGGGTATGTTCTAACGGAGATGGTCAAAAAAGTTCCAGAGAATGTGATGGAGAAAATTCTTGCCCAGGTACCAGTAGGCAGACTTGCCGAGCCAGATGAAATTGCCCGTGTTGTCATCTTTCTAGCGGCCCTCGATGCAGGTTATATTACTGGAGCCAACATTGCTGTAAATGGTGGGCAGCATATGTATTAGTTCTTAAACAAGGTGACTAAGAATGAGCGAACCTCGCGTTATAAAAAAATATCCGAACCGTCGTTTATACGATACAACCATTAGCAGTTACATTACGTTGGAAGACGTTAAGCGCTTGGTTGTTGAACAAGTCGCTATTAAAGTGATTGATGCTAGAACTCAAGATGATATTACGCATAGTACCTTGCTACAGATCATCATTGAGCAAGAAGAAAATGGGCCGCCTTTATTCACAACGCCTATCCTGCAACAGATGATCCGCTTTTATGGTGGCTCAATGCATCCCATGTTTAGCCAGATGTTTGAACAGGGCATGCAGTTATTCACCCAGGAACAAATTGAGAAAAATGTTTCTCAATGGCAGCAATTGCAAAATCAATGGATGCATACATTCATGGCTAAGCAACATGCAGACCAAGACAAGGCCACAGGCGAGATGGGCGCAGAAACCCCCCAACCTGTCGGATGAGATTGTAATCTAACTAGCTTGACACCTCCTTTTGTGATGTCTATGCTTGTAGCAACTGCTGCATTGCAAAAACAGAGAATCAAAAGGAGCGCGTTATGGCTTTTTCAAATGAACCCTTTATGGCGATGAGCGATCTTGTCACCCAGTTGAGTAGCGAAATGCTGCGCCAGCAGATCAAGGCGACTACGGAGCTAATGCAATCTTGCGCTGATGAGATGCATCAGCTGAGCCTCGCAAAGGGTATGGATGACGTGATGGCAACCCATTCTCGTTTTATCGCAAAATCATCACCCAAGCTGTTAGGTCATGCTCAAGATACGTTGGACAATCTCATGAATGGTGCTGCGCAGTATCGTAAGCTGCTTGAAAAAACATTAGCAGCTGGCCGACAAGGCTCATTGTGATAGTTTTTTGAAAAGGGTGTCCAGAACAGTAAAGAGCCCCTCGCGTGACAGGTGAGGGTCAATATTGCCACTGAGCAGTAATGCCAATTGTAACCAGCCTAGGATGCTCGCCAAGAGCACAACAGGGATTGCAAAGCCCACACCTACCAGTGCATAGCAGCAAAGCGTGCTAACCGATCCTAGGAAGACCACATTGAGAAGGCCGGGTTCCGCGATGGAAACCATCAAAACGGCGTACCCCAATCCTAAAACGGTAAAAAGAATGAGTGCAAATGCACTATAAAATTTAGCGTTGTTCATTTTATTTTCATCAATCTTTACAATCGGGACAGTGTATCGTGTTGAATAAGGGAATGTCAAGTTAACCAACTAACACCTCATTAGTCATGCCATGTCGTAAATACGTCAGTCTCTTCACGTGCAGTGCGATATTGATTAATCGGGTTTGACCAGTCTGCGTAGCCTAGCGCCATACCACAAACGATATGGTAATCCGCGCTGATCGCAAGATGTTTGCGAATGATATCTGGGTATTCCGCTAATGCGGCTTGCGGACAAGTCTCTAAGCCAAAATGGCGAGCTGCTAACATAACATTTTGCAAAAACATGCCCATATCCATCCATGAGCCTTTACATAATCTGCCATCTAAGTAAAAAATCAATGCCGCTGGGGCTTCAAAGAAAGCATAATTTCGAAACCACTGCTGTTTACGTTTCTCAAGATCATCTTTGCTGATGTTGAGCGCGCCATAAAGCGCTAATCCGCAAGCTTTGCGGCGTTCTTTAAAGGGGTCAAACCAGGTTTCGGGGTAATATTGATAATCGGGATTTTCAGGCACGCTTTGCTCGCGCGCCTGTATAATATCCCTTGTTATCATCTGCCTATGACGTGTGCCCACAACCGCGGCTAGCCAGGGTTGTGTATTCACGCCTGAAGGAGCAAAGCGGGCGTTCTCTAAAATGGCTTCAATCAAGTCATTAGAGACAGGCTTATCAAGAAAAGCGCGTACCGAGCGACGATCACGCATCGCTTGAAGCACATCTAGCTTATCGCCCTTGTTTTTCACGCACTTCCGCAAGCGTTTTGCAATCGATACAAAGGGTTGCAGTGGGTCTCGCTTCTAAGCGACGAATGCCGATCTCAATC
>CAZCXZ010000192.1:0-4031 GCA_964502705.1 Uncultured Candidatus Berkiella sp. | reverse complement strand
ATTTTATCGATAACACTAATATTGTGGGAGCCATTACCGCGATCATTAGTAATGCCTATTCGTATTCGACAGGAAACCCGAATCAGCGTAATGAAATAGCAAGACACTGTGCTGATGAAATTATTCGTTATAAGTATCCCTATTATCCAAGCATTGGTGATAAAGGCGCTATTGAAGCGGAACGACAAGTCTATTTACAAGAGATCACAAACCATGAGCTTCAAGGTTTTCCGAAGAATCGTAGTAGAATTGAACGTAGGCTTTATGATTATATTGAAGCGAAATTAGCTGGGACATCTAAGAAAGTTCATATTCCGCGTCATGTCAGTATGTACAAACATGGCGCGAATGAAATTTTAGGTAGGACCCTTGGTTACATCCCTTATCCTGAGCATCATGGTGGGCGAAATGACAAAGGAAGTATTGGCTTACAATTTGCAAAGAATGGTGGGCAAACAGCGCAAGTGAATGTGGCCGTTGCTGGTGTACCGGTTTATAACGTGTATGGTGCAAGTCAAAAATCAACCATGGAACTGTCGTTACCTAAACCTGCGGTTAAAGAGGTTGCAACGGTTGCATCGCAATCTGTACCGATGAGCAAAGTCTCACTTGCAACTTCTGAAACTGCTCAAGTCGGCCGTACTAAACTCGCGCTAGATAATCCTTACTTAGAAACAGTTTTAGAAGAACAATTTGTAGAAACATTTAAAGTAGCTAAACCAACACCACGCGGAAAGCAGCAACCACAACCTATAAAGGCTGCTGCAAATGATAGTCGACCAAGAACAAAGGTACAGCCTAATGTCGCTAATGATGTTGTGGCCTTCTTACCGAGTATCAAATCGAAGGCGAAACTCGATCCTTGGTGGGAAATGGCGTTGCGTTCGGCGCGAGGTGACACCAGTAAAGATGTACTCACTTGGCGTAAAAGCAATAATGTGCAACCACCAGAATGGGTGATGGCGGCATCAAAAGTGATTAGCCATCGCTCGATGGATCTAAGCGATATACCCGTAGTGTTCAGCGAAGCGTTAGGTGAAACGATCATTGAAACTGTAGAGGGTGCGTGCGCTATAGGGCAATTTTCGGTAGATGAACTAGGGCGATTATTAAGAGGCGAAACCTTAGAATCAAAGCGAGCACTTTTGATTGTGGGTAGCTTTATTGGACAAGAAGCAGCCAGAGTGATGCTGAATGAGAAGACTGAAACCAGTCGTTTTATTCATGCATTAGCAGCAGAATTTGACAGTTTAGATACTAGAGATAAAACCAAAGCCATCTCTAAGATTGCTTTAGCCATATTTTTACCCAGCTTGGGGTTTAAGGTTGTTAATCAGTCAGGGAAGATGATGGTTCGAAAGGTTGCATCGACAATCAAAAAACCAGTTAAAGCAGCGGAAGCATCAGTTAAATCTGTTAAGAAAACTGAAGTATTACTTGGTAAAAATAAGCGTCTAACGCCACAGTATCAATTGAGTTCTGAAACTAAAATTGATAGACTTGCTCAAACTGAATTAACAAAGCCAGCTACTAGTCGGTATGTTTTTAACAAAGCAGGATTAACTAAACTAGAAGTAAGAGAGTTATTAAGAGCTAATAAATTAGGATTGCCTGACATTCAAGTTAAAGAAACTTTAAAATGTTTAAAAGATGGAAGAGCTACTTCAGTAAATTTTAAACTTGATAAAGTAGGGAATATAAAACTTTCAATGGAGCGTCCAGGCCATACATCCGGTTTCCAGAGGATGTCATATAAAATAGAGCCTAATGGTAATAAGGCTTATGTTGTTCAGACTGCATTTGATGAGCAATTAAATTTAGTACGCCAAAGAGGAACTGAAGGTAAAAATATTTTATTCGATGTTAAAAAGCCAAGGAATATAAAATGAATAGAAATGATTTAACAAGGGTTTTAAATGGTGATTTAAATCATATGTTTAATCTAAATATGTATGAAGCGAATGATCCAAATTTGGAAGTTACAATTTTACCTAAACACGTAAAAGCAATGTTGATTTCTTATTTGGATAAAAAAGTTACTTCTGAACAATTAAATAGTTGGGCTGAGTTTGTTTATTTTCGTAGTGGAGAATATGTTTCTGAAAATTGGGAAAACGACGAGAGTGCAGATTTCTATGAAGATATGTGGTACGTGATTCAGAAACTTTCTACTCCCGAAATTGATGGTGAGATCACACCGGAAAGTGTTCAGATTTATTTAAAAGAGCTTGATAAATATTTTGAAAATAATCAAAGTGCAGCGAATGATGCGCTTTGATCTGTGGCTTTTAAACGTGAGCGTTTACGCGAACAATCACCCTCTCCCGCAATAACGCGGGAGAGGTCGCCCAGCGCAGCTAGGGCGGGTGAGGGGTTGTGTGCAGCGGTAGAAGTAAATGGGTTCGTTTCACTCACCCAAGATCATAATTAGGATACATTAGTGATATATGAGCTACACGCTAAAACTTGTTTTGTTTGATATTTTTAGATGGCAAAATGGTCGGCTTTGTATTATTTGCGATGCTAAACCTGAGCGACACCCTACAATACTAAAAGAGTACACTGCAAGAATTGTTGTTGAGGGAGTTGCTGAAAGACAACTGAATGGCTTGGGTCAGCTGATTTTAGTACGTCATAAAATAACTGAGCTTAATAGTAAAACTATTATTAGTGTAGACGATGCCGATAACATTGATGATTTATTAGAATATAAAGGTAAAAAACTAATTAAATTTTATGTTGAAATACCTGATGAAATATATAATTCAATGAAATAAATGCGATCTTACGCTATTAAACCACCTATTTTTTTCATAAGGAAGTAATCATGAAATTATTAACCCTCACACAAACTCAAACCGTATCAGGCGCTATTGCATATGGTGATTATTATGTTGATGGAGTTTCTCACCCTTTTAAATGCGATTTAATAAATCAAGTCTGTTTAGACAGTCTGTTGAGTTATTTGCAAAATACCAATCCTACTTTGAACATGCCTGTGTTAACGATAGATGAAGCCGTTGCAAAATGTGGAAGTGAACTTGGTTTAGTTATTGCGGCGCATTGTTTAGAACCAGTGATTGCTAAGATTGCAGCGAATGAAAGAAAATGAGCTCATTAAAAAGTAAATCACGTTAGTTTTTTATAAGGATAAAAATCATGCAATTATTAACTCACCCACAAACCCAAACCATTTCTGGCGCCGCCCATGGTGACTACTATTTTGAAGGTGTTTCATATCTATTTGAATGCCCAGCAGTTAGCCAAGTCTGTTTGGATACCATGTTAATCTTCGTTGATAAAGCCAATCCTGCGTTGAACCTACCTAAGTCTGAATTTGGTGATGTGCTGGGGAATTGTGGTGGATTATCTGGATTTAGAGCAGCAGGTGATTGTTTAGATCCCATTGTTTCGCAAATTAGAGTAGCAGCTGGATTGCCGCCACGATAAATTTGCTATAACGAGGCTCAAGTTCTGAGCACAGCATCCGTAATGAATTTGCATTAATTACACCTGTTCATATTGTTATCTTTGTAAATTGCGGAAGCTGTACATATAGGGGTAAAAATCATGATTATTAGAATTTCTGGGGAAATATTGAGTAAATAATTTCATAGTCTGTACATTGCCGCCGATGACTATATTGAATAAAGGTCTGTTGATGCGGGTATCAATGCTGGCATAAAAAACAGAGCGTTTTCAAATGACCTATTCGTAATGGTTTCGAACAACTGCGAAGTAATGTAAAGCGTATGAATGAATTGATCTCTGCCACTATTTTGGTGCTCGGTGATCCCAAAAGGGAAGGCTTGCCTATATCTCAAGCTGCGAGCGTGCATGGCTTTCAAGTCAATATCATTTCAAGTAAAACGCTGAAAGAAGCGGTCAAGATAATCTTAGAAAAATCCATTGATCTTATTTTATGCGAATTTCACTTAGACGACGGTAATGCCGTGGATTTGTTAAGTGCGCTAAGCCATTTAACCGCTAGAATGTTGCCAGTTGTTATCGTTGCTGATGAAGTAGAAGAG
>CAZCXZ010000191.1:0-4134 GCA_964502705.1 Uncultured Candidatus Berkiella sp. | reverse complement strand
GAACTTCCTCAAAGACGCAGGCTATGTGCCCGATTAAGCGCTCGATGCTCTAGTTACTCAAACGCTGCCCGCAAGACCGCTGCACCGGCTGCGTCCCAGCCAAGAGAATTGGCTTCCGACTTGAAATGACGTTCGAGTCGAGCGCGGGTGTGCTGTAACGCTTCTTCGTTGCCGATCCAGTACGCAATGGCTGTTTTCAGTCCGTCAGCATCGTCGGGGTCGAAATAAGCGGCAAGATCTTGTCCCGCTTCTTCCATGCCGCCGGCACGTGAGGCAATGCATGGCAGTCCGTGGGCCAGACTTTCTCGAATTGGCAATCCCCATCCCTCTATCGTGCTGGGAACCACAGCGAATTGTGCGCCGTGGTATAGGGCGCCGAGTTCGTGGTCAGAAACATTTTTGAGCCACACGACCATTCCGTCTTCGAACTGCGTCGACTCCAGATGTCTTTGAATAGCTTCCGATCGCCAGCCTTGTCGTCCAACCAGGACGCAGTATGGGATCGGTGTTGAGCTCCGCTTTCGTAAGTCGCTCATGACTTCGATAAGCGACATCAAATTTTTTCGCGGTTCGACCGTGCCCACGTGGAGAATGTACTTTTTGCCAGAAAGACCGTATTTGCCAAGGACCTGCTGGCCATGGTCCAGATCGGCATTCCCCGATGGCGCTCCCACAGCATACCACCCCATCGGAATGACGTCGATCGGACGCTCTTGCAGCGCATGCACAGCCAGATAGTCCGACAACGTAGATCGAACAAACTCTGATGTGGCGAGCCACCTGTCGACATGCGGAGCAAGACGTCCAAATTCTCCCGCAATGACGTGACCGAACTGAGGATGTGTCCAGTCGGGGCGATCGATGGCAAACAGATCATGAACGAGCTGCACGTAGCGCATGCCTGTGCTTTTGCTCATTTCAATCATCGATCTGACATAGCCATCATGGCACCAGAAATCGCCTGGGTTGACGAACGAATCCGATGCACTTAGTGCCGTAATAGTCTTGAGAGCCGGTCTCCGCCTAGGAACTTGACGGGAGAAAAGCGCTTCTATCGCCGCCTCCAGGCCTAAGGCCCCGGCTACAACATAGGGGAGATGGAAATATCTCAGCTCACGCCGTAGTTCGTCTCGAGAAGCGAGGCGCATGCTCTGGGCGAAGATGCCGCGCAGCTTGGCAATGCCAAGAGGTCTGCGCCGAAGGTCGCACAGGTCCCTTAGCGCCTCGCGATCTACCACATAGAGCATATCGCTGCCGAGGGCTCGCGCGACAAACTCGGTATGCTCGTAGCCTTGGATGGCACTGGAACTCAAGAGATGTTCAGTCACCCGTTGAACGCCGGACGGATGGCGAAAGTAAGCATACCAGCTCAGCAAGCCAGAAACGTCGAACAAGAGCCGTCTAGGCATATCCAGGTCCGCTTTTTGAGTTGTCTCTGGCCCTGGCCACCGGCTGCTTATTGGCGGCCAGAGCGGGTTGGTCAGCATCCGCCCCATCGTGAAGTGTCGCATGGAATGGAGGGGGCCGTTTGAGGTGATGCTGAATTTCAAAGGGCCCACCGCCCACAATCCTCAAGTGTCGCTCAGTCGGCCCGATTGGCATTCATGAACTTGGCGGGGCCTACCCTTCATACGGGGCCGTGCCGGGCTGACGGGGCTCCATTTCCAGTGATAGCTCCCCGTTCATATTGCTGAAGCCCTTGGCCATTAATTCACTATATAATAATGTAATTTATGCCGCAATGTTGCCCAAATGCCACGGCGCAGGGAGGACTCACACTTTTCCTCTCAGACGACGACCATTCCAAGCGAAGTTATGTTACTTTTTGCCAATGATCGCGCTATCGTCGCACGATCTAAGAAATTGGGGATGTGGATTCCGGGGGAAGCCGGCCACTGATTCCGATTTGAAGTCGGCCACCTGTTCCGATCCAAGCCGGCCACCGATTCCGATTTGAAGTCGGCCACCCTGAGGGTGGCGGGCGCTCGATCTCTGGTTGAACCGCATAGGCTCCCCGGCCTGCAGCAGGGGAGAGCCGATGCCAGCCGAGAGAGTGCCGATGCGTTGTGTCAGGGAGATATTGCGGCTCAGGGCCGAGGGGCTGAGCGACCGAGCGATCGCGCGCAGCACGCGCCTGGCCCGCAGCACGGTGGGCGACTACGCCGGTCGGGCGGTCGCGGCCGGGCTGAGCTGGCCGTTGCCGGAGGGACTGACCGACACGGCGCTGGAAGCGCTGCTGTTCGTGCGCGGCGGCCGGTCGGTGGGAGCGCGACGCAAGCCCGAGCCGGACTGGTCGAGCCTGCATCGCGAGCTGCGCCGTGCAGGCGTCACCCTGATGCTGCTGTGGCAGGAGTATCGGGCGAACGCGCCCGAAGGTTACGACTACTCGCGCTTCTGCGAACTCTACGAGGCGTGGGAGAGCCGGCTGTCGCCCACCATGCGGCAGGTCCATCCGGCCGGGGAGCGGTTGTTCGTCGACTACGCCGGCCAGACCGTCGACCTGGTCGACGGACGCACCGGCGAGGTGCGCACGGCGCAGGTCTTCGTCGCCGTGCTGGGCGCGTCGAGCTACACCTACGCCGAGGCGACTTGGACGCAGACGCTGCCCGACTGGATCGGCGCGCACGTACGTGCACTGTAGCCCGCCATCCTTGTACCCCTCGGATGGCGGGCTTTTCGTTGGGATATCGCGACAGTCCACGTCAACGGACTGGCGCCGGTCTCTGCGCATCGGCCAATGGTAATGGTTGGTGGCGGTGATAGCGTTTCCACCCTGTGCGGCAAGTTTATAGCCCTCGACTCCTTGGCCCATTCCTAGCCTCGCCTGGATGGGCGCCAGTCCCGGACGAAACTGATCGCATCAGCCGCCTCACACGGCCGCTTGACGGTCAGACGCGCGGCCTGGTCGAGCTCGAGCCTATTCTGATCGGGGCTCGCCGGGGTCACCGCGTTCCCGCGCAACAACGCGTTCTTCGCGTATTAAACATGAGGCGGGTGTCGCCGCCATTTCCGTTCAGTCTGGACACCGGCCCCCTCGGACCCTGGGTCTCTTTCCCGTTCAGGGAACTACTAAACGTCCATGCCGTTGAGCGTAAGAAGGAGGGTTTTACATGTTCGCCGACCTCGACGCGCCGCTCTATCGGATCGTGCCCCGAGGCGTGGTGTAGCTGACAGTTAGTCAGTACGACGATCTCGGGCATGAGCCGGATCGATCAGGCCGCCACGGCGGGCAGGCTGACGATGGTATCGTCGCTGATGGGCGTGATGCTTTCCAGCGTGATGTAGCGGGCGCGCTGGACAGCCCACTCATCGTTCTGTTCGAGCAGGATGGCACCGACGAGACGGGTGATGGCGGCTTCGTTGGGGAAGATGCCGACGACCTCGGTGCGCCGCTTGATCTCACCGTTGAGGCGCTCCAGCGGATTGGTCGAGTGAAGCTTGATCCGATGCTGGGCGGGGAAGCTCATGTAAGCGAGCACGTCGGGCTCGGCGTTGTCCATCAGAGCGGCGAGCTTTGGCAGCTTGGGTCTGAGCTGATCGGCAACACCTCGCCATTGCGCGCGTGCCTGTTCAGCATCGTCCTGGGCGAAGGCCGTGGCGATGAAGGCCGAGACGACGCGCCGTCCGCTCCTGCCGGCATGGGCCAGCGCGTTGCGCATGAAGTGGACCCTGCAGCGTTGCCTCGCGGCTTGTAACCAAGCCGCTGCGTCGCGGTGAAGATCTTCGAGACCGCCGCCTTGATGCCCTCGTGAGCGTCGGAGACAACCAGCTTCACCCCGCGCAGGCCGCGCCGGGCAAGCTTCCTGAGGAAGCCGGTCCAGAAGGTCTCGGCTTCGGACGGACCGATGTCCATGCCGAGCACTTCACGCCGGCCATCGGCATTGACCCCGACGGCGACGATGACGGCAACCGAGACGATGCGGCCGGCCTGGCGCACCTTCACGTAGGTTGCGTCGACCCACAGATACGGCCAGTCGCCCTCGATCGGTCGATCGAGGAAGGCCTTCACGCGAACATCGATCTCCTCGCACAGGCGGCTCACTTGGCTCTTGGAGACGCCGCTCATGCCCATGGCCTTGACCAGATCGTCGACCGAGCGGGTCGAGATGCCTTGGATGTAGGCCTCCTGGATCA
>CAZCXZ010000190.1:0-4162 GCA_964502705.1 Uncultured Candidatus Berkiella sp. | reverse complement strand
GTTTTTTTCATTGTACGTTGTAGGACAATTGATATCCCTCTAACACTTTTGGAGAAAAATGTCCCTGCTCTGACAATTTTTCTTTTTTGGGGATTTTCCAAGGCCCAAAGATCTGCTTTGTACTTAGCAACACCCATGGATCCGTAAAAGGACAATGTATGATTAAGCCAATAAAACGCAGAATAGGCGACCATAAGCTCTGGTTTTAATACCTGTTCCAATTCCAGGATGGGATCCAAACAAATTCCTAACGTTTCTTTGATTTGTTCGGGAGTACTTTCTGCAATCGGAAACCCAACTTCCCCAAGTGCGGGAGTATAGATGATGGCTTTAAAATCTGGAGAAATATTATGGTTTTTCAGATCCGATAGAATCTTATCGGCAAGTCCAGGTTTTGCGGGTTTGTCAAAAAATGTACGATCTGCATTCGACACAGGTTCGTTTGTTGTAGTTGATGTTATGATATAGGCAGTCGGATCTTTCTCTCTAAGACAAAGAATAGCACTTTGGCCTGCCTCTCCCGATCCTCCGATGACCAAATATTGGTTTTGTCTCATGAATTCCTACCTGAATGGTGATAAGATAATAATTTTCGATTGATCCGTCAAAACTCTCCTGTTTTATATATCGGAACAAGCGAAATATGAAAACGATCTTATCCTGCTCTAATTGTTTTAGTGGTCACTCCGTTTCAACTTCCAAATTGGAAGGAAAAAAAGGGAAGTATCGCTGTAAAAAATGTTCCGCCTGGAACCATTTTGATTACCGCACAGAGTTTAGATCGGCGACATCCGACTCACTCGTGTTATTTGATCTTCAATTTAAAGACCAAATTCCAGAACACAAACTCCAAGGCCAGATATTTGGTAGGTATACAACTGATTTTATATCGGATTGGTCAAACGAAGAACTTGTTTTTTTGAAAGATGAGGAAGGAAATGAAAACGATCTCCGTATTTCTATTTCGGGATTACCTGAAATAGTAAGGTTAAAAAATTTCTTATTTGATATCACCACTGAATCCCCTTCAAAAACTTTAAAAATCATTATCAACCAAAACGTAAATGTATCACCCGTGCGATTATCAATCACGGTCGATACATTGGATGATCATTCTGTTTCTGGAAAATTGTATTTAGCAATTGCAGATCAGTGGAATACTTTATTGCACGGAAGTTTTACTGCAACACATGTCTATAAAATTCAATTCGATGAACATGGAGACTCAGATAAAAAACTTCCAGATTTTATATCGAGTGAACTTGCGACAAAAATCTACTCACTTTCCGGAAATATATTATCCTTGCAGGAAGATTTTCCTTTAATAAACCAACAAGCTAAAGATGAGCTCCTAACACTTGTCATGTACCATTGGCCTGAAAACCAATCCACAATTTCGGAAGTTCATTTTAAAGAAGGAAACTTACAAGTTGCCTTCCAACTTAGCCAAAAGAAGTTGAATGAAACCTTGATATTTCTTCTTTCTAATCAAGTAGTTCCAAATCAAAAACATTGGCAACTCATCCATGATGTGGTCTGCCATTCAGAAACGGAACCTTTGTTCATTCCACTTCTGAAACAAAAATTCCCAGAAGGTTATGAAAGTCATTTAGGTTCTAGTTTGGAATCTACCAATGAGGACAAAACTTTGGATTGGTTGGATTCGGATGATGTATATCTTTTGGATTCCTTTGTTCGGACTGTGGGTTCTTTGGATTATGTGATCACCGATTCCATCCGAAATCCTTTGGGGTTTTCACTTCTACAAGAATGTTTTGTTCGCGCAAAGTATAAATCCTGTATGCGCCTTTTGGAACGAGGGGCTGATCCCAACCAAGTAGATGCCAATGGCGAAACTGCGATTTTTAAATTGTGCCAAGACAGTACACTTCGATTACAAGAAAAAACAACCTTAATGGATGAACTGATTCGAAGAGGTGCCAAAGTCAATCTCCAATCAGTGAATGGAATGACTCCCTTACATTGGTGTTCTGTTTTTGGAGAACCCAGTATGGCAAAGAGGTTGATTCAAGCTGGGATTGACATTCATGTATCAGATAACAGTGGTAGTACGGCTTTGCACGAAGCATGTAAATTCGGAAACTCTGCGGTCCTTGCTTTATTATTAGAATCAGGTGCGAAATCCAATGCCAAAACTTTAGATGAAAAAACAGGCAGGGACCTTGCTTTCGAAAATTTAGAAATTGCTGAATTGGAAGGTGATGAGGAGAAAAAGAACCGTTGCCAAAGGGTTCTTTCTCTCCTTGATGTTTACGGAGGTTAAGTTGTCTTAATCTTTTTATTTAGCATTCTTGTCACAAATCGTAGAATCAAATACAAGAGTAAACCTGCGGGTCCGAAGTAAAACGTAAGTGCTTGGACTGGAACAAGAATCCACCTGTTGATTCCTTCTTTGGCCCCGTCTTCTGCTTCCCAAGTTCCTAAAAACAAATCAAAGGCAAGGTAATGGATCCAACCCCCTAGTAAAAAGTAATCATTGGCAAAGAGTGACCTTACTGATTCTAAACTGGAAAAGTTCCCTTCTGCCTGGCCATTCCCGATGATGATTGCAAACACATAAGTTCCACCAAGTACAAGCCCTGAAATAAATACTCTGAGTGGACGAATCACCTTTGTTTGGTTTGGTGATAAGAACAATACCAACCACGATAGTAATGCGATGCCATTGGCAATTTTAAAGATTAAGGAAGGATTCATATAGTCACCTGTGTTGGATATACTTTTGGTTTTGAAATTAATTGAAAGAAACAAAAGGAAATGAGTAGTAGGGAGATTCCATAAACACTCGTGTACATGGGATTTAAATTAAAAACGGATTCTCCATTTAAAGTTTGGATGACCATCATTATGTTCATCAGTAAAAATAAGATTCCCGTAAATCGAACTAGTTTTTGTTTTGGAATGGAATCCTTTTGATTCATTAAATAGGCCCCGAGAAAAACAAAGATCTGCATCACATGCATTCCAAAAAAATGGGGGACTCGCATATCTCCGAGTTTTGTACTCCAACCGAAGAAAAATAAGCCACTACCAGGATCTCCGCTACCAAATTGGTGAGAGCCACTCGTTTGAAAGATTCCTTGTTTCATCGCCTCCAATTGGTCGGGCCTGGGTGAGGTCATAAAAAATCCAATGATCATCGCAAAACCAGCAATGGTAAGTCCCCAAACGAGACTTTCTTTTACCGATCGTGAAATCGATTTTTCTCTAAAGATTTGATAACCAACCCAAAGGTGGAAAAGCCAAAAGATCGAAATACTTGCTCCCATAACCGAAAATACGATTTGGTTCCAAGTGGTGGATATATTGAAGTGGCTTGCCTCTCCACGTACTGCTTGTAAGGTGATGAGTACAATTTCAATCAATGAGGTGATGGTTAAGGCGAATTGGATCCGCTGTTGGTATTTCCAATCTTTTAAGAATCGAACGATCACCCAAATTGTAGTGAAAGAATATAATCCCAAGGAAAGTGAGAATTTTAAGGGTTTGATCCAAATATTGGCTCCCAAAAGGATTCTTGTATCTAGAAATATGAGGGGAATGATGGCAAGTGTAAGTGCTGCCAAGGCAATCCCATTCCAAAAAAGTGGTTGTTTTCTGTAGTCGGCAAATTCCATAATGTAGACAGTGTAAATATAGATGTATACTCTGTCAACATGGAAAGTATACGTTGTAAACATTTTTTATATGAAACCTGCCAAAAAAAAACAAAGTCTCCAAAAACCAAATTCTACGACCTCATCAAAAGCCAGTCATTATCACCATGGAAATCTAAGGGAAGAGGTTTTAGAGCACTCCAAAAAGGTATTAGAAACGAGAGGTGTCTCTTCCTTAAGTCTTCGGGATATTGCCACCGATTTGGGTGTGAGTCATACAGCACCCTACCGCCATTTTCCTAAAAAAATGGATCTCCTCCAAGCCCTTGTGACCGAAGGTTTTCGAGAACTATCCGAGAGTATGGAAAGAGCTTGGGTTTATTCGGAAGATCCTTTGGAAAAAATCAGAACGGCCGGTGTCGAATATATTTTTCTATTACTAAAAAATCCAAGAAGAACAGAACTCATGTTTGGTGGAGAGATCTATGTTTCAGGAGATCCCATTTCTGACGATTTGCGAGAGTGTGGAAAGTTGGCCTATTTGG
>CAZCXZ010000189.1:0-4183 GCA_964502705.1 Uncultured Candidatus Berkiella sp. | reverse complement strand
CTGAAGAAATGGCGCATCTGTTCGAGTCGTTTCACCGCGCCAGCAACGTCGGCGATATCCCGGGCACCGGGCTGGGGCTGGCGATTGTGAAAACCGCGGTCGAGCTGCATGGCGGCAGCATCGAGGTGCAGAGCGATCCGGGGCAGCGCACTTCGTTTGTTGTGACCTTGTAAGTTTGTATTCTTCCGTGAGGGGGGCTTGGCTGTTGCTATTGATTTAGTAGCAAATTACGCTTTTGTAGTAAGGGCTGCAGGCCGAAAATGTATAAAACTCAGGGGCGACCAGCATGCTGAAGTGCTGGGAAGATGAGTTCGAAAATGGGACTGTGACTGTGGTGCCTAGGTAGTTGCTTGGTCGCTTGTCGGGGACAAGCCTGTGTGGGCCGAACAGTGAGATGAGTTGCAGGCCGCATTCTGAAAGTCCCAGGTGATTTTGTGTAGCTACCCACGCTTTTGAGGCAAAACCTAGCTATCGACAGATTAGCAAATCTGAAACGCAGCGGGGGTGATCCTGCAGCATGCTGAAGCGTAAGTCATGAAGAGTCGCTAACACTGCAACAAGACGCGGGACGAGAGTGGACTATTGACGAGTCCACCAGTCCTTGGCAGTTTTCCATGCACTGGCTAGTCTTGCCAAGACGCCCTCCACTGGCAACGCATTTTGGCGTGTCTTCCCAAGAGCCTTTGCCCTGTTAACAGAATCGACATGACGCCTTTTATCGGCCCGATCCCGAGCTTGTACCGAGGCAACCTGATTAACGTTCATTCTCTCTGCCCAAAGAACTCTGTTGCGACGAATAAAGTAGTGCGACTGGCAGGGGTCGTTCCAGTTACCAATTGATGGGTACAGACTGACCTGGTCACCTTCCTTGCGCAGCTGCCACTCCGCAGGCGAAAGTGGCGTGACGACTTTCGTGCCACAGCCGCACGCACACAGGTGAGATGCTGTCTTGAAGCGCTCGCTGATATAAAGCACGCCCTCTTCGAGTTGTTTTGGCACAAACTCTACGAAGCGCGGTCGAATTTCTTGAAGTTTCATGCCGCCCGAAGTTGTGGAGAGCCCGCTACATCACGGGCGAGCGACATGGTGTTGACCGAGAACGTCAGGTTGTGCGCGTGGAAATCATCGGCGTAGAAGTTGAAGTATTGCTTCCATTTCATTACCGCGATTTGCGCATTAACCGCATTCATGTCCGCGACTTGGATGTTCTGTTTGTAGAGAAGGTCGTCCCCTTCGTCCTGCATTGGTACATACAAGCCCACATGGTCGTGTTGTTGCGGCGTCACTAGGGTGGCGCGACAAGTACCGACGAGCTTGGAAGCGCCCTTCACCATCTGAATGTTCATCCCCACGTCAATGAATGGAATTCCTTGGGCTTGCAAATGCTTGCAAAGAAGCGCGCGCGCAGCGCCACGGTCTACACAGATGAACACGAAGTCAAATCCGTTGAGTTCGTTCACGTTGTCCGCGTCGAGATAGTAGGGATGACTGACGATTCCTCTGTGCATCGGGTCATACCTCTGACGAAGATACTCCGTCTTAGGCATGCGCTTCGAAATCTCATCCAATGAGGCCGCACCAGGGCAGCGAAACGCGTTGTGCTGCAAAAATTCATCGCCGTCAAACAGATGGATTTCTACCACTGGAGTCTTGGAAACCTGATCGAAGATGTACGCTCCCGTGCCGCCGGTGCCCACGATGGCGATCTTGGCAATGGTCAGCTGGGAAGAGACGGCTACGATCTCTGCGCGCACTGATGCGGTATCAGCATAGCGAAAGACCGATTCGCTTTCACGCGTCTCGATCACACGGCGCGTACGGGCATCGGCGAGCACGTCGATCGCCTTTGCTTGGTTCTGCAGATGAGCGACGTAATGCACCATCTTTGAATAATGATCGGTGAAATTTTGAACGCCATCGGGCTTGTTGGAGAACCGATGCTTGATCGTGCACCCGCTGAACAAAGTCTGCTCAGCATGCTCATTTTCTATTTGAGAAATTGGTTTGCCGTCTTGTAGGCATGGATATTCACCTGTCCACCAAACCTGATGATTGTCCGGCGGAAGAATCGATCCTGCACTTTCGACATATGTGCAGACTAAAGTCCCGAGCTTGATTTCTCGGGCACTGGTGACGTAGGGGACCGCGTGCACCAGTAGATGCTGGTCACGCGTTTCTACTTCATAGCCCTCATCTCGCAGTTGCTGTAGGCCGTAATCAAGAGCGATTGGTTTTGATGACATTGAAGCTCATGCCTTTCTTCACTTCAGTGTCCTGGCCGGGCGCGAGGGTCCCGTCTTTGCCGTGCAAGTTGGCATAAGAAACCGTATAAAGTATGTCGAAGGGGCCGCTAGGAAACGCGAGCTGGACTACCTGCTCGTAGCTGATTTTTCCTTGGGGTACAAAGTGCTGCTCACCATTGACCGCGATCTCGACGGTGTGTTTCTTGTCATCACCGCTTTTGCTGGGATTTTCATTTGCCATGATTTTTCTCCGGATGAAGTTGATTAAGGATTGCGCCTGTTGTATGGCGATTGGTTGGTAGGCTTTAGTGAAATGGTCTCGTTGGACGCTTTTGACTGGATTGCCGCAGGCGTGCGGCCCATCTTCAGTGCGATTACACGCGTGGGTGTGTTGCCTTGGGCGAGTTTGCTGAGTTGCTGGATGTCCGCTGGTAACCAAGCTTTTCCGTTGTTCTTTGGGGTCATGGAAGCTCCTTGTGGGTGTGTGGGAGTATCCTAACAGAAATTCCGGTATAGCGAAATTATTTTCCCACTAAAATAGTCGGATAAGCGGCACAATGTGTTCGGTATACCGAAGAATGGTTCTCTTTTATTTTGAAATGGATTCAATGGATGGCAACGAAGTTAGGTGACAAGATCAAGGCATTCCGAAGCGAAAAGGGATGGACCTTGGAAAGGTTGGCTGGAGATGCGAAGCTCAGCAAAAGTTATCTGTGGGAGTTAGAAAATCGTGAGTCACCGCGGCCCTCAGCGGAAAAGCTTCAAGCTATTGCTGATGCTTTGGGTCAGGACGTATCGTTTTTCGTGGACGACAGCATCGACACTCCGCAAGTGGCAAATAAGGACAAGGAATTTTTTCGCAGCTATTCGAAGCTGGGCGAACAGAGCAAAGAGCAGCTACGCCAAATCTTGGAAGTTCTGAAAAAGAGACCGTGAACCGACATGTCAAATGTCACCTTCACCCCAGCTACCGCAGCAATCAAGCTTTCGCACTGGCTGGACGCCGCGGCGAACGCAGGGTTGAACCGTTTTCCGGTAGATGTGGAGGGACTTGCGCTAGGCGTTGGCACTGAGTTGCGCTGGCCAGATGCGATCTACACAGTAGAGCGAGCCAATATTTCTGGGTTCGAGGGTGGGCTCTTCTATGTGTCGGACAAAGGGTGGGCCCTCCTCTATAACGAAAAAATTAAGTCCGCCGAGCGGATAAGGTTCACGTTGGCCCATGAGCTTGGGCACTATCTCGTACATCGAATCACCCAGCAAAAATTTGAATGCTCTCAAGCTGACATGGTTCATTGGGGTCCGGATCAAAAGGCCATTGAAGGGCAAGCGGATGATTTTGCTGCCAACTTGCTGATGCCAATGAATCATTTCAGGCCAGCGACTGGGCCGTCCGTGGACTTTGACCGCCTTTCGGACGCATCGGTGAAATTTGGCGTTTCATTGACAGCCGCCGCTTTGAGGTGGATCACGAGCACGGATCAGAGTGCAGTATTGATTCTGTCGCGTGACGGCTATATGGATTGGAGCGTGTCGTCCGACAAGGCACGTAAGAACGGCGCGTACTTTAAAACAATGGGTAGAGTGGTTGAACTTCCACCCGGAACTATGGCTGCTGATGACTCAGTCGGTTCCAATCGCAAGGGCGAGCGCAGACCACTACGGTCTTGGTTCGAGTATGCGCACAAAGATGCCGAAGTGCTAGAAATGAAGCTGATATGCAGCAATTACGGCTACTCACTCAGCCTGCTAATTCTGTCGTCAGGGGAAAAGGTATGGGACCCTGATAAGGCGCCTTGGCTCAAACACTAGACTTTCCTCGAAAATCTTCGGCATGCTCGAACTGCCGGATGACTCATAACAGTCGATAAGTTCACATTGTCGTTAGCCGCCAATTACTGCCCAACTACAACCGCAACACCGCCGCATACCCCGTCATC
>CAZCXZ010000188.1:0-4221 GCA_964502705.1 Uncultured Candidatus Berkiella sp. | reverse complement strand
GAGGTACGGATCTTCACGATATATTAATCATTTTTACAAATGGAGATTTAAGATTCGC
Organism: Uncultured Candidatus Berkiella sp.; assembly: GCA_964502705.1. GTDB lineage: Bacteria > Pseudomonadota > Gammaproteobacteria > Berkiellales > Berkiellaceae > Berkiella. Next base: position 4,163 of record CAZCXZ010000188.1, on the reverse strand, counting down.
TAAAACTAGTGGTAACATTCCATTCTATAAAAGAGATGAATCAAAAATCTACGCAATTGTCGATCAATTGCACATAAAAGACTTAGCCCTAAGAGATGGGAAAACATTTGCAGACGGTCATGTATCAACAATCGTCAATTATGACAATCAAGAGGATAAGTTATCTTTTGCAAATATTCTTCTTGATTGGAAAGGCAAATCTAAGTTAAACGGATCGGGATATGTTAATTTTCTAAAACCACCCCTCTCTCCAACAATTTCTTTTGAAGGATCTTCGGATTATTTAGATGTTCCCAGTATCATCAAAGTTATGAAGATCTGGGTTGATCCTGATTTCGAAAAATCAATTCTTACAAGAAATATACCAAGCACTGGTTACGTGAATCGTATGAACGTGTATTTGAATTTGAATTTACGGAATGTATCAATATCTGATTTTCAGGCAGACTCTTTAAAATTAAACCTTCATTACGCCAAACGGAAGTTAAATATCACCAAATATGAATTGAAGGCCTATGATGGGATTGCGGTTGGAACAGGGCATTACCTTTGGGGAAATAATGCAGGACTTGAATTCAAAGGAAATATTAAAAATTTAGCAGTAGCACCGGTGCTTGCCGATCTTTTTAAAATTTCACCAATCACAGGAAAATTAGATTCCGAATTTATTTTGAACTCACCAGGAGAAACCGAAGATGCACTTGTTTCAAATTTGCAAATCATTGGTAACATCAGTGCAAATAATGGAGAATTGTTAAGTTATACAAATATTTTGAAACCCATTAGTTCAATTGGAAGCGTTATCAATTTAAAAAAAATAGATTTCAGTCGAGCGACACCGTATAACGAACTAAAGTTTGATTTTCTTTATGCAAAAGAAACCATTGAAATAAAGAACTTCACACTAAAAGCGGATGGGATTGCGGGCTCTGGTGGTGGTAAAATCGGGTTTAATAAAAATATCGATATGAGGTTTACGATTGGTTTTCCAGGTGTTGCAGGCAGAGCCTTAAAACTTCCGATTATCTATAGAGGAACCTATGGAGTTTCAGCCCCGTTCATTGATCCGATTTGGCTTGGTTCTGTATATGCCGGAACAATCTTTCTTGCAAGTCCTGCAGGTGCTGCCGTAGGTGGGATTGCTGGCTCTGCTATGTCGGACTATGTAAATCGTGCAGTGGATAATGTATCCGGTGGAATTCAAAATGGTTGGAAAGGTGTAAAATCATTGTTTGGTGGGTCGGCTGAAGAAAAGGAAAAATAAACGCCAACAAATGATTCGTTGGCGTTTATTGAGATCTTATTGCATCATATGATGTAAAGCTTTACATAGTCCATAATCTGAATATTCTACTTTAATATTTGGTTTGTCAGCACGAAGTTCTGCCGGAAGAAATTCGATGCTAAATTCATTAGAGCTTCCCTCAGAAAAACAAAGTTCTTCAGAAGATTCGGATGCAGTATCAGATTCATTATAACAACTTTCGTGAATTCCAGAAAGATAAAATTCTCCTTTTGGTTGTCTCCATTTTAAGTTATATGTACACATATCATCTTCAGTAAAATTTCCTTTTATGGTTCCAGTGAAATCATCGGTTCTTTCGTTATTTGGATTAAAACGAATTAAATCTAACATCATCCAATAGCGATTTTTTGCTGAAATGGAATATAACATTTTACCAATGCTTTCATCAAAACCACCATCGCCAAACTTTAATGCAATGAGCATGATTGCTTTATTATAGTCATTGTTTTTTAAGATTTCTTTGTGATCATTCGGAATCCCTTTTAGAAATTCTTTGAATCCCTGACCTGCAATCAAAAGGGTAGGAGTTGTTTCTAAAGGAGATAATATTAATTCCGTTTTATCAGTTTTGACTTTGAAACCTAGAGAATTTCCCGATTCTTCTGCCGTTATCGATAAAATGGATTGAAGATCCTCTTTGATTGAATTTCCTGTTCCATCCAAAGTCGAAATTTTGATTTGGAAATTGTATCCAGATTGATTTTCAATTTGAAAATATGCTACAGATTTGTCAGAATCCAAGTTTGGTTCTAATTTTTTTAGTTTGGATAGGGCTTCGGTTTTAGAGGGAGCATTCACTAAATAATCAAAATCAGATCCAGAAACTGAATACACACCATCTTTGGATAAATATTCAAATAACTTTTCGGTTAAATATGGAAAAGTTTTCATTTTGTTAAATTGTCCCACCAAACCTTTGAAAGTTGGAGAACGTAATGGAAATCCAAAAATATAAGAATTGATTAGAGAATTTCTTAACTCGGCAATTTTTGTATCAAAATCGTTATTTGATGTGATAGGAGCCGGTTTTCCCGGTATCTGTTTTTCTTTGAGAATCGGATATTTTTTAACTAATGCTACTGAGTAAAGATCATCTTTATTTGGATTTTCTGAATAGTTTACTAATTGGTAGAATTCTTCTACTTTTAATAACATATCATCTGCGTTGATTCCAGAAGTGTTTATTAGAAAATTAAACAAATTAAAGTTTGAAAAGTTAATTGGGCCTGTGGTTTTTTTTGGATCCTTGATGATTTTTTGTGTTAGGATGGCACTATCATATTCTTCTTGAGATAGAATGATATATTTTTTTAAGTAACTCGTGATTCCAAAATACGTTGATGCTAATATTGTTTCATCTGCGATATCATTTGCTCGTATATAAACAAATTCAGATTTACATTGTTTTTTAATTCTTGTGGGACAAGGAATCTGATATGTTTTATAAGTGGATTGACCTTTTTCAATGAGAATGGATCCAACAACTTTAATATTATCAGCTAATAATAAAACTTCTCCTTTTTCTGAATCTGGTTCCTCAGTGAGATAATACTGAATCCCAACTGTATCTCCTACAAAAAAGATAGATTTAGGTGTTGGAAAGTTTTCAACTTTTTTTTTACTGCAATTCATAAGAATTGCAGTTGGTAAAATAATTAATGTGAAAAGAAGATGAGATATTTTTTTCATAACGAGTAAATCCTAATAACTTTCCACAACATGAATGTATTCACCAAATAAGAACCCTTTTTTACCTTCACTGGTTTTTACTTGGTACCAAAAATCTTCCATCTCTTCGCCTTTACTATTAGTGATGATGTACTTTCTTGGTTCTCTTGAAATAATTTCTACAACAGAGTTCCCTGCAAGACCTGTGATCACTTCCGATCTTTCATTCGCCTTAGATCTAAGGTTCAATCGATCGGAAACATTGATGATCGCATATTGTTTAGCAGCTTTGAGTTTTTTTAAATTTTCTCCTAAGCTAACTAAATTCGGATGGTTAGGATTTGCTTTTTTGAATCGAATCAAAGTGGGAATCACTTGTATTGGTTTGAAATTGGAAATAGAATTAAATGCGGCTTTGCTGATTTCATTGTCAACGTTTGCTAGTAAACTTTCGATTGTTAGAAGTGTATCATCGGTTTTGAATTTACCTGCTGTATATAAACAAGCAAATACATAGTCTTTATCTTGATAAGAACAAAAAGACTTCACATACTTCCATTCGTCCGAAGCATTGATATTCCCTAAACCGCGGATGGCTGCGAGTTGTGTATCTTTATCTTTCCAATCAAGAGCACTACGAAAAATTGAAGTGGTTCCACTTTTGCCTGTTTTAGAGAGTCCTTGTACACTATAAAAACGAATCTTTTCACTTTTATCTTTTGCCCCTTTTTCAAAATAGGATTGTGATTTTGTATTTCCAATTCTTGAAAGAGCTTCCATACAAGCTTCTCGAACATACACATCATCATTATCAAATGCCTTTTGAAGTTCGGTTACACCAGCGTTTAGATCCCCTAAGGAACTTGCTGCTTGTGAACGGATTTTACTGGATTCACCTTTCTCCAGTTGTTCGATGATGGTTTTTCCAAACTTAACATCGCCAGATTTTCCCATTTCTGATAGGATAGAAATCTTATCATTGTCATTCGATGCGTTTTTGAGATCCTCTTTCAAATCACCGGCATACACACTAAAACTAATAAATATTGATAAAAAAAGAAGGTAATTCTTCACATAACTCTCCAATGGTTGGCTTTCGACCGAATTTGAACAACCTTCTCGAAAAATTATTGAAATGTCAAAGATTTAATAGATTAACAGTTTGTGATCATTGAATCCTCATTCTTCT
>CAZCXZ010000187.1:0-4455 GCA_964502705.1 Uncultured Candidatus Berkiella sp. | reverse complement strand
TGCTTTGTATGCAACGGGACGAGAGATGGTGGATTTTGAATCTCTTGTTTTGGGACTACGAAAAAAGGATTTTTGGGAAGGAAATTCCCTTACGATGCTTGGACGATTGTTGCGTAAAGGTTTAAATGGATACAGTGGAGTTTTGACCGGCAAAGCCACACGTGACATTCTATATCCTTACCTTGGGAATAAAAAGTTTTCTGACTTGCCCATTAAACTAGGAATTGCAGTATCCAATCTTTCCAAAAACAAACGAGAACTCATCACGGAAGGAAACGTACTCGATGCAGTAATGGCATCCATTGCCTTTCCTTTTTTGTATGAAGTCCAAGAATTCCAAGGACAAGAGTTTTTGGATGGAGGAATCGGAGACGGTGAACCAATTAAAGAATTAATCTTAGATCCAAGTATCGACCGCATCGTAATCCATCAGATCAACAACCACAGACCGTTAAGTAAAAATACAATGAAACGAGCGTTAGATGCTTCTGTGCAAATCATTGAATCCGAATCTGAGGACTTAAAATCTTTACTGGCAAAAGAAAAGGGAAAAAAACTCATTCGATTGGAAACAAACACTCCTTATTTATCTCCGAATGATTTTTCTAAAGGTAAGTTTGCCCTTGCGGAAGGTAGAGGAACTGCCTACCGACACAAGTCTGAGATTTTGGGAGATTTAGAATTACCTGTCTTTGGCTTTTTTAATCCGTAATCATTAATATGGACATTCAAAAGAAACTCAATGTATTGATTGTTGAAGATTCTCTGGCTTCTTACAAAGCCATTGTTGCGGTCCTTCAAAACTTTGGGTTTTCTATTTTTGCAGAAAGGGCTGAATGGAAAGCAGAATTTGAACAGAGAATCAATGACGAAACCTGGGATATCGTCATTTCTGATTTTTACCTTCCCGATTTTGACGGAAAATACGTCATCGCCAGAGTCAAAGAAATTAATCCAGATTTACCTGTGATTTTAGTAACAGAATTTCTTCCAGAGGATGCTGCTTCCGAATTTCTCAAGTTGGGGGCCGCTGAATTTTTACCAAAGTCCTCGATCATAAAACTTCCGTTTGTTGTAAATCGTGAATTAGAAGCCTATCGATTGAGGGTATCCCAAAAAAAAGCTTGGGACATGTTGGTTCATGGTGAAGAATTATTAACACGTTCTCAAAAAATTTCTCATCTTGGTCATTTCGAAGTTATATTTCCGGAAAAAAATACCTTATGGTCATTAGAGTTATATCGAATTTTAGGTATTGACTTCGGTGAAATTCCCCTTATGGAAAAGGTATGGGAACTTTTGGATGAAGCAGAACATAATCATATCAAAGCAGTATGGGAAGATCTTTTAAAAGACAATCATTCCAAAGAAATGATTGTTACTTTAAATACTAAAGTAGGAAGAAAAAAGGTCAATCTTTGGTTGGAGGCCGAGAAGTTCGAGGGTACAAGGTTTCGAATTTTCGGTACTATTCATGATATCTCTGACCTTTCCGAATTAGAACATTCGATTCAACTCAACGAACAGCTATTTAAGGGTATCTTTAATAATTCGTCACAAGCCATTTTTCTTTTGGACTTACAAGGTCATGTGATTCGTATGAATCGCACAGCTGTATTGTCCTTTGAAAGAGATGAAACTGATGTTCAAGGATTGGAGTTAATCCGTTCTATTTTTTCAAATTCTGACCAAGATTCAATTAAAAAATTGACTTATGGAATGAAACTTGCGTTGAAGAATCAAAGTTTTGAAGTATTTGTGAGTTATAGTTTATCGGATGGGCGAGAAAAATACTTTGATTGCGACTTCTATTCTCTTACAGACCCATCTGGAAAAATTTTATATATTGTCCTCGAAGCTAAGGATATTACCGAAAAAATTGTGTTAGAACGTGCATATGCACAATCGCAAAAGTTGGAAGCTCTCGGCACCTTTGCCGGTGGGATTGCGCATGACTTTAACAACCTTCTCACACCAATGTTAGCTTATGTTTCTTATTTAAATTCAGAATGGTCTAAAAATGAAACAAACGAAGCAATTCAAAAGTCTTTACCTGCCATCGAAGGAATTTCAAAATCTTTAGACCGTGCTAAAAATCTAATCCAACAGATATTAACCTATTCTAAAATTGATAACTCAATATCCAAACAATTGGATCTTCGTGACCATCTCCAGCAAGTTTTACAAGAGGTAAGGGCGGTATCATCTAGTCAGATTACTTTGTTTACTGATTTGGGAAACGAACCTGCCTATGTGAATGCAGATCCGATTCAAATTTTTCAAATCCTTTCTAATTTGTATGAAAATGCCGTCTTTGCATTGCAAGAAACTCCAAATCCCAAAGTGACCATCTCTCTTTCAAAAATCTTATATGAAAAATCAGAATTACTTCATGTAGGATTTATGAAAAACACTGAGTATTGGAAATTAGGTTTTGCTGATAATGGTTCTGGAATATCACCTGATATTATCGAAAAAATCTTCGATCCTTTTTTCACAACTAAAGGTGGTAAAGGAACGGGGCTTGGACTTCCAATCATTTATGGAATCATGGTTAAGATGGGTGGGACTATCCTTGTAAATTCAAGTGTTGAAATGGGAACAGAGTTTGATTTATATTTCCCGGCTTGGAAGACAATGTCTTAATCAATTAAGAGATTTATTCATAAGATTCTTTCTCTAATGAAATTGCTAATATTGTTATATCATCATCAGATCGTTTTGATTTTTGAAATTTTTCCACTTCTGTGATAACATGATCACAAATAGTCTGTGGATCATTTGCTGCTAAAGTTTGTAGTAGGTTAAAAAATCGTTCTTCACCGAATAACTCTCCTGTGGTGGCATTCCTTGCTTCAGTCACACCATCAGTATATAATACCAAGGTTCCTGAATTGGGAAGCGGTAGTGTTTTCTCAATCATCTGTGATTCAATATATTCATTGATTGCTCTTCCGTAACTAGTCAGATGTTCTAGATTCCCATTTCGGTCAAGGTAAACCATCGGATGGTGTCCCGCATTAGCAATCTTCATGATTTTTTTTTCTGGATGTAAGTATACAAAGAAAGCACTTAAAAAATGACCAGAAAGAGAACTGAGAAGAGACAAACGAATTCTCTCCGCCGCATAAGCCGGCCTATCTAACGAATCATCCCAAATTTGTAAGGAAACTTTTGTCATGGATGCAATCATGGCTGCAGGTATTCCATGGCCAGAAACATCGCATAAAAATAAACCTATCTCTTGGTCTTTCACTATGATTTGAACAAAATCTCCCCCTATGTCGGATGCTGGTGAATATCGAAATCCTAAAGCATGACCGTTGGCATGGGTTCGTTTCTTTGGCAAAAGACCATTTTGTAATTTTTGTGCGATCTTTAATTGTAGGTCAATTTCTTGTTTTTCCTCAGTAGCTTTTCTATAGTCAGATACTTTCAATACTAATGCCATCGATAAAAAGAAAACTTCTATAGCAGAACCTAATGGTAGAGAGTAAGATGATAAGTGAATTGGTTTGATCAAACCTTGAACAGTCAGCGTATTTAATGCTCCGCCAATAAGAATGGATCCAAATGCAAATAAGAATAGGATAACTTCTAGTTTCTTCTTACTTTTGAATACGGCCATCAGAGAAATTGATAATGCTAATAAAATTGGTATGATGACAAGTGATACTCCCAACTGTATAAAGTTTCTTAGTTCTAAGAAAAATATTGAAAATATTAAAGAAATAAACAAAAGAATGAAACCTTTTGCTAGTTTTGTTACTCTCGGAAAATTTTTCTCCGTCTCTAAAAATTCAATCGTGAATAAGAGTCCAAATACAGAAGTTAAATAAATGGTAATTGGAAAGAGATAGTTTTTCCATGTATGGGAGTTCCCGATTTCGATGTATTGCATAAATCCAGTCGAAAACGAATTGATTAAAAGAACTGTTGCTAGGTAAAAGAAGTAATAAAAGAATTTTCTATATCGTAAGGTATGCGCCAGAAATAAACTAAATAGAAACATCATAAATCCTGCGCCGAAGTAAGCAGCGAAAAATATGTCCTGTTTTTTGGAAAAGGCGATAAAACTCTTAGAATTATAAATCGAAACAAAGTTAAAGATTGGGTTGGCTGAATTTATCTTTACGTAGATGGTCCTTGTTTCATCAGGAGACAGTGTGATCGGAAAAGCCGGTATGTGAGAATAAATTGGTTTGTTTCTTTGGAGAACTTGTTCTCCTGAAACTTGAGTAACCCAATTCCCTTTCACTTGAGTATGAAGTTCAAACACATCAACAACAGGACTAGAGAAGTGTAAGAAAAAGGTATGGGGTAAGTTCCCATAGTGGATCAGTGTAATTCGTATCCATAAGGGATCTTTCACACGAGGAAAAGAGACCGTAGCTTTAGGATTGGGCCGCCAAATTGTATCCTCTCTTAGAATTCGATCCAAACTAGATTCCCTTT
>CAZCXZ010000186.1:0-4623 GCA_964502705.1 Uncultured Candidatus Berkiella sp. | reverse complement strand
GTGGGATCCTGCAAGGTGGGTAAGTCATGGGTCGTCACACCGGTTGGATAGCTGCCGCAGGCGCATTGGCACAACCTGCAGCGAATGGCGCTCCTCATATCATTTTGTTCCCAGAAATTCCTTTCCAACAAGCTGAATTTTTACAAAAAGTTCAAGACACGGTTAAGCAAAAAGGCTATTGCGTGATTGTGGTTTCAGAAGGGGTTGCGCATCCTGATGGTCGCTTCCTTGCCGAATCCGGTTTACGCGATGCATTCGGTCACGCACAACTGGGTGGCGTTGCGCCCTATTTAGCAGGACTTATTAAATCCGAATTAAACCTCAAAAATCACTGGGCAGTTTCCGATTACCTGCAACGCGCGGCGCGTCATATTGCTTCACAAAATGATGTTGACCAAGCCTATGCACTTGGCAAAAGCGCAGTGGAATTAGCCATCAGTGGTAAAAATGCGGTCATGCCTATCGTGGTGCGTGATAGCAGCAATCCCTACCGTTGGCATCTTGAAGATGTTGCTTTGTCAAAAGTGGCAAACGTTGAAAAGAAATTGCCTAGAGAATTCATTAGTGAAGATGGCTATGGTATTACACCCGCGTGTCGCGAATACCTGGCACCTTTAATTGCAGGTGAAGCTTATCCGCCTTATGAGAACGGTTTACCACAATACATTCAATTACCTTTGCAAACGATTGCGAAAAAACTTAAAGAAACTGTGATCTAGCAAAAACCAAGAGATTGTAACCGCCTAAAGAGCACATCACTATCCAGGTCAAAAGGGTGCCATAAACGCGCCCTTTTGAGCTTCCTGAAGAGTGATTAAGACCATAAGCATGATAAAGACGCGCAAATACGAGCAAGATCCCTGCGCTATGTAAAAACAAAGGCCCAAGCTTAGTGCTTTCAGCACAGGCCATCAGAATCAAAGACATGGGGATCGTTTCTATTGCATTGCCATGAACCCGCATCGCTTTTGCAAGATCCGGTTGGCCTCCATCTAAAATCCCCACACGATGTTTAAAGCGTAATTTCACCACACGGTATGCTAAGAATATGATGAGAAGCGCAAATAATGTCGCATATAGACCCGTTATCAATAACATTGTGACGATTCCTTCTAAGCCGCAAGATTAAACGTTAATACAGCCTCGTCGTTGAATTGTGCTCGATATTGCCCAGGTTTTGCGGTGACCATTTCACCTAACGCACCGGTAATTAACAAACTGTCTTTTTCAATTGACCAACCATTTGCTAAGACTTGATTGACAAGCCATCGTAATGCTTCCCATTGATCACCAAAAGCATCTTCACCTTGCCCTTGGTTAACTATCGTTCCATTATGAGAGAGACTCACGGAAATAGAGTTAACGTCTTGGCCAAGCCAATTAATATCTTTACGATAAATAAAAGCGGCCGATCCTGCATTGGCCGCCACCAAATCGGTTGCCAAAATAGGTGCCTTTTCAAAACCCAAATCGGGTAATTCAATAACCGGTACAATTTGTGCAATATGAGATTGTAGTTCTGCAATTGAGGTAATGGGCTTTCTGATTGGCTTCTTAGTAATAAAGCCTAATTCGGTTTCAACAACGAGTTTGCCAAATTGCTGCAATGAAATAGTAGATTGGTCCGATAGATCACCACTTTTAAATAGCACCCCTATCATCGCACGATTCACACCCATGTGGGTTTGCGCTTCAATGCAGGTCAGCCCTGCTTTAAACCCTGCAATCTTATCGTTGGCTAATCGTGAGCGCACATAAGCCGATTGCACGGCATAAGCGCCTGACATGTCTAATGAGATTTCTTGAGAGAAAGTGGGGATAAGCTGGTGATTGGTATGTGCCTCAAGAAGTCGTCCTGCTAAAAGATCGGTTGTACCCCATACGGACATACAGTAACCAAGGCACACACATGCCAAAAAGGGCTTTAAAAAACTATTTTCGTTCATATCCCCTCCACTTCTCTTATTTTATCCAGCGTTTTGGCAAAGATAAAATTTTTCTGACCGACATCATTTAATTCATTGAACGTTCTTAGCTGGCATTAAGTCAATACACAAAATTTAAATGCTCATCTAAAGCTGAACAACTCAAATGCTTGGGAGAATTGTCATGATTGGTCGCCATTTACAAAAACTGCCTGTTAAGTCTTTTGAAGTTGCACCCGGCGACGTCATCGGTGGGCTAGTTTACGTGATGGACAAACCGCTCGGTATTGAAGAAGGCATGGTCGGCATTAGTATCGATAGCCCAGGTTATCGCGAGTTTATCAAAAAACAACTCGCCTTACTAGAAACTGCCCGTTTGAATAAAAATCAAAAAAATCTCACCTCGGCAGACTTACAAAAACGTTATGAAGACCTCTATCGCAACCCTGAAAATAATTTTAAAAATTTAAGTGAAAATGAAAAAATTGATCTACTCATGAAAGACAAAGTGCATGAGAAAAGAAGGCACGGCGCATCATGGAAAGAATTTAAAAATGTCTTCTTTTCATTCGGAAAATATCATGAAATGAAGGGATGGCAATCTTATTACGTTAATCGTGGCGCAGGCGGTTTGCTATTTGATGCTTACAAGAAAGAATGTGGCATAGAAAAAAAGGACCATTTTGCGACACACATTAATAAATTAATCGTTAATAAAAATGATGCCTACATGATTAAACAAGATGGCGAAATGGTTATGGGTGGCACAGGGCCAGGATGGCAAAAAATATTAAAAACCACGACAGGTAAGCGCTTGCAAGCACTCGTCAATCCCTTTGTTATTGCCTTAACCGGGGGGCTCTCTGCGTTGGTATTTGGTGTAGCAGTAGGACTTTGGCGCAGGCACTATATTAAGAACAATACACCTATTTCAGTGAATTCAGATGCGATTGTCGAAAGCTTATCTACCAAATTAGCCCAGATCCGAGGATTCAAATCTCAAGAAATTGATACCATAGAAGGCACCTATGAAAACGGTGCACCCAAAATTGTTACCGCTGTTTCTTGGAAACCTGGTTGCCGCGATTTAAGTGATAAATTGGCAGGCGGAAAAGACAATTACAATAGCGTTATTGTTGCTTGGGATAAACATGAAGTTCCGTACAAAATTGCGACCATTGATGGCGTCGAATACACCATTCGTTCAACCGGCAAAGATAAAAAAGGTAATATTAAAGGATACGAAAAAGTTGATAAAGAAGGAAATGTCACCTCCGCAACATTAGAGCAATACCAAGCAGGGCAATCCGTTTCAAATGATGCTATCGGTGGTTTAGGCGAGTCACTTCTCAGTTTCATTGCTATGGCAGACCGAGATGGTATTGGCAAAATTGGCCAAAATAAAGCGATTGTGGAGCTGAAGCCACCACAAGGTAATATCACATACCAATTTTTCGGGATTGATTTTGGTAAATCGTATAAAGGGCCCAACCCGATTGTAAACAGTTTGCGTGATGATTTTAGTTTTGACAATCCTAATGGCATCCGCGAACGTTTTGTCAATTATTCTGCTTTATATGACAATCCGTTGCGCGAAAAAATGAAAGGGATCTACTTATTAGCGGCGCTGCGCAATCAGCTTAGCGATGTCGAAAAGGAAGCGATAGCTGCTGAATATCAAGCGGGCAATGACCAAGCTTTTGCTGATAAGTTGCGTGCTTATCCTGCTTCTGTTGGTGGCGTAAATAGTGATATTAATTTAATTGAAGCCGAAAAGCGGAAGTATGTGGCTCTGGCTAACGACCCGCTAAATAAAGATAAGAAAGATGAATATTTACAATATGCAGAAAGATTGGATGGTATTGCCAAAATTTCAAAAGATACTGATGCAGCCATTATGAAAACCTTCGCTAAACGCATTCATCTAACGCCATCTCAAATTGATTTATTAGATAATATTGAAAAGCTCTCTACCGCCAATGCCAAAACGCTTTCCGTCGACGGCAAAGTGAAACTTAACCATATTCGAGTTGAACGAGAAGATCGTGTTGCATGGCAACTACAGAAAAATGTCGATGGTACTTTTACCTTGGCTTGTGAAAACGATCAAAATCTCGCTGATTTAAAAAAGCGTTTCAAAGCAGTTAAAGATGACGCTGTAACCATTTTATTAAAAAAAGTTATAGCAGTTGATGGAAAGCCTTGTATTCCGAATCTAACGGAAGCAGAGGTTAATACGCTCTCTAAGCAATTGACTGAGCAAAAAGTCGCAAAAGCGCATAATCTCGAATTTCGCTCGGTCGAAAAACGCAACCAGTTCCATGTAAGCTTAGGACACGTCAAGAAGATACGACCCGAAGCTTCTGAACCGATAGATATCCCTAAACCGCATTTTCAGCCTGAACCGATTGAAAGAATGGCGCCGTTTAGACCAATCAGTCATCAGTTTATGTTGAATGCCCCCATTAGCACCAAAAATCTGGATACACTATTTGTGCAACGTGGTACTTTTCAAAAGATCGAAGAATATTTAGATGATGAAGCACATCGCACCGATCATCAGCTTGCAAGTCCTGTAACCCATGCAACCATTGGCAACTTAAATCCTGAAAAAGGCATAGGGATTACATTCAAAGAACCTAGAACCAAATACGTCGTGCAAACGTATATTCAACAAAATCAAGCGAGCGCGAGCTCC
>CAZCXZ010000185.1:0-4779 GCA_964502705.1 Uncultured Candidatus Berkiella sp. | reverse complement strand
GAAAAAGCCCCTGCAAAGGGGCTTTTTTCTTGAAATACTGGGGTGGCTGATGGGGAACAGGCCCGGGCCACAACATCCTATACAAATCAGCAACTTAGCAGTGCCCTCACCCCCTCTGTGTCCGGGTTTGTGTCCGGTTACTCCTCGACTATAGAGCCAATTTTGTCCCCGCAACCCTAGTCAAACTCATTGCTTTGCTCAATTTCTCCGCCAGTACCTTGTCCTCTTTTAGTCGATCAAAAAGGGCATTCAAAGCAGCATCGCTTGGGCTGCTAGTTGCCAGCCTAAGCAATTCCTTCGTTGAACGACGTTCGCCGTTTAGAGAAGCTACAAGTTCACTAAGCTGAGATTCAGTTTTCAAAAGCGAGCTTAGTTCAGAACTTTTATTGTATGACGCCACCGTTTTGTAAATCTCATTGAATTTAGATTCTGTTGCCTCAAAGGGATAGGAGGCGCTGAGAGATGCAACTAGCTCCTCGATTGTCTGAGTTTCGTCATACGCGGCAACCGGTCTGAGCTTGTCGGCGTCCCTTTTCGTTGCGCGATTTATTCCGAAAGCCAGAAGGGGCAACAACACGGCGAGTGACGCAAAAAAAATTGTATAAACAATATCCATAACTAACACCTTACTACTTTGACGTGAGGAGTCAAGTGGGCATCCGGGGTGAAAAAATTCATGCTGTCTTCACGGCCTTCGCAATCTCTTCTATAGTTTTGCGCCTTTCTATTGATTTGAGTAGCTTGACTCTGTTCCCGCAGGCTAGTCCCACAGCGACGGCGGATATAGAGATAACGGGCGCAAGCAGAGCGACAGCAATACTCAGGTCTTCGCTTCCAATTGAAGACTTTGCGACATACCCAGCAAGGACGGATCCAAAAAAGGCGAAATGCAAGCTCAAATGTTGAAGCACTTCTAATGAAACCTCATTATTTGTAAAGAAATCACCCATCGGAAAGTAAACTAAAAGAACGAATATTCCTAGCATTACGGCAGGAATAAGCATAAGTAACGCGGTCGGAATATTATTCACAGATGAACCTATCAGCTATTTCTTCAATTCTAAAGTGATAGTTGGGAGGCAACGGTTATTTGCTACCCTTTCGCCACTCCCACGGGGGCACTGCTTGGGCATCCTTCCAGAGACCCGTAGCAGCCTGACGCGCTTGGAGCTCCGCCCGGTTGTACTCCAGGCGGTCCTCCATCGGTTGCCTTCTGATACTTCTTGTAATGCCACGCAAGACCAGCACGGACCTGGGCGAGATTTGCATCCCCTCCTTTCACCAGTACCTTACCGACTTTGCGCCCATAGCGGTCATCCTTCTCGTACTCGATGGTCACCTTGCGCTCAGAAACCATATCCGAGAGGGCCTGCTTAGAGGCGTTACCGAAGGACTGCTTCTTCTCAGGCGCATCGATGCCCGATAGGCGAATTTCGTGAGTGGTCTTGGAGGTGTCGATGACTGTAATAGTGCCGCCATCCTGGATGCCCATAACATTCCCCTGAGGTGTGGCCGCGACGGTACAGAGCGGCAGAAGCCCCCAAAGCGCCAACACAGCAAATGAACGAGGTTTCACTAAAGGACGCCACGCTCATCAACAACGGACGCCCCCCCTGCACTGCGTTGCTGAAGGTGGAAACTGCGCCTAAAAGGGGCTTTGATTGATGTCACGTCGGCGTACCGCACGGCTCCCACAATGGCACCGGAGGAGTCCTGCACATCGCATGTCGTTATGTCTTCGTTGCCCAAGCTACCGGCAGTTCGGGTTGTTTCGTTCACCAAAGTCTCTCCGGGTTGCAGAACCAGTTTATCTTTCCACATCGCAATGACTCCTCTTTGTTGATAATCCATCTGGCATGCTATCAAACGCTTCGTGCATCTCCCAGAAAACCGATAAAGACAAACACCGGGCAACCGAGACAGCCTAAGGCAAAATTAATGACGCTATTTTCAGAATTGGAGCAGGACCGTAAAGGCCGCATCGTTGCCCACGTAGACCGCCGCTGGGGGCAGCTTCACGGCCTGGAAAAAGACTGGAGCGAGAAAGCCTACAAGTTCCTGCTACTGACCAACTCAGGGGGTTCAATTGCCACCCTGAGTTTTCTTGGGGCGTTCGGGAAGGCCCTAAACATCTTTCCCGCGAAACTCGCCCTATTCGCGTTTGTGGCGGGGGTGATTTTTACGGGAGTGGGACTGGCCTGCGCGTATCACCGCTTTGCACGTCTTTACAGGTGCTATCGCGATGACGCAAATAAGTTTTTCAAGGATGAGCTGACCTGGGAGAAGGTACTGGAGGAAGACGAGAAGCGTGCACGGGGGCCAAGCAAGATCTCTACGGCGATTGCCTACGGGTGCTTCGGCTTGTTCATCCTCGGGTGCCTCTCGGGTGGCTATGCGGTGTTTGTAGCAGCGGGCAATCCATAGCCGGCACCGCTTCATGCAAGTTGGGAGAGGTCCATGCTTCCATGAATTCATTGGTGACATGGCTGAAGCTTAGCCTCAAGTGCAGACCCATTTTTACCGTGACGCAGGCACCTTCCATTTGCCGCTAGATATGGCTCCACGCAGAAAGTCGCGCCCCTTCTCGGTTGCATGGACAAAAGTGTCCACACGAGCAAAGCCAAGCAACACTAAGTCTCTAATAGCTTCGTCCACCCAGTATTTTCTTATGCCCGTACTATCGGCGATTTGACTAGGGTACAAGGCATTCTCCGAGATTATGGTAAGTACAGTGAGGTGACGAGGCGCTAACTTGACAGTGCCAGTAGGTCCCGTTATTACGTCTACCACCGCCTCCTCAGAACCAGTCAATGTCCTCTCTGCCTGTCGTTGCTCCTCTTCCTCTTCCTCTTCCTCTTCCTCTTCCTCTTCCGTATGCTCCTCTCTCCCAAGGGCCTCTGGTACTGCATTCGACGCAGTCGCCGCTTCTTGTTTTGCCCTCTCCTCCGCAATAGCTAGAGTATCCCTAAGCTGAGCAACTAGTTGCTGAGTAGTTGCGAGTTCTTCTTTAGCGGTGCGAAGGTCGCTTTCATGCAGCCTCACGATCTGTGAAACCTCGTCAGGCCTCATTAGACGACTACCCTCAACCTCCTTGATCGCATTAGCGATCGCTATCTGCCTTCCCCGGTAGAACCGCACTACTTTCTCAGTCAGGTATGGGTACGCATAGACATACAAGAGCGCGGTCAGGAGCGGCGCAACGAGACCGCTGCCCCAGCGAACCCATCCTGACGCATAAATCGCATCAATTTGTGCAAACGTTTTTGCAGGAGATTCCGCACTAAAAAGCACAACCAAAAATCGATAGTTCCAAGCGGCCCAGCTCACCGCAAAGGAAAATGAAAGTGGATTAGTCGTGCGCTCACTAACGTGCGCAATTATTGAAGCCCAAATGTCTTTTAATTTATCCATGACCCCTCCGTGAGAGATGGTATCGGATAAGTTATCAAACCCAACGGTGTTTCTGCAAGGCATGCCCCGGCAAGCTGCGACCGCACATGCTTGCGAAGACTTCGAATCAGCTTCGCACTCACAAATCTCCAGTAGACGCATTCAGAATCTTGTGTGGACATAGCACGCAGCTAGACCCGACCGGCGTTGCGTCCATGAGTGAGCGGCACGGCGGACGGAAGCTCGGGCGGTAGTCTCGATCCGGATGACGCTCTCAGCTGAATGACCGATGGGAGCGATTGGCACTCTCAGCCCAATCTACAAAGTCAGAGGGAAATGGGCGCATATCTGTTTGCATACTCATGAGCAAATATCACGCGGGGAATTCCCTCACGGAGGCCTGAAAAATTCCCGAGCGGTTACCCCGAGGACCCGCTTAGCTTGCGCCCTCATGGCCTCTGAAGAGCTTCGCTGAGATGCCACAGGGATAGGCCACGTGGGAAGCCTCGGGATGCGCTGGAGAGGCGCTGAAGGGGTCACACGGGCCGTGACTAGGCGTGTCGGGTATAGCTGCATGATGTCCTCTCGATTCTTGGTCTTGTGACTTGGAATCGTACTGGACAACTGTATAAATGTACAGTATCATTTTGTCATGGACGAGATGACCCCAACTCAATGGATTGCCAAGTGTGCAGAGCGGCTGCACCAGAGGTGGCAAACGGTTGAGCCTAGGCAGCTTGAAGAGGTGGCCGTGGAGATATGGCGTGACAGGAGCTTAAGAGCTATGGAACCCGCAGAGGCTGCCGCATGCTGGCTAAAACCCATCACCGATTGAAGTCCAGGGCCATGCCAGCGCGGCCTTTAGGGACACGCAGCCGTTACAAACGGTTTCTATTAAACGCACTCTCAGTGCGTATACCCAACCAAATAGTCCTTAGAATGCATGCACGGCGGCGCGTGATCGTGCTGCTGCGATTTTCAGAGATGTTAATCCAAACCGTCAAGACAAAGGCTCAGTGATCGGGATTTCACTTCGGTGAAGTCTGCTACACGGACAGTAAGTGTGGCTTGTAACGCGGCACGCAGTTGGGGCAACCCTACAGCGACCAGCAGGACGCCATCCAACCAGCAGCGACCGGAGCATCCAGACAGCTTCGCGCCACAGGGGGGACGACGATCCAGCAAGCGGGCAACTGTGATGGGCTTGGTTGGTGTCGAGTTGGCTCCTTTACGGCGCTGTCTTGAACGGGGACGCGAGCATGTGCTCGTAACTGGAGAGTCTTATGGACTTGCAATCTTTGAATGATCGCATCAACGGCTTGAAAAAGGCCCGCGATGTTTGCAGTAGCCAACTCGACATTGGTGCATTGAAGGAACTGGACGGTGCAA
>CAZCXZ010000184.1:0-4833 GCA_964502705.1 Uncultured Candidatus Berkiella sp. | reverse complement strand
TAAAGGTTACTATTGCGATGTACCGCTTGTTAATTGTATAAGCTAATGGTAAGTAACCTTAAATTTATTGGGTGTGGCGGCATCCCATCCATCATTTTAGTAATTAATAATTTTGTGGGGTTAATTTTAAATTAAATATTGATTTTGAGTCAAAAAATTACATAATCAATTAATCTAAATTTAATGGGGCATTGGTTCCGCTAATACCACCGCAATGCCTTAAATTAGGGGTTACTTTTGGTTTCATTGGCGTATCAGAGGTAATTTGTGTATCGTTTATTTACTTGCTTTAATCTAAAATCTTACATGGTTGCTCGTTGGCTGATATCCGGGTTTTTCGTCTTAATAGTCTTCTCCTCTCTTAGGGCACAAATAACTATTTCAGTTATTAAGGACAAATCGCACCGCGAAGTAACACCTGGAACCGATGGGTGTACCAATCCCCCTATCTGCAATTATTACCCTGGTTTCGTCACTTGGAATGACGATTTGATAAAAGAATATACCTATCGTACGCTTAATGGCGGTAATGTAGTGGAGTTCATGAATTGGCGTATTGTCTATCCGCTTAATTATGACTCAACAAGAGTTGAAAAATATCCGATGATTGTGATGCTGCATGGTGCCGGTGAGTCAGGTAGAATCTGGACTGGACGGTATGACTATCCTAACACTGATGACCGATACGATAACAATGGTGCAAATATAATTCATGGAGGACAGGCGCACTTAAATGCTGTGTTAAGAAATCCGTCCTTAACTAATGCATTTCCAGGCATTGTTATCTGGCCGCAGGCCAGTTACAATGGCGCGTGGGAAAACGGATGGAACAATGGCAATATGAATGAAACGGGAGCCTTGGTTACTAAAATTATTGACTGGCTTTTAATAAACAAAAATATTGATCCCGATCGGGTTTATACCCATGGGCTAAGCAATGGAGCAAAGGGAACATGGGAAGTTGCTAGCAAACGAGCTGACTTATTTGCTGCGGTGCTTCCTATGAGTGGGGTGGGGAGCGATATGACTCAAATGGCACCTATCCTTAACACAATGCCGTTATGGCTTTTCCAAGGTGGCACAGATACAAACCCAAGACCTCAAGCAGCAGTGGACGCCATTGCTTCCTTGCAGGCAGCAGGAGGAGATCCACGGTATACATATTACCCTACACTAGGACATGGAACCTGGAACACTGCATATGCGGAACCAGATTTTTTTCCATGGATACTCAGCAAAAACAAAAAGAATATTTATGTCTTTGGAGGTGATCCTAGTATTTGCCCTGGCGGTACGCTGCGGTTAGGGTTCTCGGATAAGTTCCTAGCTTATCAGTGGACACGAGATGGAATTGATATTCCCGGAGCAACAACAAGATTTTACGATGCTTCCGTCACCGGCACATACACTGTAAAATACAGACGTAGAATAACTCCTAAGTGGGAAACCACCGATTGGGCTGAGTCTAATCAGATAGTTGTTGGCAATAAAGCTACCTCAACATATATTCCTTTGCTGACCAATTCTGGCTCAACAATCTTAACTGTAGATCTTCCAGGAGTTGACAATAGAATAAATTTCACCGCTCCTGCTGGCTTTACTCAATACTATTGGTTCAAAGATGGTGTTCAGGTAACAGCGGGCTCGGCTAATACAAGGATGATTAGCAGTGGATCAGGTTCTGCATCTGATGCAGGTGTTTATACTGTAAAAGTACTTGAGGGTACTGGGTGTGTAAGTGCAACATCAAATTCAATTCCGGTCTATTGGAATTCTCCTCAACCTACATCTCCTCGACCAGTGCAACCTACAATGACTGCCACATCTTCAACCGAGATAAATGTAAGTTGGACAGATTATTCAGGGGAAACAGGGTATGAATTGTGGCGCATCCGTTTTGGACTTGGCGGATATTCGTTTCAACCCTGGACTTTAATAAAAGTTTTACAAGCTAATACTGTTTCTTACTTAGATACAGGTTTAAGGCCAGATGCAACTTATCGCTATGTTATTCGCGCAATTCTACCGAGTGGTCAGGGTGTATTCTCATTAGAGCCCTACGTAAATGGTACTACCTTACCAGACCTAATCCCACCTACAGCACCAACAAATCTTTTGGCTAGCAACATCACCGATACGCAGGTTACCTTAACATGGGATCCTGCCTCGGATAATGACTTAGTTTATAAATACGAAATTTTTAATGGATCTAATTTAATTGGTACTGTGACAGGTGGAACTGAAGCAATTACTCCTCCAACCAACGCCTATACCGTTACAAGTTTAGCACCTAATACAATAAACATGTTTAACGTAAGAGCCATAGACTGGAAAGGTAACTACTCCCCTTTTGCAAATGGTGTCTCTGTTTCAACCCAAGATTTTGTCTCTGGTCTGGATTATAAATATTTCCAACTTTCTGGTGCAACTTTACCACCTCTCGCAACATTCGATTTCAACCAAGAGCCAACAAGAATAGGGCAAACTGCAAATGCAACAAATCCATTTTCGGTAAGTACAGCTAATTTGGGATCACCATTGGGATCACCCAATTCTTCTTCACCGTTTATTATCGAGCTTCAAGGATTTTTAAATATAACATCAACAACTGGAATAGGGACATACAGGTTTCAAGTAAGTTCTAATGACTACAGCATTTTGTATCTTGATGTCAATAATACAGGGTATCAAACAGTAATTAATAATACTTCGGGAGGGTTAAGAAGTAGTTCATCTACTGGAGGACTAATCACCTCAGTTAATTTTCCAGCAATTGGAGTGTACAAGATAAGGGTTGTCTTTTCAGCAATCGGTTCTCCGTCTGGAACTCCATTGGCTGTTCAATGGGATCCACCATTGCCGGCAGGAAGTTCAACTTTCTCAAATATACCTGCCGTCAATTTACTTCGATTAGATAGAACTAACTTTTATCTTAAAACAGGCATTGCTGGCGATAATCCTTCATTGACCTCAGCTTGGACAACAAGTTCGTCAGGTAATGGTGGTACAGATGCTCCGATAACCGCATTTAGTGACCCTCAGCGTTATTTCATTGTTGCGAATCGCCCAACAGTTAACTTAACATCTCCCCTAACTATCTCAGGGAATGGCTCAAAATTAATAGTAGGCAATGGAAGTTCTACTGCAGTAGTATTAAACTTAAATGCCGCATTAGATGCCAACCTGGAGGCGAATCAATTTTCTACCATCAATATAAACCATCCCACGCTACCAAGGTTTGGTTTTTTCCATCCTTCATCTACAACCAATTTTAATTTGTCAGGAACAATCAATTTTCCTAATGCTTTGTTTGGCAATGTGGTGTTGAACGCGGCTACCTATAACCTGCCTCAAAGTATGACTACGGTACAAGGTAATTTAACTCTGCAAGATGGGGTAAGCACTGCTGGGGTAGCCACTAACCTTTCCATCTTGCGAATAGGTGGAAATCTGGTTATTGCTAACACATCTGGCAATCCATTTCCAGCTACTGGAGCCAATCAGTATTCTCTTGTATTTACTGGAGGCACAAATCACATTGTGAGTTTTGCCAATCCTATAAATCCAAATTTCTTTAGTATTCAAAGCGATTTTGGGGATCAGGTTCAGTTTACCAATTTGGCAGGAAACACTATAACGGTGGGTTCCGGTCAAGGAGGTGGGCTTATTTTGAATTCAGGATCGTCATTAGATCTTGGTAATAATAATCTTGTGATTATTGGCCGCGGTACAATTAATTCAAATAATGAAACAGGGGCCTTAAATATGGTTGGTGGTAATTTTACCTTCAGCTCTACCGCTACGCAAAACAACAACATATACTTCAGTGCCAATAATTCACTTAATAATCTTTCTTCCTCAGTACCTCTCAACAATCGAAGTAGCATTCTCACGGCTGTTAAAGTCAACAATTTGGTTACGGTAGGTAGTGGTGAGCTCAATACGGGAGATGGGTATCTTACTTTACGTTCTACCTCTGATGGACCGGGTGGCACAGCACGCATTGGGCCGTTGCTGAATGGCGCCAAGGTAAGTGGCAAAATTACTGTAGAGCGATACATGAGTGGTGAAGGTAGAATCTATCGTTACATCTCCTCACCTGTGCGCAATGTTACTGCCGCTGATCTTCAAGTTTTCTTCCCTATTACGGGTCAGTTTACGGGCGCCAGTACCGGAGAGGGACTAACCTCTGGCAATGCCTCCATGTTCCATTATACCGAACCCAATTATATTCAGTTTCCAGCCGTGGGCGGCACCAATCTAGATACCCTTAGAAGAGGCAAAGGGTATACACCATTTATCCGCCAGGCTAGTGCGCCCACCACCTGGAAAGTAACTGGAGAGCCATATCAAGGCACCATACCGTTCACCCTTACCGGAGGAACCGGCTCTACCAGTGATGGTTGGAACCTATTGGGTAATCCGTATCCCGCACCTATCAAATGGACGGGGGCGTCTACTGGTGGCTGGACTTTGAGTGGTGTAAGCAATACGGTTTACATCCGAGAAAACTATAATGGTGTTTTCAGTTGGAAATCATTTGACGGTACGACCGGTACATTTGATGGAGTGATTGCACCTGGCCAGGCTTTTTGGATAAGAACTACTACCACAAGTCCAGTAATATCAGTTGGCGAAAGCGCGAAGCAAACCTTAGATGGTGCGTTTTATCGTGAAGGCTGGCCTGATAATGTACTTGAAGTTGTCATGAAAAATAACACGGCTCAAGATGCTACATATATCCGGTGGGTAGATGGAGCTACCCCTGCATTTGATACCAATCTTGACGGTGTAAAGCAGGATACTAGTTACTTCAACTTATCCTCGTTAAGT
>CAZCXZ010000183.1:0-4864 GCA_964502705.1 Uncultured Candidatus Berkiella sp. | reverse complement strand
AACAGGACCCGCTTCACCACCGACAATCTCCAGCAGCAATGCTGTTGCACGCTCAATCGCATCGAGCTGCAAATTGTAATCTACACCGCGCTCAAAGCGATGCGAGGAATCAGTATGCAAACCGTAAGAACGCGCACGACCGGCAATCGCCAATGGGTTAAAGAACGCACTTTCCAGAAAGATATCGCGCGTAGCTTCACTTACCGCACTTTCCTTACCACCCATAATTCCCGCAACTGCCAAAGCTTTTTGCTGGTCGGCAATAACCATGGTATCGGCATTGAGTTTGATTTCCTGTCCATCCAATAACTGGATAGATTCATCCCGCTGCGCCAGACGCACATGAATTGCGCCACTGAGCTTGGATAAATCAAATGCATGCATAGGCTGGCCCAGCTCAAGCAGCACATAATTGGTCACATCAACCACTGCATCGATACTGCGCAAACCAGAACGCACTAATTTATCCTGCAACCAGGCAGGGCTTCGGCAAGTAATATCAATATTGCGGATGATGCGGCCAACGTAGCGGCTACAAGCAAATCCCGCTTCAAGATGCACGGGAAAGCTGTCGGTAACAGATGAAACAACGGCAGGAATTGCTGGTGCATTGACCGGAGCGCGATTCAACACCCCAACTTCGCGGGCAATACCTTTAACGCTCAAGCAGTCGCTGCGATTCGGGGTCAAATCGACTTCGATCAACTTGTCCTCAAGATTCAAATACTCGCGCAGGTTAACGCCTACGGGAGCATCGGCAGGTAATTCCCACAAACCAGTGTCATCATCGCCGGCTTTAAGCTCGGTTTGGCCGCAGAGCATGCCAAAGGATTCAACACCGCGCAGTTTTGCTTTTTTTATCTGAAAGTCGCCCGGTAATTGCGCACCTATAGTGGCAAAGGGGATTTTGATACCAACGCGTGCATTGGCTGCACCGCATACGACTTGACTCAAACCATCGGGCAGACCGGCAACCTGACAAACACGCAGCTTGTCAGCGTCTGGATGCTGCTCACAGCCAACAATTTCGCCTACGATCACGCCGGTAAAATCGCCAGCGACAGATTCAACAGCATCAACTTCAAGCCCTGCCATGGTCAGCTGGGCGACTAACTCATCGGTACCTATGGCTGGGTTAACCCACTCGCGCAGCCAGGATTCACTGATTTTCATATTTCATTAATTCCGTTAAAACTGTTTCAGGAAGCGCAGGTCGTTCTCAAAGAACAAACGCAGGTCATTTACGCCGTAGCGCAACATGGCCAAGCGCTCTACCCCCATACCAAAGGCAAAACCGGTATAAGTTTCAGGATCGACGCCGCTGGACTTAAACACTTCAGGGTGAACCATGCCGCAGCCGCCGACTTCCAACCAGCCGGTGTTTTTACACATGCGGCAGCCTTTGCCGCGACACTGGGTGCACTGGATATCCATTTCAGCTGATGGTTCGGTAAACGGAAAATAGGAAGGACGGAAACGCACCGGCACATCGGCCTCAAAGAAGGCTTTGAGGAATTGATCCATGGTGCCTTTGAGATCGGCAAAACTAATATTTTTATCGACCACTAAACCTTCAACCTGATGAAACATCGGTGAGTGGGTCACATCAGAGTCACAGCGGTAAACACGACCGGGACAAATCACACGAATCGGTGGCTGCTTGTTTTCCATAGTGCGCACTTGCACTGGTGAGGTATGGGTGCGAAGTACGTGAGTGTCGTCCACGTAGAAAGTGTCATGCATAGCCCGCGCGGGGTGATGCGATGGAATATTGAGCGCTTCAAAGTTGTGGTAGTCGTCCTCAATTTCCGGACCGACTTCAACACTATAACCGACAGCAGCGAAGATCTCTTCGATACGTTGTAATGTACGAGTTACAGGATGTAGACCGCCAGTGTGCTGACCACGACCAGG
The DNA here is from genome assembly GCA_964502705.1 of Uncultured Candidatus Berkiella sp. Lineage (GTDB taxonomy): Bacteria > Pseudomonadota > Gammaproteobacteria > Berkiellales > Berkiellaceae > Berkiella. The sequence continues at coordinate 2,950 of CAZCXZ010000183.1, read as the reverse complement.
CAAAGTCACATCGACCACTTCGCTGGCAAGCTTGGCGTTAATCGCTGCTTGTTCAAGTAATTCTTTGCGCCCATTGAGCGCATCTTGTACTGCATCTTTGGCTTTATTGATTTCAGCACCGGCAGCGGGACGCTCCTCTGCCGACAATTTACCCAACGTTTTCATCAACGCGGTGATGCTGCCATTTTTACCGAGATAATTTACCCGCACCGCATCCAGCGCAGTCAGATCTTGAGCATCGGCAACGAGTTTGAGCGCTTCTTGGGTAAGCGCAGCGAGATTTTCCATCTGCTTTTCCAGTACGAATCGTTAACTATCGAATAATTAAAGCCATAAAAAAAGGGAAGAACCCTAAAGCTCTCCCCTTTCATCGCGTTCACAAAAGCCCTTGCGGGCTTGAGGTTGTTGGACGATTAAGCAGCCAGAGCTGATTTAGCCTTCGCAACAACAGCAGCAAATGCTGCTTTGTCATATACAGCCAGATCAGCCAGTACACGACGGTCGAGAACGATGCTCGCCTTTTTCAAGCCAGCAATCAGTTGGCTGTAGGACATGCCTTCAGCGCGCGATTGGGCATTGATACGAGTAATCCACAGAGCACGGAAATTACGCTTTTTAACGCGACGATCGCGGTAAGCATATTGACCTGCTTTGATAACCGCTTGCTTGGCAACACGGAATGTACGCGAACGTGCACCGTAGTAACCTTTCGCAGCTTTTAAAACTTTCTTGTGACGACGACGCGCCTCTACACCACGTTTAACACGGGCCATATCTCTATCCTCTCAAAATTCTCAATTAGCGCTGATTAATTAGCACGGAACAAACGTTTTACGCGTGGTACATCGGCTGCATCAACGATGCTGGTGCCGCGCAGTTGGCGCTTACGTTTGGTGGTCATTTTGGTCAGGATGTGGCTCTTGTTAGCGTGTTTGAACTTGTAGCCTGCGCCAGTCTTTTTGAAGCGTTTTGACGCGCCACTGTGTACTTTAGCTTTAGTTGCCATGTGATAAAACTCCACACATTTAGGTAAATAATATTAATAATCAAGGCAGCTAAAAGCCCGACTATTTTCTCTTTTTGGGGGCGATAACCATAGTGAGCTGCTTACCTTCCATCTTGGCAGCCTGCTCAACGGTACCCATCTCAGCCAGATCGGTCTCGATGCGCTGCATCATTTCCATCCCCAGCTCTTGGTGGGCGAGCTCGCGGCCACGAAACTTTAACGTTACCTTGGCTTTATCCCCATGCTCCAGGAAGCGCATTAAGGCCTTTAATTTGACCTGATAATCCGCATCCTCCGTCCCTGGGCGAAATTTCATTTCCTTCACCAGCTGCTGCTTTTGTTTCTTTTTAGCAGCGGCCTTGGTTTTCTTGATTTCAAACAGATGCTTGCCGTAATCCATAATCTTGCAGACTATTGGATCGCTATCAGCAACGATCTCCACCAGGTCCAGTGTTGCCGCTTGCGCCTGAGCAAGTGCATCACTCAGGTTCACAATACCGACTTGTTCACCTTCTGCGTTGATTAAACGAACCTGCTTGGCTTCGATCTGATCGTTGATCCGCGCTTTTTTAGAATTGCCTTTGGCTGCGGGAGCGTTATCTCGTTTGATAGTTGTATCTCCAATAAATTAATAAGAACAAATCTTTTTTCGCTTCAGCGACTTTTTGGTCAAAAAACTTTCCGTTAAACAGAAATATTTCGACCTCGACGCGCTATATCGGCGGTCAAGTGCGCGATGAAAGCTTCCAGATTCATTACACCCAAATCTTGTCCGTCCCTTGTGCGAACTGCAAGTGATTGATTTTCAACCTCTTTATCGCCAATGACGAGCAGGTAGGGTACCCGCTGAATTGTGTGCTCGCGGATTTTAAAGCCGATCTTCTCATTTCTCAAGTCCGGAATGACGCGAATGCCTTTTTCACGCAAGGCTTTTTCTATCATTTTGACGTAATCGGCCTGATTATCGGTAATATTCATCACCGCAACCTGGGCTGGCGCCAACCAAACCGGGAAAGATCCTTCGTAATGTTCGATAAGAATGCCAAGGAACCGTTCGAAGGAGCCGAGAATAGCACGATGCAGCATCACCGGACGCTTACGCAGGTTGTCTTCAGCAACATATTCCGCATCCAGACGCTCGGGCAATACATAATCGAGCTGGATAGTACCGCACTGCCATGAACGGCCGAGTGCATCTTTAATCTGGTATTCGATCTTCGGACCATAGAAAGCGCCCTCACCCGGCAACTCTTCCCACTCCAGACCAGCAGCGCGCAGCGCAGTACGCAAACCCTCTTCCGCCTTATTCCAGGTTTCCAGAGTGCCGGCATATTTTTCTGGGCGCAGAGAGAGTTTTACGGCGATATCGGTAAAACCAAAATCGTCATAAATCGACTTGAGCATCTGGTTAAAAGAGGCAACTTCACCGATCACTTGCTCTTCAGTACAAAAGATATGCGCATCGTCCTGCACAAAACCGCGCACCCGCATGATGCCGTGCAACGCGCCCGAAGCTTCATTGCGATGACAAGAACCAAATTCTGCCAGACGCAATGGCAAGTCTTTGTGCGAACGCAGACCGTGATTAAAAATCTGGATATGGCCAGGGCAGTTCATCGGCTTAACCGCAAAATCGCGCTTTTCCGACTCAGTAGTAAACATGTTGTCGCGATAGTTTTCCCAGTGGCCAGACTTCTCCCACAGGGTACGATCCATAATCATTGGCGTTTTTACTTCCTGATAACCCCAATCATTTTGCTTGGTACGCATGTACTGTTCGATCTGCTGCCACAGAGTCCAGCCCTTTGGATGCCAGAACACCATGCCCGGTGCTTCATCCTGTAGATGGAACAGATCAAACTTCTTCGCCAGTTTGCGGTGATCGCGTTTGGCTGCTTCTTCAAGCAAGTTTAAATAAGCCTTTAATTGTTTGGCATCGGCAAA
>CAZCXZ010000182.1:0-4881 GCA_964502705.1 Uncultured Candidatus Berkiella sp. | reverse complement strand
TGCATTGTCAAATTTTAAATACATCGATTCAATCGCACTATTTTTGTTTGTTGGGGTTAAGCTAACTACCGATCCGGCAGGGTAGATAAATTTCCTATCGGGTGGCTTGTTTCCGGCCGCCTTCAATTTCGAAATATCTCCAATCACAAATTGATCGAGCAAAACAAAATTGTATTTTATCGTCACTTCAATGGAGGGCCCTAAATAGGTTCCAGTTGGAATACTATCCATGACAATCTTTGTTGAATTACTAGGAACTTCCATTGATTGAGCGCTCATAGTGTGACCTGGTGGGTGGAAAATATTGTTGCAAACCACTGCCAAGTAGAAAGAAATAAGAATAAGTTTCATTTTAAATTATTTAGAATTGTTATCGTCAGAGTTATCTTCTAAAACCCAAAGCAGCTCCGCCACAGCGAGCAGCACCCGGATCGAATGTGTATTGTATGTAATAAATGCCAGTAGCATTACAAGGAAAGGCCAGAGCAGATACCTTATCGCTGCCAATTTTATTGCTGGCTATCTTATTGCGCTGATTGTCGTATAAGGTTACCACCGTGCCAATCGATTTATTCCTATCCTTAAGTGTTAGAATATAGTTCGATCCTTTTGTCAGAACGTATGAAAACTCAACCTTCTCAAGATCGGGTTCACCTTCAATCTTATATGATTTCAAAAAGTTATATCCTGTGGGTATCGTTGAAACTGATGCATTGATCAGTTCAGCTGAATTACATTGTGCCAGGCTCATGTTGGCTGCAAAAATTAAGGCAACAAGTAGTACGGATGATTTAATAATGATCTTCATGTTAGCTAATTATTTTATTTCGGATTGCACTTGTTTTACTTCTGATGCTGATGATGTCTGCTTCGGTGATATTGATTGTAGTTGTACTATTATCTTTAACTACAGCAACACCATCCACTATTTCAATACTTGAAGCTTCATATCTATAGTTGATTTGAATATTATCAAAAGCAGTTTTTAGGTCTTCCAGATCGGCCAATAGCAAATTGATATTGCTATCGTGTTCATAGAAAGATAAAAGCAACATGATCTGTTCAAGTGTAATCTTTTGTGATCCTATTGTTTCATGAAGTTGTTTGTTAGTCATATCATTTTTGGCCACCTGACAGGTAATGTCCATTGCCTCAATCCAACCGCCAATTAGTAAAAGCACACTAAGATTGGAGCGATCCTGAGTTTGCAGGTATTGATTGATTGAATTGAAATTTTGAGTTGTTACCAATAACAAAGAATCAAGGTTATTGCTGTTGGCAGCGAGTTTGCCAATGGTTTCAATGTCAAAGAATTGACCAATCTTCAACTCATCTGCCAATTGCTTTATGGCTGACAAATATTTAATGCCATCAAGGTTTTGCTCATAAATATTGGTGTACCCCAGATCAGTACCATAGATGCCAAGATTCAAAGCTTGCTTATAGCTTGTGTTGTAGCGATCATAATTTCTGGGTTTGTTCAAAAATCCACGATCGTACTTTGTGCCCGAGGCTTTTAAAAGTGCAGAGATTTCCAGAGGACTTGGAATCTGACCCAATAAACCTCCGATGAGCTCCGCATCCATTTTAGGAGCAAGCTGGGTATTAGATACACTTTTCAAGAAAGTGTCTTCATTTGGCTTCTCGCCCGAGCTACACGCCAGGCAAAGCATTAGTGGAAGTGAATAAATTATTTTTTTCATTGTTCTTTATTTAATTGATATTGGTTTTCATTGAGACTTAATTTTTATTGAAGATTTTATATTCGCACCAAATTGATTGGGCTGTGAGCCCTTTTAACATGTATCTTTTTTTTCGGTTTAAAGGATCTGATTTTATACGCCTGATTATAGGTGTCGCAGGGCGAAATAGATTGTGAGCATGAAGACAGTGCAATCAGCACTACACAAAGAAGTAGAATTATGATTTTCATTTTAATGTTTTTATTTTCTGGAAAATTTTTCCTTTCGATCGGATTATTTCAGATGCATTCAATATTTTCTTAAGTGATTCAAAATATAAGGTGATGTACAGCGCAATGGACATTAACCAAATCACAATCAGATTAAACCAATAGGTGCTTACATGTATTCCCAATGCATTTTTGGTTGGGAAGAAAAATCCAGTGCTGTAATCGAATGCACTTGTTGGGCGTGGGTCTTGAAAGATTGGATCGATCTGTTGAATCAATTTTCCATCTGCTTCTAATATTCTTGCCTTCGTGTTTATGTTTTTAACAAGATCAGCCAGACTTTGATTGTAGTACGTGTCTTTGTTTTTATTAATGGACCAGCCATTGTCTTCATAGTAGGCCATCTTCTTCTCTAACAAAGCAGTTTGCTGATTGTATAAATTCTGATTGTGTGCCTTGTAATCATCTAACAATTTTTCTAACCTCTTACCAGTGTTCTCAGAATATTTTCCCCTTTCAAGCATAACCACCACATCAGCATGATCCTTAAAAAATTCATCGGTGTATATATTCTGAGCAATGAGTGCGAGGTTGTAATCGACTAACTTTTGGATCGAGTCATTTTTACTTTCAAAGTTTTCAAGAGAGAATTGATTCATTCTTCTTAATTCATCCACAAGAAATGCTGATTTGAAATCTGCCTGAGATTGAGCTTTCTCGTATTGATAAAATGATTTTTCAAATTCGTTATCCGTAAAATAGTAAGTAGCCAGCGCTTCGTAAGACCATCGTGAGGCCATAAGATCGGCCACCATTGGCACTTTGCCCTTTGTGCTTATCAGATCATTTAGCTTATCAAAATTGAAAAGCAATCCACTAAGAATCATTTGTGGAATCAAAAGCAATGGTATAACCACATACACGGTAACTGCCGATTTAAACGCTGACGAAATATTTAGACCAAGCACATTGGCAAAACATGAGGTAGTAAACATGACAAACCAAAACGCGAGTGTAAACCCATGAATTTCAAGAATGAGATTGCCAACAACTACAAAGAGAAGAGTTTGAATAGCCGACAGGGTAAACAAGATTGCCAGCTTAGAACTTAAGTAGCTGTTCCAACTTAGGTTAAGGAATGATTCGCGCTTTAAAATTTTACGATCCCGTATAATTTCTTCAGCGCTAACCGTAAGCCCCATAAACAAGGAAACTATTATGCTCATTAAAAGAAAGGCCGGAAAATTGTCATTGAGACGGAAAACATATTCTGTATCGCCCGCTGCATTTTTATATCGGATCACGAATGCCAGAATAAAAGCTAGCACGGGTGCTTCTAAAAAATTGATCAGCAGATATTGCTTATTGCTAATTTTAGCCAACACATCCCGAACTGTGTAAATGAATGTCTGCTTTAATTTGCCAGGCAGGTTGAGTGTTTTAGGTGGCGCTTCTTTAACATCTTCGAGCGGAGAAATTTTAAAATTGTCGTTGTACATGCCATGCCATTCCATAGGAGTGACCTTTCGCCTGTTTGTTGGCTGTCCATATTCATCAACCACCTTTGCCTCTATAATGTTGAAAATCTGTTCAGGATTTACGCTGCCACACACTTCACATTGCCCTCTGTTACTATCAATCTGATGAGTCGCTTTCTTAAAATAAGTGATGGCTCCTACGGGTTGGCCATAATAAGCAGGATAACCGCCCGTATCCATAATGATCATCTTATCAAACATCTTATAGATATCGGACGAAGGTTGATGAATCACCACAAAAATAAGTTTGCCTTTTAGCGAGAGTTCTTTTAACAAGTCAATCACGTTTTCAGAATCGCGTGATGAAAGACCTGAGGTGGGCTCATCCAGAAAAAGAACTGCCGGCTCACGAATTAATTCTAATGCAATGTTCAATCTCTTTCGCTGACCACCGCTAATCGTTTTATCTAAATAGCTCCCAACCTTTAAATCCTTCCGTTGGTCTAATCCCAAACTTTCCAATACTTCCATTACCCGCGTGTGAAGTTGCTCTTCAGAGAAGGTTGCAAAACAAAGTTTAGCGTTGTAGTAAAGATTTTGGTAAACCGAAAGTTCTTCTATCAAAAGATCATCCTGCGAAACATATCCGATCACTCCCTGCACTTCATTCTTTTGCCGATGGATATCAAGCCCATTAATTACGATTTGACCTTTGGAGGGTTTCTCTAAACCTGCCAGCACATTTAACAACGTAGTTTTACCGGCACCACTGGCGCCCATAATTCCAATAAGCTTACCTGGGCCTTCAACTACATTTACGTTTCGTAAACCAATTGCACCGTTGGGAAAAAGAAATTCTTCCACATTTGCATTGAAGGAAAGCTTGGTTGTTTTAAGCTCTTCATTGAAGTCAGCAGTTAGGTCACTATAGTAAAGAGCATCACCGTGTGGGGTTTTAATGGTGCTTCCGTGCGAGAACAGATACACACGCTGGGCATGCATCACAAAACCATTTAACAAATTCGATTCGCCCCCCATGTACTTCACAAAGTACATATCCACGCTTCGCACGCGCATAAAAATTAACTGCCCATTCAATTGAGCGTTTGCGTGTTTACTCTGCCCTTCTGAGGGACACTCATGCGAGTCTACCACCAAAATATTCGGTGAATCCAATTTTTTCTCATCCGATGAAAGGACAAAACTTTCAATCAGCTGATACTCGTCAGCGATAATATTAAACACATCCGACACCGTGTTAATGATTTCCATCCGCTGCGATGCGAAATTTCCATCTGTACTCATTAGCTCAAGCAGCTTAATCAGCACGACTACTTTTTGTTTTTGAGTGAGTGTTTTGTTGATCTTACGACATATACCAAGTGTTCTTACAGAATCCTTGACAGATGTAAGTTTCTTTTCAGATACATCAGTACCTGTGTTATAGTTAGAAAAGCGATCATATAATTCTATGTATTCATTTACTGACGC
>CAZCXZ010000181.1:0-4916 GCA_964502705.1 Uncultured Candidatus Berkiella sp. | reverse complement strand
CACCTGCGCGCTGGCCCAGACCAAACCCAGGGTGACGGACGCCGGCGACAAGCCCGCCTCGGCCATCTACATCGGCAACAGCTTCTTCTATTACAACAACAGCCTGCACAACCATGTCGGACAACTGATCCGGGAAGGCCAGCCCGGCTTCCGGCACCGCGCCAGCTCGGCCACCATCAGCGGCTCGGGCATGAACTGGCACGACGTCGAAAGCTACTTCCGACCCAACGCCGTCGGCTCGTACTCGTTTGGCGCCAACAACACCGTCAGCTTCAACAAGCTGGACCGTTTATTCGACCTCGCCATCATGATGGACTGCAGCCAGTGCCCGCTGCACCCGCAGCTCAAGCCCCTGTTCCATGAATACGCCAAGAAACACGCCGACACCGTGCGCAAACATGGCGCCAAGCCGGTGTTCTTCATGTCGTGGGCTTACAAGGACGTGCCGTCGATGACGGCCGAACTTGCAGAGGCCTACACCCAGGCCGGCAACGACAACAACGCGCTGGTCATTCCGGCCGGCCTGGCTTTCGGCAAGTCGATCGCGAAAATGCCGGAACTGAATCTGTACGTGGCCGACCTGCGCCACCCCAGCGTGGCCGGCAGCTACCTGGCCGCGTGCACCACGTATGCGACGCTGTTCAAGGCGTCACCTGTGGACCTGAAATACACAGCCGGTCTGGACCCGGCGATTGCGAAACATCTGCAGACGGTGGCTTGGGAGACGGTGCAGGAGTATTTCAAGCCGTAAACTCGATTTTTAGCGCAAAGGAGTCGTCGTGGCGAATCAACAATATCCGGTCGAAGTCCAGCCCGACTTCTTAAAGAAGATCACTGGCGCAAAGCCAGTTCAGGCGTTAGCAGAACTAATATGGAACGGGTTGGATGCGGATGCGAGCGATGTGGCGGTCTCCTTCGAACACAACGATCTGGGCACCTTGTCAGGTGTAATCATTCGCGACAATGGCGAGGGTATTCCACGAGCAAATGCGCCTGAATTTTTTCGCCGCTTGGGTGGCTCATGGAAGCGACCAGGCGCGTCCACGGAAACAGGGCGCTTTTTGCACGGTCAAGAAGGTCGGGGCCGATTTAAGGCGTTTGCTATCGGTGACTACGCAGATTGGAACGTGGTTTACAAAAGGGATGGCACTACTTGGCAATACAAAATCAGCATGTCGGCAGCGGATATACGACATGTGACTATTTCTGAAGAGACAGAAGCGCCAAACGCGACGCCAGGCGTAACTCTGACGATTACGGAGCCTCATAAAGATTTTCGGTCTTTTGTCAGCCAGGCCGGCCTGCATTCGCTCACAGAGGTATTCGCCCTCTACTTAGTTGACTATCCGAGCGTGAAGATCGTTGTCGGCGAACAGGCGATAGACGCCAAGGCGGTCATAGCGACGCGCAAGGCGTTTAACCTCTCCGACATTCGTATTGGCGGTTTCACTCATACAGCCCGCCTGGAAATCGTCGAATGGAAAGGGCTATCCAATCGCGCATTGTTTCTCTGCAATGAAAAGCGCTTTCCCCTCGTCCAGGTGGATCGCAGGTTTCATGTGGGAGAGTTCCAGTTCACCGCTTATCTGGAGTCGTCTTACCTCTCTGCTGCACAACACGAAGGGACCGTTGAGCTGGCAGAAATGCAAGCCCCGATGGTTTCTGCGATTGATGAAGCGCAAAAGTTGATCAGAGACTACTTTCGCCAAAGAGCCGCCGCGGCCGCAAGAGGCTATGTGGAGGAATGGAAAGCTGAGCACATTTACCCTTTTAAAGGGGAGGCAACAAGTCCAGTCGAGGAGGTAGAGAGACAGGTATTTGAAATTGTGGCGGTTAACGTGGCGCGCCATCTGCCCGATTTTGAAGCCGGTCAGACCGAAAATAAGGCATTTCAACTGCGCATGCTCAGGCAAGCAATTGAGAAAAGCCCTGAGGAACTTCAGTTAATTCTCTCCGAAGTTCTCCGACTACCAAAGAGAAAGCAAGAAGAGCTTGCCGAATTGCTTCGGGAGGTGTCACTCTCAGCCATCATTAGTTCAGCCAGGGTAGTAGCAGACCGACTTCGCTTTCTTACGGGGCTCGAGACCATCTTGTTCGACTCGGAACCGAAAAAGCGCCTGAAAGAACGTAGCCAGCTGCATCGCATCATTGCGCAAAACACGTGGCTTTTTGGTGAAGAGTTCAGTCTATCCGTAGACGATCAGTCGCTTACCGAAGTACTGCGCAAGCACAAGAAGCTCCTGGACGATCATGTCGTCATAAATGCACCCGTCAAACACATATCTCAGGAACGAGGGATAGTAGATTTGATGTTGTCTCGAGCAACGCGCCAGCATCGCGCCAACGACTTAACACACTTGGTCGTGGAATTGAAGGCACCCTCAGTCAAGATCGACGCTAAGGAGATAACCCAAATTGAAGGTTACGCAGCATCTGTCGTGGCCGACGAGAGATTTCGTAGCGTAGGCGTTCAATGGCAGTTCTGGGTGATTAGTGACGATATTGGCCCGCTTGGAAAATTTCGCATCGGATCAGGTGATGGCTTAATCGTTTCGCATCCGAACGTATCGGTTTACATCAAAACATGGGCGCAAGTTTTGGATGATAACCGCGCAAGATTGCAGTTCTTCCAGGAACGCCTTGAATATCAGGCCGACAAGGGGTCTGCTTTAAAGCACCTTCAGGAAAGCTATGCTAAATATCTAGAGGGCGTAATTGAGGAAGCCGAAACACCCGAAGTTGACCAGCCTACTATCGAATCCTTCTCAAAGCGCGTTCCTCAAAAAGCCTGATCCTTTGACACCCATCAGTCCAGTCTTTTCTGTGCCATGGTGTCTTCATGAGCATTGCTAACTAGTCCAGTATTGATTACTGAAAGATAGGCATCCTTCTCTTTCAACATTTGGCTGCTGAGCAAACCACGCTCATGCAAAGAGACGTACAACGCTGCAGCGTAAGCTTGGCAGTTAATAGATTTTTCAGGGTTGAACGCAATATCGGAAAACGCTCGGTAAGTTAAGACTTCCGATGCAAGTTCGGGGTGCTTGTGCAGAGCGTTGATGTATAGCCAATCGTAAAAGGCTGTCCTAGGTAACAAATCCCATTCAACATTAAAAAAACGAAAGCTCTTCAACCGACCGTGCTCGTGCAAGCGGGGATCACGTTTAGCATCGATAGAGCGAGCATCCAAGAGATCCAGAAAAGGCCCGCCCCTCTCAAACACCTTACTTGCTTGATATGCACACTCCAGGCTGAACTGCCGCTCGTGTCGAACGGTTGTAATCATCAAGTTAAAGGCGCTTAATTTAATGCCCAATTCGTCCTTTGACTTGCTTGATATCTCAAGGACCTTATCAATATTGAGTACTTTTTTCGCTCTCTCATGCAGCGAAGAAATCGACTTTTGGGATTGGCTTTTTGCCATACCAGAAAACCACTGAAACTCGACATGATGAGTCGAGACAAGCAGAGATCCTTGAAAAGTGGGTGTGAAAATTGGGCGTTCTGCCATATTTTTAGCGCCAGCTAGCGTAGTCGGAGCGATACCGAAAATATTGTGCCAACGTTCGTACATCAACCGTTGGGTATTGCGCCTGCAGCCTGTTTTTTACCGTATCGTTAAGAACAATAATTCCAGCAATGTAATTCCGTGGAACCCCATTTAGGACCAAAACTTCGGCTTGTGGATTTGTGGGATATTGATTTTTTAAGCCCAAAGTATTTCGAACTTTGCCATCAACGTCTTCGTACATGGCCGACAACGCAGCAACCGACATACGTTGTCGCAAAGGAATGCCAGTTACAGCGGCGGATGCAGCGTTGGCAGCACAAAAAGCACATTGTTGTTGCCATAGCACCGCAGGGTGAATTCCGAGTACAACCCAATCCACATCAGGATTGTCTTTCCTCAATCCCCAAAACATTTTGTAGTTGGGGAATCCAATAGAAAGGCAGACGGCGTCAGTGCCATCGTAGCGATATCTATCGTTAAAAACGGCACCATTATTCTCGTTTGCAAGGATATTTCTAGTCACAAGCCCACGTTTCAAGATCGAGTCTAGATTAGCGGCCCGCGTGAAGTGAACCAACAATTTGATCTCACGTCCGTCGGCAAATTCTCTTATTTTTGTCATTGCACATCCTCCGCAAACATTATGTTACGGAGTGCAACTACTTTCGTGCTTTTTATCGGCCAGTGTCGCTTTTTACTTCCGTCGTGCTGAACGCCCTATTTGCCAGGCATCATCTCAAAAAACCCAATCGGGTGCACCTCAATCCCCCACCCCACACTCTCCCCCAGCGTTGCCGCCGGATGCAGCGACACCACCCGCACCGCCTCCTCACGATCCGTTGCTTCAATGATGAAGAAGCCGCCGGCCAGTTCCTTGGCTTCGGCATAAGGCCCGTCGGTCACGGCAGGCTTGCCGCTGCCCTTGACGCGCCGAACCACGGGCGGGGACGCTGGAATGGATCCCGGATCAGGTCCGGGATGACATGCGGGGCCAGGATGACATGCAGCGGCCGGGGTGAAATGCGGCAGACTGGCGCCGCTACAAGAGCAGAAGCCGGCGCCCGCTACTTTTGGATCTTCACCGAGCACACCCCGATCGGGTGCACCTCGATGCCCCAGCCGATGCTTTCACCCAGCGTGGCGGCGGGATGCAGCGAGGCGATGCGTATCGCCTCGTCCTTGTTGGGCGCTTCGATGAGGATGACGCCGCCCACCAGCTCCTTGGCTTCGGCATAAGGCCCGTCGGTCACGGCCGGCTTGCCGCCGCGCGGGCGCAACGCGAAGGTGGCCTGGGGTCCTTCGAGCGAAGCGCTCCAGACCAGGCACCCGGTTTGCGCGAGTGCTGCGTCCTTGGCCGGCAATTGCGCGGCCAGCGCCTGCATGTCGGCGGGCGCCATGGCGGCCA
>CAZCXZ010000180.1:4437-4934 GCA_964502705.1 Uncultured Candidatus Berkiella sp. | reverse complement strand
TAAGCTTGTTGTGGTGACCGGACTTTCAGGTTCTGGAAAATCTTCTCTTGCCTTCGATACCCTGTTTGCAGAAGGGCAGCGCATGTATGTAGAGAGTTTGAGTTCTTATGCGCGGCAGTTTTTAGGGCGCATGGAAAAGCCTGAGGTGGATTACATCCGTGGAGTTTCTCCGGCCATCGCTATTGAACAAAAAGTAAATACGCGCAATCCTCGTTCTACCGTTGGCACTACGACCGAGATTTATGACTATTTAAAACTTCTTTTTGCCCGGATTGGTAAAACATATTCACCCGTAAGCGGAAAAGAAGTGAAGCGCGACACTGTAACAGATGTAATTGACTTCATCCATAAGAAAAAAGAAGGAACGCGCATTATGATTGCCTGTTCCCTTAAGGTGATGAAGGGAAGAAAGCTAAGTGATGAACTCAATCTCCTGTTAAGCAAAGGGTATGCACGCGTGTTGGTAGATGGAGAAGTAAAGTTTATTGAGGAGATCG
>CAZCXZ010000180.1:0-4427 GCA_964502705.1 Uncultured Candidatus Berkiella sp. | reverse complement strand
CCCTCTCCCTCACTCCGTCCTACGGACACCTCTCTCATTAAGGAGAAGGGAAAGGGAAAAAAGAAAACTTCAAAATCTAAACCCGCAGATATTGATGGTGAAATTGAAATTCTGATTGACCGGGCTGCTGTAAATGCTGGCGATGAAGATCTCACTTTCCGTCTTTCCGATTCTGTGCAAACTGCTTTCTTTGAAGGCCATGGTGATTGCACAATTTATGTTGATGGGGAAAAGAAAGTTCACTTCTCCGATAAGTTTGAGTTGGATGGAATTCACTTTACGGAGCCATCCATAAACCTGTTTAGTTTTAATAACCCGTTTGGAGCGTGCAGAATGTGCGAAGGCTTTGGAAAAATTCTTGGTATCGATGAAGACCTCGTTATCCCAGATAAAAGTCTTTCTGTTTTTGAGGGTGCCATTGCGCCTTGGCGTGGTGAAGTAATGAACGAATGGGCAAAGCCCCTAATAAAAAACGGGATCAAATTCGATTTCCCGATTCATCGCCCTTACGGGGAATTGAGTCAAAAGGAAAAAGATTTGTTATGGAATGGCAATCAATACTTTGAAGGTATTCACGCGTTCTTCAAATATTTAGAGTCGAAAACTTATAAAATTCAATACCGGGTTATGCTTTCGCGTTACCGCGGAAGAACAACATGTCCGGATTGCAGAGGAACCAAGCTTCGCAAAGATGCGGCTTATGTAAAAATTGCTGATACATCCATTACGGATCTGGTATTGATGCCGATTGAGGATACGTTGAAATTCTTTGAATCTCTTTCTCTTCCGAAGTATGAGCAAAAAGTATCTGATCGGATTTTAACTGAGATTCGTTCGCGGCTTGAGTACATGGAGAAAGTTGGTCTTGGCTATCTTACGCTCAATCGTGTTACCTCCACGCTATCAGGTGGAGAGTTTCAACGAATTAAGTTAGCAACATCACTTGGTAGCGCATTGGTTGGCTCCATGTATATCATGGATGAGCCCAGTATCGGCTTGCATCCACGCGACACAGCTCGCATGGTGGAAGTATTAAAATCATTGCGCGACATGGGCAATACTGTAATCGTGGTAGAGCATGAAGAAGAAATCATGCGTGCGGCTGATCAGATTATTGACATCGGACCAGATGCCGGTGCACACGGTGGTGAATTAATTTTTCAGGGTTCACAAAAAGATCTAAACAAAAAAATTGTATCGCACACTACTAATTACCTCACAGGTGTGGAGAAAATAATGGTGCCGAAGCAACGAAGGAAATGGAAAGACTTTCTGTTGGTCGTTGGCGCAAGAGAGAACAACTTGAAAAACTTAACCGTAAAGTTTCCATTGGGGATTCTTACGGTTGTGACCGGTGTAAGTGGTTCAGGCAAATCAACCTTAATAAAGAAAATTTTATATCCGGCTGTGGGCCGATTGAGTGGTTCGGTTTCAGAAACTCCCGGCAAATATGATCGACTGGAAGGTGATGTAACCAAAATCTCGCAAGTAGAATTTGTAGATCAGAATCCGATTGGAAAATCATCACGTTCCAATCCGATTAGTTATGTAAAGGCGTATGATGTAATCCGCAATCTTTATTCAGAACAAACACTCAGCAAACAACGTGGCTACAAGCCATCGCATTTCTCTTTTAATGTAGACGGTGGAAGATGCGAAACCTGCCAGGGTGAAGGCGAAATAAAAGTAGAAATGCAATTTATGGCCGACATCTTTTTGAAGTGTGAAAGCTGCGAAGGCAAACGCTTCAAACAAGAAGTGCTGGAAGTGGAGTACAAAGGGAAGAATATTTTTGAAGTACTTGACATGACGGTGGAGGAAAGTCTTGAATTCTTTAAAGAGAAAAAAGCGGTGTACGAAAAAGTGTTGCCTCTTTTTGAAGTCGGCCTTGGTTATGTAAAGTTGGGTCAATCTTCTAATTCACTTTCGGGTGGTGAAGCGCAGCGGGTAAAACTTGCTTCATTTTTAGGAAAGAATAATTCAGATTCTTCCTCTAATATTCTGTTCATTTTCGATGAGCCTACTACAGGCTTACACTTCCACGATATTTCTAAACTACTAAAAGCTATCAATGCATTAGTAGATCAAGGTCACACAGTAATTATCATCGAACACAATCTTGAGGTAATTAAATGTGGCGATTGGATTATTGATCTTGGTCCGGAAGGGGGTGAGAAAAAAGGAGGTAATCTTCTTTTTGCAGGCACCCCAGAAGAAATGGTAAAGAAACCAAATGGTTATACTGCTGAATTTCTGAAAATAAAATTGTTGCCCTAATTGGTAGTTTGGTTAAAAGCTTGTTTGCTTGCCAGCAAGCCACTAAACTGGTATTTCTTTTTGATCAAAATCATGACCAAAAACAACACCAGTCAAAATTTTCGCGTTTCTTCAATTGATATAGCCCGTGGCATAATCATGGTAATCATGGCGTTGGATCACGCACGCGATTACTTTCATGCCGATGCCTTTGTATTTGATCCCACTAATCTGGAAAAGACACACACCGCACTGTTCTTCACTCGTTGGATTACACATTTTTGCATGCCCACCTTTGTTTTGCTATCTGGTGTAGCCACCCGAATTTCCTTATTGCGAAAATCAAAGAAAGAATTGTCTTGGTACTTGTTTACCCGTGGAATCTGGATGATTGTTCTTGAATTCACGGTCTTGCGGTTTGGTTTCTTTTTCAATTTTTATTTCGATGTAACAATCCTGAGTGTGCTATGGCTGTTTGGCATGTGCCTGATTATTCTTTCGGCATTGATTTATTTACCAAATAAAGTATTGCTGGCAATGGGATTGATCATTGTGGTTGGTCACAATTTGTTGGATGGCATTGCTGTTGAGCCAACAAGTTTGTGGTTTGCTCCATGGACTATTTTGATGCGGGTCGGGTTTCTTGCCGTAACCCCAAACATTGCATTCGTGGTCTCTTATCCCATTATACCCTGGCTTGGAATAATGTTGGTTGGATATGGCGTTGGCGCTTGGTATAGTGAACAGGTTGATGCGTTGACAAGACAAAAACTATTACTCAAAGTTGGTGTTATTTGCTTAATAGCATTTGTAATCTTAAGGTTTATTAATGTGTATGGAGATCCTGTCCCATGGAGTACACTGGAAACCCGCTGGTTTACTTTTTTAAGTTTTATCAACACAACAAAATATCCGGTTTCTCTTTTGTTTTTATTAATGACGATCGGTCCGTTGTTACTCTTACTATCAGTACTGGAAAAGATTAATACCAAAGTTCTTCAACCCTTAAGGACCATCGGGCGGGTTCCGTTATTTTATTTCATTCTTCATTTTTACTTAATACATACTATTGCCCTGATCAGTTTTATGATAAAAACCGGTAAGCCGTTTTCAGAAATTGATCTTCACTTTGCCAAATCTTTTGGCGGCATCACACCAGAAGGTGGTCATTCTCTGGCGGTGGTGTATTTGTTCTGGATTACCATTGTACTGATTATGTATCCTCTTTGCAAAGTGTACGATCGCATCAAGAGCCAACATCCGGGCAGCTTTCTTCGCTTTTTTTTATAGCCACCCCGTTCTAAGATGAAACTGGATTCTTGATACTAGTTGCTAGTGGTGTTCTATCACTGAACTGATTCATCAACTTTGCTTTTTTAATTAAGGGTTTGATTCTCAAAATAATCTTTGTTTATTTACTTAGCAAAATATAAGGATATACTATTAATAACTATATGATATGGCTAAAGAATTTTTAGGAGAGTTTGAAGAGTTGGTTTTAACGCTGGTAGCTGCCTTGCAAGAAGATGCATATGGAGCAGCCATTGCCGATGAAATAGAAACCCGCATGAAGCGCAGTGTAAACCTGAGTGCAGTGCATGTAACACTCTACCGACTCGAAGATAAAGGGTATCTCAAATCAGGGCTGGGGGGTGGCACTGCCGAACGTGGTGGCCGCAGAAAAAGAATTTATACAATCACCAATGCGGGGTTGGCCATGCTTAAAGCGATGAAAGAAACCCGATTGGATTTGTGGAAGTTGGTTCCACAGCTAAAGATTTCTTGAGTTTAATCTAAACTATTCAGGGTATGAATCAATCTATTGGCAAGAATGATAGTTACGGTTGGCCGCTCCGATTTCTTCAATGGTTTTGTCCGCCTCATTTGCATGAGGAAATTGAAGGCGATCTGATTCAACGATTTCATTCTGACTTAAGAAAATCATCAGGTCAATCGGAAAGAGCATCACTGCTAAAAGCCAAGATAAAATTAGCTTTTACTGTGCTTCGGTTTTTCAGACCCGCAATCCTGCTGAAGAATACAAGATCAATTCGCATAAACTCAGCTACTAATTTCTTTCCAAAACAATTTAGTTTTAGTCAAACCAACAATCTTGTTGGATGGGGGGTGTTTCTTATTTCTTTGATTGTTTATTCTCTTACGCTCGAAGA
>CAZCXZ010000179.1:0-4971 GCA_964502705.1 Uncultured Candidatus Berkiella sp. | reverse complement strand
AACAGGTTTGTTGAAGGAGGGTTAGGTTTTTATAATGTGGCAAAGAACTTTCGCACCGAGTTGTTTGCTGGTTTTGGAGCAGGAAAGGGTACCAGCTTTTCGCAGTACTATTTCTTTACACCTTCATTCGGCCAGAAAGATTTGGTTGCCACCGGTACCTACAATCGAATTTTTATTCAACCGTCTATCGGAACAAACAACCGAAACTTTAACCTCGCATTTTCGCCCCAAATTTCAATTGTAGATTTTACAGAATTCTCATCCAATGATAATAATCCTTCGAATGCTACTGTAATAATCAAGCCTGAAGAAAAACCACGATTGTTTATTGAACCCGCACTAACAGGGAAGGTACCGATAGCCGGAAATCTTCAAGGAGTTTTTCAACTAGGGCTTGCTGTACCCTTATCGGGTGATGTATACTTTGACTATGTACCCCTTCAGTTTTCATTGGGCATTCAATTAAACACCGGTAGCCTGCGCACGCGTGTCTATTAAACCAAAACTTGGTTTGTTTGATCTCACCATGATTGTGGTGAGTCTTGTTATTGGCATGGGTATCTTCCGCACGCCTGTGGAAGTAGCCAACAAGGCCGTAATTCCTGAAATATTTTTTATTGCCTGGATTGGTGGCGCAGTAATCAGTTTGTTCGGAGCACTTACGTTTGCCGAGATTGGTTCACGCTATCCGGTTGCCGGAGGTTTCTATAGAATCTTTTCACATTGCTATCATCCATCCTTTGCTTTTATGGTAAACTGGATGACGGTGATTTCAAATGCCGCGTCAACCGCAAGCGTTGCCATTATCGGAGCAGAATACATTCAACCCATTTTGCTTCCGCAGATGGAACCGCAGGTAGCTATTCGCATCATCACACTTTCGGCTATGGTTATTTTATATGGCATTAATATGCTGGGAATAAAAATGAGTGCCCGCATGCTCAATGTACTCATGATTATTAAAATCAGTTTAATCTTACTTTTGATTGCGGCCATCTTTGTTGCACCCGAACCAACAGCAGCGGTTGCGCCAACTAAAATCTCTCTTTCAAACACCGATTGGTTTAAAGCTTTTTGGTTGTGTTTTGTACCCGTGTTCTTTACTTACGGAGGCTATCAACAAACCATGAATTTTGGAAGCGATGTACCGCATGCTGCACGCAACATGCCCCGCGCAATCTTTTACGGCATTGCGATTATTCTTTCGCTTTATCTGTTAGTCAATTTTTCATACTTCCGGGTGTTGGGGTTTGAAGGGTTAAAAAATTCTACCACGCTAGCCGCGGATGTAGCACGCGTATTATTGGGCGAAAGTGCTTTTAAGATTGTAGCGATCATCATGTTCCTTTCAGTGATGGCCTATGTCAATGCTTCCATCATGTCGAACCCGCGGGTGTATTATGCGATGGCCGAGGACAAAGTGTTGCCACCCATTTTTAAACGCGTGAACAATCGCACACAAGTGCAGGAGTTTGCCGTAACGGTTTTTGTTGCCTTTATTGTGCTTACACTTTTCTTTTCCTCCTCGTTCACCCAAGTGTTAGGCTATGTGATGTTCTTTGATAGCATTAGTTTGATCACGGCTTCGGCAGCTATTTTTGTCTTGCGGCATCGCGCAATAAGGAATGGTGACCCGGAAGGTATTTTCAAAATGCGCGGCTACCCCTGGTTGCCAGCTTTTTTCATTATTGTTTACACGATGGTAAACATCAGCGTGTTGGTTTCCAATCCGCAAGCATCATTGATTGGCTTCATTCTTTTCCTTTCGGGATTTCCGTTATATCTCGGGCTTAGGAAAATTATTAAGTAATTCAATAGGAGAAACTCCCATTACGTAACTCTCTTAATTCAGCTTTCAATTACTTTTACCTAGGCATGCAACTTCAATTAACATCCAGTTACAAACAAATTTTGATGATGGCGTTGCCCATCTCGCTGGCCATGTTGGTGCCCCAGATCAATTTTATAACCAACAATATTTTCTTAGGGGCTTTAGGCGAACAAGAACTTGCCAGTGCGGGGATAACGGGGGTGTATTATTTAATCTTTGCCGTTATCGGGAACGGATTGAACAATGGACTGCAGGCACTCATTGCGCGTAGAGCCGGCCAAAACTTACCAAAAGAAATCGGGCGATTGTTTTTTAATGGTGTATGGGTTGCGTTAGGAGTTGCCGCCTTGGGTATAGGAGCCACGTATTTATTTGCACCCACGGTGTTGCGCATGTTTATTCACGATCCTTTGATTACCAATCAGGTGATTGATTTTTTATTGATTCGCATCTGGGGGCTTCCGTTTCTGTATCTCTATGTAATGCGTAATGCTTTGTTGGTAGGAACAAACCAAACCCGATTTTTAGTGTGGGGCACATTAGCGGAAGCTGT
The DNA here is from genome assembly GCA_964502705.1 of Uncultured Candidatus Berkiella sp. GTDB lineage: Bacteria > Pseudomonadota > Gammaproteobacteria > Berkiellales > Berkiellaceae > Berkiella. The sequence continues at coordinate 2,587 of CAZCXZ010000179.1, read as the reverse complement.
TGTAAACATTGTGCTGGACTACGGAATGATTTTCGGGCACTATGGGTTGCCAGCGATCGGGTTTAACGGAGCCGCGTATGCATCCATCATTGCAGAAGCATCGGGTCTCTTTGTGATTTATGCGGTGATTCATTTTAAAGGCATACATAAAACGTTTGCATTTTTTGAGCAAACAAAAATTGACTTTTCAAGTATCAAATTAATTCTCACCATGTCGGCACCGCTCATCTTACAATTTGCGATTAGCATCATGAGTTGGGAGTACTTTTATATTTTGGTTGAGCACCACGGCCCACGGGCATTAGCTATCTCCAACACCATGCGAAACATTTTTGGCTTGTTTGGAATTTTTTGCTGGGCGTTTGCATCCACCACCAACACCATGGTGAGCAATATTATTGGCCAGGGAAAAACCGATGAGGTAATGCCGTTGATCAAACGGATTGTAAAATTGAGTTTGGGCATTTCACTTTTTATTTTCCTGATTTTAAATCTTGTGCCGGAATTCTTCTTATCATTTTATAGTCAGGGCGATGAATTTGTTGCGGAGGCAATTCCCATTGTGCGCATCGTATCCGTTGCATTATTAATGATGTCGGTAGGGACGATTTGGTTGAATGCGGTGACAGGAACTGGAAATACACGGGTGAACCTGCTGATTGAATTTATCACCATCCTGATTTATTGTGTGTATGTATTTCTTGTGTTGGAACATTGGAACTTATCCATCGCATGGGGCTGGGGCAGCGAATGGGTGTACTGGATCAGTATGTTTAGCATGGCGTTTTTTTATATGCGATCCGGCAAGTGGAAGGGGAAGAAAATCTGAAAACAGTTTTTTTGTTGATCGTAAGACGATGAAAAGTAAAAAATTTGGAGTTTAGATAAAGGAAGCATAGGCAATGCTTATATTCGGATGTTGGGCACATTTTAAATGGAATACGTACAATCTAATTCGACCGACCTTGGACAAGTAAGTGCAGACTTACTTCATTATTTGAATGAAATATTTGAGAAGAAAAGTCAACGAACATCAGACAAGTTTTCAGTCATACTTATATACTGCGATGCGACAAATGGGGAAGTTTACATTTACTGGTATGACTCCTTAAGTCAAACAACCGATGACAATTCAGGTTATGCAATCGAATTTCCAAAACTATTTGACGAATCAAATGATAGTGATGAAGGATCATTTTATTTTGACCGAATGATTTCTGAGGCAGTTCGAAACTTAGCCATGTTGGAAGAAGGAAAAAATATTCTCAACCATGAGACTGTTGTTTTTCAAGACGAAATGAATGAGCCAAAAAAGATATCGTAAAAACGTGCTACAATCGAGTAGACGGCCCTCCTTCGTAGCGGAGTCTCCCGTCTCGGGGACTCCGCGTAAATTGAATACCTTCTAAAGAATCTTTCGTGCATTCGTGGCAATTGAATACACTAAAATTGAATTCACTTCGTCTATAACCCCATGTTAAAGAAAATTGGCAAAGGAGTTATAATCTTTCTCCTTCTATTCGCACTAACAGTCATTGTATTTATGCAACAGAAATCATTTGGTAAACTCCCGAAAAGCGAGCGCAAGCAGAGAATTGAACAATCCCCAAACTATAAAAACGGAGTGTTTCAAAATCGCATTGAAACACCTATGATGGCCGAAGATGTTTCCTACTTCTCCATGATTCGTGAGTTTTTAAGAGACAAGCCAGCAACGTATCCGCATTCTAAAATTCCTTCGATAAAAACGAATCTGAAAGAGCTTAATTCGGAGAAAACATCCATCGTTTGGTTTGGTCATTCAACCTATTTAATTACGATTGACAACAAACGCATTTTGGTCGATCCTGTTTTTAGTGAACGTGCATCACCTGTTCAATATGCGGGGTCAAAAGCATTTGATGGCTCTATGATTTATTCGATGGATGATTTTCCCAACATAGATTTGCTGATCATCTCGCACGATCATTACGATCACCTCGATTACAACACAGTTCTAAAACTAAAAGCAACCGTAAAAATGTTTTGTGTTCCGTTAGGTGTGGGGCAGCATTTAAGTCGCTGGGGTGTTGCTGATGATCAGATTACAGAATTTGATTGGTGGGATTCTTCGGAAGTGCTTCCAGGATTTAATCTAACTTCTACACCAGCACGACATTTTTCAGGGCGCGGCTTTACGCGAAATAAAACATTGTGGTCTTCCTATGTACTTCAAACCGATTCAATCAAAATTTTTATTGGTGGCGATTCAGGGTTTGATGACGCCTTTAAAGAGATTGGTGAAAAATTTGGACCGTTTGATATTGCGATGTTGGAATGCGGACAATACGATTTGCAGTGGCCCAACATTCATATGATGCCGGAAGAAACAGTTCAAGCAGGTGTTGATTTGAAAGCGACCGTGTTAATGCCTGTACATTGGGGAAAATTCGTGTTGGCAAATCATCCCTGGAAAGAACCTATTCAACGCGCTAAAAAACATGCCGAAACCTTGAACATAAAAGTGGCAACGCCCATCATAGGTGAGCCCATTATTTTGGGTGGTGAAGTTCCAAGTTCGGAATGGTGGAATGGAATTGAGTAATTC
>CAZCXZ010000178.1:0-4986 GCA_964502705.1 Uncultured Candidatus Berkiella sp. | reverse complement strand
TGAAGAAGCTTACAGGCTTGGGCATCACGCTTCCAAAAGCAGAAGAAGCCAAGCAATGGAATCAAAAAGACTTTAGCGATATCAATTGGCCCACCATGAGCTTGCCAGGATTGTGGGAAGGAAAAGCATTAGGCGATTTGGATGGTGTTGTTTGGTTTCGAAAAACAATTTCTATCACTAAAGAAGATGCAGGCAAGGAAGCCATTCTTCAATTGGCCATGATTGATGACATTGACGAAACATTTGTCAATGGAGTTCAGGTGGGCAGCACAAAAGCCTATAACGAAAAGCGTGATTACGTGCTGGAGATTGATCAATTGCGGCAGGGAGAAAATGTAATTGCGATTCGGGTAACTGACACCGGTGGCGGTGGCGGTGTGTATGGCGATGCAACCGATATGAAATTAATCATTGGAAAATCTGTTATCTCCCTGGCAGGGGATTGGAAATATCAGGTTGAGAAAGTTCAAGGTGCTGGTTCATCGATTGGTCCTAATGCCTACCCTACGCTGTTATACAATGCCATGCTTAATCCTTTGTTGAATCTTGGGATACAAGGTGCCATCTGGTATCAAGGCGAATCCAATGCAGGACGTGCCTATCAATATCGCACCGCGTTTCCATTGATGATTACCGATTGGCGAACGCATTGGAAGCAAGGCAACTTTCCATTTTACTTTGTTCAGTTGGCAAGTTTTAATTCTGCCAATGGTGATAGTGAGCATGGCAGCTCGTGGGCCGAACTTCGTGAAGCGCAAACCATGACTCTTTCATTACCTCATACGGGCATGGCCGTAACCACTGACATTGGTGAAGCCAACGATATTCATCCGCGCAACAAACAAGATGTAGGCAAACGATTAGCGGCTATCGCCCTGCATGATGTGTATGGAAAAAATATTGAGTATAGTGGTCCTGTTTATCAATCTATGAAAGTGGAAGGTACCAACATCCGGATTTCTTTTACACATGTGGGTAGTGGTTTACTGGCAAAAGATAAGTATGGATACTTAAAAGGATTTGAAATTGCAGGCAGCGATCAAAAGTTTAAATATGCGAAGGCATGGATAGAAGGCAACACTGTTGTGGTTTCTTCCGATCAGGTTTCAAATCCTGTGGCGGTTCATTTCGCGTGGGCGGATAATCCTGAAGATGCAAACCTGTTTAACAAAGATGGATTTCCGGCTGTGCCTTTTCGCACGGATACCTGGAAAGGAATTACAGAGAACGGGAAGTTTAAGATTGAATAGTTGAAAAGATGCTAGATGCTGGATGTTGGACAAGACAAGTATCCAGAATCCAGTATTCAGATTTACTTCGCTACCTTAATCGAAGCTGAGCTAATACAAACCGCAACCTTTAAAGAAGTAGAATATCCATTTTTAAGCCAATTGATTCAACCAGTTAAGTTAGAAATCATTACATTTTGAATTAAACTTAGAACCATGAAAACCTGCTTCATTTTTCTCTCCATCATTTCACTCGTAATTATTTTTCCTGGATGTAAAGAGAATAATGAATCGCCCAAAATTACCGTGGCCAACCTGGTTGTAGAGACAACCATCGCCATTAATGGATCTGGTCTTGTCACGTTTAAGGCCACAGCGGACAATGCGGTTGAGTTTATATTTTCCTTTGGCGAAGGACTAAACGATCCCTTGACATTGCCCACGGGGATTACATCACACACCTATCTTTCTTCAGGCACATTCTCAGTTAAAGTCCAAGCCTACTCAGCAGACAATCTTAGTGTTGAGAAAAATCTGAAAATTACAATTCAGGTAAATGAACTTCCTATCGTAAACATCGGATATACCAGCCCCACCAGCTATGCTGGCATGTCTCTTATCTGGCAGGATGAGTTTGTGGGTGATCAATTAAACACTGCCCATTGGAATTATGAGATCGGTCCCTTCAACAATGAGCTTCAATATTATAAGCAAGAAAATACAACCGTGCACAATGGTTATCTGATCATTAAAGCTAAGGTTGAAAAGATGGAAGGTAAAATTTACACCTCTTCGCGACTCACCACGCAAAATAAAAAAACATTTAAGTACGGTCGTATCGATATCAGGGCGATGATGCCAAAAGGAAAGGGACTCTTTCCTGCATTGTGGATGTTAGGATCATCCTTTTCTACGATAGGTTGGCCCGAATGCGGAGAAATTGATATTATGGAAACGGTTGGTGGTGGTGGTCGAGACAGCGTGACGTATGGAACCGCCCACTGGGAATTTAACGGACAACACGTTTCCTATGGAGGTCATAAAGGCTTGCAGAATGGCAAAGTTTTAGGAGACGAGTTTCATGTGTTTTCAATTGTGTGGACCCCAACTGAAATCAAGTGGTACATCGATGATATAAAATATCACACAATTGATATTACACCCGTAGATCTTGCTCCCTTTACAAAAGACTTCTTTTTTATTTTCAATGTGGCAGTGGGTGGAGAATGGGCAGGAAATCCAGATGCCACTACGGTTTTTCCACAGCGAATGGTGGTGGATTACGTACGCGTGTTTCAATGAGGAAGCGAATTTGGGAAGTTACAACCTAGTTAGCTGTTAGAAGAGATTGTGTTTTTAAAAACCCTGCTCGTTTCCGTGCAGGGAAAACTTAAAAGCTGACACACATTAAAAAACTTACAGGTTTGATGGTTTATTGAACTTAACAGCAACCAGTGTCTTGAACTCTTCGCTGCGTGGACCAAAGGCTGCCTTCACTTGCTGCTTCACAGCACGCAACGTTTCGCGTGCACTTCCGCTTTGGATGTAGAGCAAATCATTGCGATGCTGGCGGGCATTCTTCAGTTCTACAGAAGTTCGCACTACGGCTGCATTTTTCACCAAGAGGTCACTCAACTTAGCCTCCAATGCATCCATCTTCAAGTCTGCGATGGAGGGCTTGTAAAGTGGTTCCGTGCGCAACGTTTGCAGCAGCTTGCCGAAATGCTGTGTCTGGGTTCCATAGTCCAACCCCCTGGCCGTTGACTTTTTTGCTTCCGTGGAAGCATCCGGAGGTGCGGGCACAGGATCGCGACTGATTCTGAAGCCTACCAACTTACGTTGAATGTAACGTGCATCATCTACAGTTTGAACAAGCACTCCTGAAGACTTAAGCTCGCTGATGATGCGGCCAGCAAGCTTACCAAGGCCTTCGAATGCCACTTCGCGATGGTTAGTCGCGAACTCATAGTTTGTCTTGGCTACCTTGATCGCATCCAACGCACCATGTGCGTTGTTCATCAAAGCAACAAGAGACTCAATTTGAAGGTTTTGTTTTCCGGGGTTATAGTTGCCTCCCAACCCGGTGCAGACCGCGATGACCTTGTCAAAGTTCTGCACGTTTTTGAAATGTGACATAACAGTAATTTTTTAGTGTTATGTGCTTAATCACGCATTGCATGCCACCGTGTTGTCTTTTTTTTTATCAATTTTCACAACTATATATTTTATAAAACAGGTAACTGAAAAAGAGGTGGCACGTTCTTACACATTTTTTCTTAAAAGCGTAAAATTATTTTTTTGTTTTCGCTGATCAGCTTTAAAGGATGAGTTGCTGACCACTGAAGTGGTCTTGACGACTTGTTCATTCACGGAGTGGCGCGAGTTCAAGTGTGTAGCGATAGGAGTTCACTCATGAAGTGGTACGAGTTCAAGTGTGTAGCGATAGCAGTTCACTCATGGAGTGGTGCGAGTTCAAGTGTGTAGCAATAGCAGTTCACTCATGAAGTGGTCGAGTTCAAGTCTGTAGCGATAGCAGTTCACTCATGAAGTGGTAAGAGTTCAAATGTGTAGCGATAGGAGTTCACTCACGGAGTGGTGCGAGTTCAAGTGTGTAGCGATAGGAGTTCATTCACGGTATGGTGCCCGTTCAAGTGTGTAGCGGTAGTAGTTCAGATACGGAATGGCTAAAGCAATTTCCCAAAGCTGTTCGACATGCTAGAAGAGCAATTGTCGAACTGTTGAAGGCAATACAGTAGTTGTTTCTTCTGATCATGTTGCGCATCCTGTTGCAGTCCATTTGCCTGGGCGGATAATCCTGAAGAGGCTAACTTCTTTAATAAGGATGGATTTTCGGCAGTGCCTTTTCGTACTGATACCTGGAAAGGAATTACGGAGAGTGGGAAGTTTAAGATTGAGTAACAAATAGATGCTGGTACTGGATACTAGATGCTGGATGTTGGACGATACAAGTATCCAGAATCCAGTATCCAGATTTACTTCATTAACTTAATCGAAGCCGAGTTAATACAAAACCGCAAGCCAGTCGGTGGCGGGCCATCGGGGAAAACGTGGCCGAGGTGACAATCACACACACTGCATTCCACCTCTACGCGAATCATACTGTAGCTGGTGTCTTTCGTATATTTAATTACATTGGGTTCGACCGAAGAATTAAAACTTGGCCACCCTGTACCCGAATCAAATTTTTTACGTGAGTCAAAAAGAACCGTTCCACAACAACGACAGGCATATAATCCTGCTTCATGTGCCTCACAATATTCTCCTGAAAAAGCATGTTCCGTTCCCTTTCTCCGGGTAACCTGAAATTCTTCAGGGGTTAATATTTTCTTCCACTCTTCGTCTGTCTTTTCTACCCGTTTGGGTGGAGTTAGATTTCCTTTAGAAGCATATTGAAGCACATCAAGCCATTTCATAAACGAGTGATTAAAAACTTACTACTTATAACCATTTTCAACTCGTTTAGTTCAAGCAAATTGTCAAAAATCTCTATTGCATCCCGGCAATTCCAGCACCTTCCGGTTTGATAAATGATTTTTCATTTGGCTTATCTTTCGATAACGTAATTCCTGAAAAGATTACTTCGTTGCGCATCTCGCCTACGGAATCATTCTTGTATTGATACCATTGCAGTTTCTTAGGTAAAAGAATCCCTTCTACCTCTTGCCACTCATCATACTTAATTAAGTTAAACTTGTCGCTTGCCTCTTGACTTTTAAATGTAACCGTGTACATCAGT
>CAZCXZ010000177.1:0-5150 GCA_964502705.1 Uncultured Candidatus Berkiella sp. | reverse complement strand
GCGAGATGATTTCTGATGAAATTTTACTCACTGTTCCCAGCTTAAAACTAATTAGCACGGAAGAAGCTAAGAATATAGAATATCTTGCAGATCAAGATGTATGTACCATAGAACAAAAGTTTGTTGGTGGAATCGGAGAAGGGTCAGCCTTTCTTTTATTTCATAAAAGTGCAAGTTTGGAAATAGTCAAAATGATGATGAAAGACTATGTTGCTTTAAATGAAGTTTCACAATTTGAAAAAGATGCTCTGAGTGAAATCGGGAACATTATCTTAAATGCTATCCTGTCAAACTTAGCAAAAATGTCTGACTATAAAATTGAAACACATGTTCCTGAATTCTTTGCTGGAAAATACGAAGACTTGCTTTTAAGGCGAAATCCAAAGAAAGACAACTCTATTCTTTTAGTATTTATAGACTATCAGCTAAGTGGAAAGGATATTAAAGGTTATATTTTTTTCATTCTTAACTTTGATAGTATAAAAAATCTTTCCAGAGTACTCATTGAAAAGTTGAAGTAGTGAACTCTCTCAGTGAAAAGCACTTACTAGCGATTATTAAAAAATCTGGAATAGGAATTCTGATTCTAGACCAAAACCTGAATATTGTTTTAGCGAATAGTTGGTTTCTTAAAAGTTCCGGGTTCAAAGAAAAAGACTTAAACGGTGTTTCTTTTTTATCAGTTTTTCCAGAACTAAAGAATTCACGTACGTTCAAATCCATTGAACTTTGTTTGGAATATTCACAATATTCAATATTGACACATACTTTAAATCCTTTTCCATTTCCTCTTTTTGATAATGAAAAAAATAGGGAAACAGAAGAGAGGATTTATCAGTATTTACATATAATACCGATCTCTATCGATGATGAGACTGATCATTTTTGTATGATTCAAATTTCGGATGTTTCCCAACAAGTAGTCCGTGAAAAACTTTTGCGCGAAAAAATGACTTTAGCCAATCAAAGAGAGATTGAGGCACAAAAAGCATCTCAAGCAAAAACAGATTTTTTGGCATCAATGAGTCATGAAATTCGAACTCCATTGAATGCAATCTTGGGAATGACAGAAACATTAAATGAAACAGATCTATCTGAAGAACAACATGAGTATTTGACTGTCCTTCGAAATTCGGGCAAAGCACTCTTTAGTATTATTAATGATATTTTAGATTTATCTAGGATCGAATCAGGTAAGTTAGAAATTGAACATATCCATTTTTCGATAAGAGACCTCATGAGTGAGACTGTTTCTTTATTTTATATGAAAGCAAAAGCAAAAGGTATCGAACTACAATTTCATGTGGATGAAGAAATATCGGAAAGTATTGCTGGTGACTCAACAAGATTGCAACAGGTCCTAATCAACCTTTTGGGTAATGCGATGAAATTTACTGATAAAGGTAAAATAATCATAAATGCATTATTAAGCGGAAATAAAAAAAATTTGGGAATCAGTGTGGAAGATACCGGAATCGGTATTCCCTCCGAAAAACTAACTTCAATTTTCGAAAGTTTTACGCAAGTGGATAGTTCAACAACTAGGAAATATGGCGGAACAGGGTTAGGTTTAACCATTACAAAAAAATTAATTCAATTAATGGGTGGAGGTATCTCCGTAGTAAGTGAAGTTGAAGTCGGATCTAAATTTTCTTTTGAAATACCTTATGAAGGGTTTATCAACCGAATCTCAGGAATCCACCAACACTGGCTCAATTTAGAACTTCCTGACCCAGAACATTTTCCTAATTGCAAAGTACTGTTGGCAGAAGATTCAGAAGAGAATATATTCATAATAAAGACTTTTTTTCGCAAATATCCAATAGAAATTAGTACTGCTTATAATGGACTGGAAGCTCTATCGAAATTCAAGTCCCAAAAGTTCGATATCATTCTGATGGATATGCAAATGCCTGAGATGGACGGATTGGAGGCCACGAGAGAAATAAGAAAAATTGAAGTGGCAAACCAAATAAGAGCCAGCGACTCCGTTCCTATCATTGCTATTTCCGCAAATGTTCAAAAAGAAGATATTAGTAAAAGTTTTCTAGCAGGAATCACGTCTTATCTTCCAAAACCAGTGAGAAAACAAGAGATTTTAAAATTGATGTATTTTTATCTTGCAATGTAGACAGCTGATCTTTGTTATGCGAAAATTACTTTAGACTTTTTTCCACTGCCGTATCAGGATATGCTTCTAGGACATTCGGCTCGGCAAGAATCTCATTTGCCTTTTCTACGGATAAATATCCTGGTTCGGTTTTAAAACTTACCAAACGGGGGGAAAGTTGATTTAGAACTTGGATCCCGTATTTTTTTGAAATTCGATCTAGAGAAACTTGCGATTGGTCACTAGAAAAAGTAATAATTAATATACCAGGTAGGACTATGTTTGGCCCCATACCTACTGCCGTTGAATAAACTTCTGTTACTTGGGGGTTTGGTGCTGATTTGGAGGAATTCGGAAACAAAATTTTACCAGGTGGTCGAACATTCCAACCAGATTTAATTCCTTGTTTGTTCTGGTGGTTTTGTTTGTTGATCGAAATTTTTGCGAGGTCCACGTATTCAGCCACAACATTCGGATTTCTATAAAAAGTTTTGGTAACTCCACCTTCAACAAAACTAATGGAATTTGGTGGCTCTTTGGATTCCGCATTCAAGGTTGCAAATGAAACCAATTCGACAATCACTACTGAGGATAACCAAAAAAATAAATTCAATCGTAGGTGCCGTGTCATAAATTTACCTGCCATAAATCCGTAATTGAACTGAGTTGATTTGTCCCGTGTCTGTGGCACTAGCATCAAAAACTCTAATCACCCAAGTTCCATTCGGGTTTTCTCCTAAATGACGGGCTAAACCAAAACGATAAGTTGAGGAACCAGTCATAGATGCTATTGATGTATTTCCTGAAGAACATAAACTACTGTTATACGGATTTACGCAAGCATGAGGTTCTGTGAGTGTACTTGTTGTACCATTGGGGGAAGTGATCTGAATCAGAAGTTCAGGAAAGTAAGTGTGGTTTGAAGTGAACTCAACGTCCATATATTCGATATAATTAATACCAGCTGAAACTGGATAATTCAGAGTAGCCCCTGTCACTAAATCATTATCGGGAATAGGAGTATTTGGTGATATTGCGAGCATGGTGTAGGTAACTTGTGGTGCCGCAATGGGAGTCCAAGAACTTCCGTAGTTTAACAAACTAACTGCATCCACAGCACCAAATCCATATTTATGATTGATGTTTAATCCTGCTGCATTCGTAGTCCAATCGGAATCTACAGGATCATTTTTCCTTGCTGAATAAGCAACTAACTCACGTATATCGCGCCAACTCAACTCAGGACGTTGACTTAATAACAAGGCAATAACCCCCGCAGCCAAAGGTGTCGCAGAAGATGTCCCATTGAATTTTTTTGTGTAGTTGCCTAGAGAATAATCACCGGATGAGCCACCAACATTCAATCCAAAAGCTCCTGTAGCATCTGTTGTTGAGATAGCAGTGGTATAGGCTGTTGCACTATTTCCTTGCGTATGGGCTACCGCCCATACGTTGGAGCCTGATTCCGAATAATTTGCCTTCTTACCATCCTGCCCAATTCCACCAATAGCCATAACGCCATAATAATTGGCCTGTCCATCATAGTTAGCGTTATCTACAAGGATGGGAGAAACTATACTCCCACCATTGGCGCCGTTTCCGGCTGCCCATACGTATACAGTTCCTTTCCCAGATTTTCCTAAGCGAATGCCTTCATTGACGCCTTGTTGCCAAAGAGCACTGGAAGGCCAAAGCCAACCATATCCATCAGGAGATCCCCAACTATTATTGGATATAGAAACCCGCGAAGACTCATTTACCATAGCTCTGTATTCATCAGATGTATAAATTGTGGATTTTTCTAAAATGTTAACACCAACTAACTTGGAACAGGGTGCTGCACCACGAACACCAATATTATTTCCACCCCGAGCAGCAATCACTCCACCCACTGCAGAGCCGTGGAAGCTGTTCGAATAAGAATGAGTTGGATAAATTGTGTTATTAAGAAGATTTAAACCTCTAGCTGTTACTGAAATATTCTGAGTAAGATCTTCATGCCTAATATCTAGACCATCATCCACCACACTCACAATTACTTGGTTTCCAGAAATATTCTGGTTCCACACAGAACTGACATTTGCATCCTCACCTATGGTACCTCCCAGTTGGCCTAAATTTTGTAAATGCCATTGGTCGCTATAGAATGAGTCGGTAGAGCTCGCGGAAAAAGTACAATTTTCCTCGGACGCATTTGCTAGCGTTTGAAAAAGAAGATAATACAAAAACAGATCACTAATTTTATCATTGTCATTTATAGGATTACAATTCCCAAACGACAAACTGAGGAATGTGAGGACAGAGAGTATAGTTTTCGCTCGATTCATCTAATCAAAATCCCTGACATACTTCTTATAACATCCAAACGGTCCGAATCAACCGAATTCCCAAGAAATTTGGAATCTTTTTTAAGCTTTTGCTTCCGCCAATCGTTTGGATCTGTCTTCTTGGACTAAAGCATCAATCAATTCATCCAGATCACCTTCCATAATGGCCGGAAGATTATGACTAGTAAAACCAATTCGGTGGTCAGTACAACGCCCTTGAGGAAAGTTATAAGTTCGAATTCGTTCTGACCTATCACCAGACCCGACTTGTGCCTTTTTCAATGCATCTGCGCTCTGTTTTGCGGCATCTGCTGCTTGGTCAACGATCCGAGCACGTAAAACTCGCATCGCTTTATCGCGGTTTTTAATCTGAGAACGTTCTTCCTGAGAAGCGACCACAATTCCGGTAGGAATATGAGTGATTCGAACAGCAGAGTCAGTTGTGTTAACGTGCTGTCCACCAGCGCCTGACGAACGATATACATCAATTCGCAAGTCACTTTCTTTGATTTCCACTTCTTTTTCTTCCGCTTCAGGAAGAATAGCAACTGTTACTGCAGAGGTATGAATTCTTCCACCAGATTCGGTTTCCGGAATTCTTTGTACGCGATGAGTACCAGATTCAAATTTAAATAAATCGTATGCCTTATCATCATCTAAGGAAAATACAATCTCTTTAAAACCGCCGATCCCTGTAGGACTTGCATCAATAA
>CAZCXZ010000176.1:0-5174 GCA_964502705.1 Uncultured Candidatus Berkiella sp. | reverse complement strand
AACTATCCCTTTTGGGACATCTTCTTGGTGATGGATGCATTCTTCCCAATCAACCATATCACTACACAAGCGCTGATGAAGAAAATTTAAACATTGCTCAGTCAGACGTGTATTGGGACGAAGTCCTTTCTATCAAAGAACTAGGAGAAGAAGATGTTTATGATGCTACAGTAGAAAATGTTCACAACTTTGTAGCCAACGATATCATTGTTCACAATAGCTTAGAGCAAGATAGCGACGTCGTAGTCTTCTTATTAAGAAGAGAATACTACGACCCTTATGACAAACCGGGGCTTGCCGAAGTCATTGTAGCGAAAAATAGACACGGCGGAGTTGGAAGCGTATTCCTAACCTTCCGCAAAGAACTCGCTCAATTTGCCAATTACTCCGCTTCTTTAGACGGAAATCCTTCGGGAGCACCCAAAGAAGATGCCTTTTCAGCTTTCACCCCTCATTAATCCTAGACATCTACCGCGAAATTGAAAAATCGCGGTAGAAAACGAATTTGTCTCATTTACCAAGTCTTATGCCATACTTCAAATTCTAAAGGACGCAATCGATAACGAGCAATATTGCCGTTATGCAGCCCTCTTAATTCAATTTCAACAGATTCTATAAATCGATCTCTATCTTCTTTTGGAACTGCCCGCTCAGCTCTTTTTCTAATCTCTGCTATAGCCATTTTCTTGTTAAGAGCTCTTTGAACTACACTGCTAACAATTTCAGAAATTAAAAGGCGATATTTTAACCTAAACGGATCAGGTTCTCCTAGCGTTTTTCGTGTGGCTGAATACAACTGACATGAGCGTTCATAAGCCCATAGAAAAACATCCCTTAGCAATTCAAAACGATTTAGTTCGTATATTGCAAAATATCCGTTAATATAAGTCTGATAAGGCACATCAGCAAATGACAGCGGACATAGATTATGATTTATAAGCGGAATATTAGCACCCAGACGTGAAACGCGTTTGTTTACATCTTCAAACGGCTGTAGATAAGGCAAATGTACCATTAGGAAAAAGGATTGTTCAAACGGATCCTTGATCGCACTTGCCTTATCTAGTATTTCTCCAAAACACTCTTCAATGACTTGCGGAATTGACGTCGGCTGATAAACCGAGTATCCAATACCAATAGGAGTCTTTCGTAAACGACCACAGGCTTCCGGGATTCTCAGTAAGTTGTTAGATAATAAGGCATGAAGGTTTAAAATTGTATAGCTGTTGATTTGAACTTCTTCTTCAGATTCAACAAGAAATTCAATTGCAGCTTTATGGTTCAGAATCATTTGAGTTTCTGATATATCTTTGCCTTCAGCAGATTCACACAACTCTAATAGTCGCTCGGTTTCGAGCAACGAATAAGTATTTCCTTCGAGTCGACTGGAATTCCATGACAAATCAATTAATAGGCGATTAAAAATTTGTCGAGCGTAAGTTCCTGCCGGCTTCCCCCCTTCCATTTTTCCCAACTGAAGTAGATGTTGAGACATCGCTTCAGATAGATACCGACTTGAGTTAGGAATATATTTATCAAGAAACTCTCTGTTGTAATTAGCGTAAAACCGCTTTTGTATCGGTAATTTTATTTTTTCTTGAATAGCAATTGATTTAGGAGTTAAAGGAATAAGATCTTCGTTCTTTGCATCTATTCGATCCAATAGGATATTGTCAGTGGATTCCACTCGATCTAATAGGTATTTTTTTGCTCGAGATTTGCCTTTAACAATAACTTGCCCTGAATTCACAACGTTTGTTAGTCGGCGCATGAGAGTTCGAGCCGTTAAAGGCACTGTCAGATTTTCCCTTATTTCATTTAATGACGCACCATCGGGGAATAAGCCGATGCAGTTTAAAATCGCATTAAACTCTCGTTGATCTAACTGTTTCGGCATAGAAAAACACCTGTTTTTTATGTCACTCAAATCACTACATATATCAAAAACCGGTTTTTATGTCACTCAATTCGCTCTGAGTGACATAAAAACACCTTATTTGTCACTTAAACAGGCTTGAACTAGACGCTCGCGCAGTCTCGCTCCTTTAGGGGCGAGTTAAGCGAGCCAATTCATGTTTGCATCCCGCTTTTTATTTCTAAATCTTTTAGACTGATTGATGTGTTTTTGCTGAGTCGGAGCTCTTTGGTTGGCTATGTATTCTTTTATAATTTCTAAAGGGGCTCCTCCACAAGATACAACACAATAACTAGGGGACCAAAAATGGTCTCACCAGAGTTTGTTTTTAATTTTACTCCAAAATTCTTTTCTTAAAAAATAGGAAGATTTTCCTTTAAGCTTCCCGACTAAATTAGCCACTGCGAGTTTAGGCGGGCAGCTAACCATTAGATGGACATGATCTTCTTCTCCATTAAATTCTAGAAGTTCTGCATCCATTTGTTTGCAGGTTTCTTCAAAGATCGTTTTTAAACTATTAAGCATAGTTGGGGTAAATACACTTCTTCGATATTTAGTTACAAAAACTAGGTGGATATGGTTTTTAAAAACACAGCTCCTGCCCGTCCTCCAAATATACTCTTTTGACATTGGCTTGATCTTATTTGTACATTAGATAATAATTGTTTTTTTAGAAAATGCAAGCGATTTGAGAAACAAGTGATTGCAGGAATCTCTTTTAAGTCTAGCCCGACAAAAGCACAAAAGATAGTCATTGGACAATGGTTAGGTTGCGCTCGCTTTATTTGGAACGCGAAATGTGATGAGGATACATATCTCAGTCAATTTGCAAGAAGGTATCTTCCTATCGGAACTTATCCTCCTATAAATCAAACGTTTTCTCAGTACAAATCAGAGGAACTATCTCCTTGGCTATCAGATTGTCCAAGTCAAATTTTAAGAAATAGCGCCGTTAACTGGCATAAGACATATCAAAACTTTTTAAAAGGAAGATGTAACAAGCCTCGCCGCAAGAAAAAATCGGATCGAGCCTCTATCTATTTAACACGAGAGCTCTTTCAATTTGAAACTTGTGCCGATGGGAACATTCGACTTTTTATTGGGTCCAAAAGAAACAATATTGGATACCTCGCAATAAAATTTCATGGTCCTTTTCAAAAGCCGAATTCTTTGACAATTTCTAGAAAAAACGGAAAGTATCGAGTCTCTTTTTGTTACGATGATGGAATCAATAGCGATGGTCTTTGTTCTGCCCAAGAACATCTAGATCATCTAAAAACACTAGAAAAAGAAGATCTCGAAAAATTCACTATAGGAATTGATCGCGGTGTAGTAAGACCTGTACAAGCGGGATCTAAAGTCTTTGATTTTACTAAAGAACAAAAGAGAAAAAAGCAAGGCAAAGAAAAGTACATTAAAAGAATGCAAAAAAGACTTTCTAAGCAAAAAAAACATTCTCAAAGAAGAAAAAGAACTAAGGAGAAGCTTTCAAAGTCTTATGAAAAGATCGCAAATATCCGAAAGGATTTTTGTCATAAAACAAGCAGAGCCATTGTCGATGATGAAAATGTGAAGGTCATTATTTTAGAATCTTTAAAAACTTCTAACATGACTAAAAAGCCAAAAGCTAAGATCGACGAGAAAACAGGTAGATGGCAAAAAAACAATCGAAGGGCTAAAGCTTCTTTAAATCGTTCCATCCTAGATAAAGGATGGCATCAATTAGAAGCTTTTCTCAAATACAAATCCTATTGGGCAGGAAAAGCGCTATTTAAAGTTCCTGCCTTTTATACCTCTCAGGAGTGTGCTGATTGCGGCCACACTCATCCCAACAATCGCAAAAGTCAAGAGCTTTTTGTCTGCGACTGTTGTGGTTACTCTGGAAACGCGGACCATAATGCCGCAGAGGTTATTAAAAAAAGAGCAATCAACTTAATTTTAGACTCTGGAACGGAGTTGTCTGAAAGCGGAGAGCTTTTAGGCAAAGGGCGTGGAGCCGAACGTAAGACACGAGGAGCGATAGCAAATCGTGCACACGGCAAAGAAGCGTCAAAAAAGAAGGAAAGAGCACTTGTTGCTTAAATTCCGGAAGCTTGCCCCTTTAGGGGCGAGTAGTTCACGTACAGCTAGTTTGATCTCTTCCTATTTTAAAGGATTTTCATGGAAATAAGTCAGAAAAAAGACGCGCTTTTTCTAGATTCTTTTATAGGAGCCGATATTGTCAGCTCCTTTCAAATTTCTTTTCAAGAACTTCATGTGGATGTGGAAAAGGTTTTTTGGACGGAATCCAGGCCTTTTGAGAAAGGGCGTCATGCTTTAATGCAAAAGATCGGGGACTCTGTAGCTCTCGAACTCTATTCAAATAGGAGCGTTCAAACAAAAATTCATGAGTTTGGAGGCGGGGCCTTTTATGCAGAGAAGGGATTTCTTGTTTTTTTTGATGTCAGAACTTCTTCTTTATATATCCAAAATGAAGGTGCTTCTTGTATTTGTTTAGCACAAAATTCTTTCAAGAGATGGGCTGATTTTTCTATTTCCCCCGATTTAAAAACATTGGTTTGCGTTTGTGAGGATCATTCAAAAGAGGAAGTTTTAAACTATCTTGTATCTTTTGATCTTAACACACGATTAGAGAAGATCCTTCATGATAGTTTTGATTTTTATGCATCTCCTAAGTGGAGCCCAGATGGAAGCACTGTTGCTTTTTTATCCTGGAATTTTCCTTTTATGCCTTGGGAAGAAAGCTCCTTAAAAGGAGTCTCTTGGAGGGATTCTAAAGAACTCTTTTCTATAGGAGGTCCTAAAGAATCTATTTCCTCTTATATTTGGACAAGAAATTTAGAAATTATTTTTGCATCAGATCGGAATGGCTTTTCAAATTTATATGTTTGGAATTTCGAAGGGGAGTCTATTTTATTTAAAAAAGAAGCTGATTGTGCAAATCCTTTATGGGTTTTAGGGAGGAAAAGTTTTGCTTCTTTTTTTAAAGAAGGGAAGGAATATTTAATGATTCAATTGTGTGAAAAAGCCGTGGATCATTTGGCTATTTTTGACTTTGAATCACGCTCTTTAAGGAAATTAGATCTCCCATATACGGTAATTAAAACACTAGATGTTGGATCTAAAGGAATTTATTTTATTGGGGGTTCTCCTAAAGAATCTCTTTCTTTAATTTTTTTAGATATTTATACATTCAAAACTCAAGTGATAGCCTCAAGCTTTGAATTGCCTCTAAGTGCAAGATCATTTATTTCTGATC
>CAZCXZ010000175.1:0-5252 GCA_964502705.1 Uncultured Candidatus Berkiella sp. | reverse complement strand
GGTTGGTACCCATTGAATATCAACAAACGTCAAATGTTTTTGTCGATTCTATTTATTTAGATAACCCATTTATTATCGGAGGCGAAAAAAACACGTTGCGAGTGCGACTGCGCAATGAAGGGCCGCGAACTGTAGAGGGCTTAGTAACAAAACTTACCATCAATGAAGTGCAGGCTGCCACCTCTTCTGTTACCATAGAACCCAATAGTTTGATTGAAACATCATTTGATCTTGCCCGTGGATTGAAGGGATTTAACAAAGCGGTTTTAAGCTTTAGCGATTTTCCGGTGAGCTTCGACAATGAATTTTATTTCACACTTAATTATTCTGGGCGATTGAAAGTGGTTGAAATAAAACCTGACGGTCGACCCACCCATGTTGAGAATGTATATGGCAATAAAGAGCTTTTTGATTTTCATGGGTTTGCCGAAAGTAATGTGGACTATAGTGAATTGGCTAATGCCGATTTGGTGGTAGTGAATGGTATAAATAAAATTGATAATGCGCTGAATGCAGCTATTCAACTTTATCAAAATAATAATGGCAGTTTGTTAGTCATACCCGGTATGCAGCCCGATAATAATTCGTATAGAGGGTTGTTAAATTTACCGCTTTCCAAAACCACAAGTCCTGCTCTAATGGAGTTGGACAAGCCGGATTTTCAGAATCCTTTTTTTGAAAATGTGTTTGAAGAAAAATCAGTAGCCTTAGCTATGCCGCAGGCACAAAAAGTGTTGGATTGGGGAGCCGATCGTTCGGCTATCTTGCGATTTAAAAACGGCCAACCTTACTTATCACGGTTTAACAATACGTTTGTGTTAGCAAGTTCCTTAAATCGTGAAGTGAGTGACTTCTCCACACATGCCATTTTTGTACCCGTCATGTATCGCATTGCTGCTAGTGGAAAGAAAGCAGAACGCAAGCCTTATTATTATTTATCATCTTCCTTGGTTACAGTGCCTGCGGATAGTTTAACAGGT
Source organism: Uncultured Candidatus Berkiella sp. (assembly GCA_964502705.1). GTDB lineage: Bacteria > Pseudomonadota > Gammaproteobacteria > Berkiellales > Berkiellaceae > Berkiella. Next base: position 4,272 of record CAZCXZ010000175.1, on the reverse strand, counting down.
GACGAACCTGCGCGTATGAAAGGAGCACAAGAACTGGTGCCTTCGCAACGCAGACTGGGAAATAAGTTACTATTGGAAATTCCACGATTCTCGGTTAACCATGGCTTCTATTATGTAACACACGGACGAGACACCCTTGATTTATTGGCATTCAATCTTGAAAAAAAAGAGTCTATGCTCGCTCAATTTGCAGGTGAAGAAGTAAAGACTGCAATTGGCGGTGGAAATCAAGTGTCAATTTTTAAAGCAACCTCGGCCGAAACTTTCAGCAACGAAATAAAAGAGAGATATTTGGGCACGCCATTATGGAAGTACGCACTGATTTTGGCGCTGATCTTCCTGTTGGCCGAAGTATTGTTGATCCGGTTTTTAAAGTAATTGAATAGGCTACTTCGTGCTACTTTGAGTCTTAATGCCTTGGTGGTTTAAAAAAAGCTAACCACAAAGACTCAAAGTCACTAAGGTTCACGAAGAAGCCGATGTATGACAGAATTGTAACTATGAAAATACTCATCCGGTCAGCATTAATCGTATCCCCTCAATCTCCCTTTCATAAGAAGAAAAAAAACGTGCTCATTCAAAATGGGCGCATCGAAGAAATAGGCGATAAAAATTACAGTGCCGATAAAGTAATTGAAGCGGAGGGAATGATTCTTTCGGCAGGGTGGTTTGATCTGGGCACTTTTGTGGGTGATCCCGGGCAGGAACAAAAAGAAGATCTGCTTTCCTTAAGCAAAACTGCAGCAGCGGGCGGGTTTACCGAAGTAGCGGTGCTACCAAACACACATCCTACCATTCAATCCAAGAATGAAGTAAGTTATGTAACTGCCAATAACGAAACGAGATTAGTTCAGATTCATGCCCTAGCGGCTGTAACCAAAAACTGCAAAGGCGAGGAGTTGACAGAAATGATTGATTTGCATGAAGCAGGTGCCATTGCTTTTACCGATGGATTAAAACCTGTTTGGCATACCGATATATTTTTAAAGTCACTTCAGTACCTGCAAAAGTTTGATGGATTATTAATAGACCAGCCTGAAGACATTTGGCTCAACTTGTTCGGACAAATGCATGAAGGCACCGGAAGTACCATGCTTGGATTAAAAGGCATGCCTCGCATTGCGGAGGAAGTGGCCATCAGTAAAAATCTTGAATTGCTAAGTTATGCAGGTGGCAGATTACATTTCGCAAAATTATCTACAGCAAAATCCATTGACCTGATTCGGAGTGCCAAGAAAAAAGGATTGAACGTAAGTTGCGACATAGCTGCGTACCAGCCGCTCTATTCTGACGAAGTGCTGAGCGATTTCGATACAAACTATAAAGTAAACCCACCGCTACGTGAAAAGGCCGATCAGGATGCGTTGATTAAAGGACTGAAGGATGGCACCATCGATGTGTTGGTCAGTAATCATGTGCCCCACGAGGTGGAAAGTAAATTTTTAGAATTTGACTTATCAGAATTTGGCTTGATCAACCTGCAAACATTTGCTTCGCAGTTGGTTTCACTTTCGCGATGGGTTGAGATAGAAGAATTGATTGAGAAAGTGACCGATGCGCCTCGCAAATTATTGAAAGTACAGCCAGTAGTGATTGAAGTGGATACAAAAGCAAACCTAACCTTGTTCGATCCAAATCGCGAGTGGGTGTTTACTCCTGAATCAAATTATTCAAAAGCGAAAAACTCGCCCTGGCTGGGCAACACCCTAAAAGGAAAAGTGGTAGCTGTGTTCAACAATTCAAAACACTGGTTGGATGCTTAAGTCCGTTCCGCGACTGGTATTTATTTCGGTGCGCAACGGGTTAATTGCCGGCCTGCTCGGTTTTCTTTTTTTGATTGCTCTCTATTATATGGGGCGGCATCCATTTCTCTTTCCGGTCTTCTTCGATTTTCGCTTGATTTTGTTTGCGGTGTTTATGGTTATCGGTTTAAAAGAATTGCGTGACGATCATCAGCAGGGACTTCTTTCCTTTGGGGAAGGAATGATCAGCACCTTAATTTTCACCATCGTATTTGCAACGATTACTTTTTTGCTGATTTCATTTTTTTGTTGGGTAGAGCCATCCTTTGTTCTTGACTACAAAAGATTAGCGGCCGAACAATTAGCCAAGGTAAGTGCGCAGGTGATAGAACAGTGGGGAAAAGAGGTTCAGGAGAGCAATCTGGCAGCACTTTCGGCCACTACCGGCCAAAAACTGGCCCTTGATTATTTCATTAAGAGCTTCATCATTAGCTTTTTTATAAGCATAATAATATCTGTAATTTTAAGACGTCAACCAAAAACCAACTAATTATGGAAGAAAATGTATCAGTTACCACTCGTGCGGCCGGTATTCGTTATGGATTAATTCTAGCAGTTGCTTCTATTGCATTCTTTGTGATAATGAATGTTGCAGGAATTGACATGCAAGGCCCTGTAAGTTATTTAGGATGGTTAATTACAATTGCTGTAATTTACTTGGCTCACAAATATTTTAAAGAAAATGGGGATGGATACATGACCATTGGGCAGGGTACCGGAATCGGTTTTTGGACCGGTCTTATTTCAGCTTTCATTTCAAGTCCATTTACCTATATCTATATAAAATTTATAGACAGTAGCTTTATGGATAATATTAAAGATAAGCAGATAGAAAAAATGCAGGAGCAGGGTATGTCTGACGAACAGATTGACCAAGCTATGCAATTTGCAGGAACATTTATGTCGGCAGAATTTATTCTGATTATGGGGATTGTAGGAGGAGTAATAATGTCTATTATTTTCGGAGTTGTTATTTCCCTTTTCACAAAAAACACACCTCCAGAATCGATTTAATTTGATAGTATTCAAGTGGAGATTACATAAATGAATATTTCAGTAATTATCCCTGCTAAAGACGAGCAGGAATCTATACCAGAACTAAGTCAGTGGATAAGCCGTGTGATGGAAACACACGGCTTTTCTTATGAAGTGCTTTTTATTGATGATGGAAGCACGGATGGTACTTGGCAAGAGATTCAAAAAGCAAATCTTTTAAACTCATCCTTTAAAGGAATCAAATTCAATCGCAATTTTGGTAAGTCTGCTGCGCTGCATACTGCTTTTAAGGAGGCACAAGGTGACGTAGTGATTACCATGGATGCCGACTTGCAGGATAGTCCGGATGAGATACCTGAGCTGTATCGACTTATAAAAGAAGAAGGATTTCACTTAGTAAGCGGTTGGAAAAAGAAACGTCACGATCCGATTTCGAAAACAATTCCTTCTAAGTTTTTTAATTATGTGACAAGAAAATTATCAGGCATTCCGCTTCATGATTTTAATTGTGGATTGAAGGCGTATCAAGTGGCAGTTGTAAAAAATATTTCGGTGTATGGTGAAATGCACCGCTACATACCGGTGATTGCCAAGTGGGCAGGCTTTACCAAAATTACTGAAAAGGTTGTTGAGCACCGGGAACGCAAATACGGCTACAGCAAATTCGGGTGGGAGCGTTTTGTGCGCGGCTTTCTTGACTTGCTGTCGATAACATTTATTGGAAGGTTTGCGCAGCGACCCATGCATTTTTTTGGCACGTGGGGCATTGTCTCCTTTTTATTTGGATTAGGGTTCACCATAAAAATTTTGTACGATAAAATTGATTCTGTTCTGATTTCCAAAATTCCGTTGAAGCGCGATGTAACGGAGCAACCTATTTTCTTTTTGGCGTTGGTGGCGTTGGTCATTGGCGTTCAGCTTTTCCTTACGGGATTTATTGCTGAGTTGCTGGCAAGACAATCTGTTTCTAAAAAGAAGTATTTGGTGATTGATCGGGTGGGAGTGGGGGAGAGTGTAAAGTCAAAAGTTCAAAGTTTAAAGTAGAGAAAACTAACTTTAAGCTTTTCTACTTTTCACTTTCAACTTCTCATGAACTTATTTTCACTTACCTTTGTAATCGAAATGGATTGTTCTTTGAATGTAGTATTGCCAATTGCGCATTGTACTATTTGTCTTCCGAAGCGTTAGCAAAAGAGGATTGTTAACTATTTCAAAACGGGGCTGACCGGTTTTGACAGGATGTTTGGGGGTGTATGCCAGCATGCAGGCTCATGGGATGAGAGCCTTGAAAGATAGTTCCACAACCATAAGTGGCGAGAATACTTACGCCATGGCTGCTTAATCTGACCCAAGGTTAGATTTGCTTATCCGCTGATAAGATCGGTGGAGGCCATCATTGCCCGGTACTCTGTTTAGCGGTGCCGGAACCGCAGTGTCGACAGCATAAACTGGGCTTCGTTGTTGTTATGCAACG
>CAZCXZ010000174.1:0-5307 GCA_964502705.1 Uncultured Candidatus Berkiella sp. | reverse complement strand
GTTTTCATAACGCTATTTTCCACTTATTTATGCTATCTCATCCAGCTTTTCAACTTCCGCATCAACACCCGATGCGCATCATTAGCATAACCTGCTGCAAAGGTGGCAATGATGGATGCTTGTATTTTACCGAAGTAGCTAATGCCGGGTGAGAGCGACTCGGCAAAAACCCATGCTGCAACCCAAGCGAATAACAGTAGTTGTGGTAAAGTCATAGTTGTTTCCCGTCTTCGTTACACTACGCCCGGACTACGCCGGGCAGGCCTTAAATACTTGTCAGGCGTAGCCTGGTTGGGCTTACCATGTAAGCTCAACCAGACGAAGACTGATAAAGATCATGCAAATTATCAATCCCATTCGCCATGATAATCCCTCCTGCCGCAAACCCCATGCCAATTGGCCCACCAGCAACAAAACCCACTACTAGGCTCGATATCATTGCCCCGACATGAAATTTTCCACCCGAGATCTCATGTAAATCGTTATTGGTTACTTCTAACACGTCTCATTCCTTATGAATTGCTGATCTCAATAATGGTTTGATTTACGATGGTGCAATAATAATGTTGCGATAAATCATTCCATCCCCTTTCGGCTTGACCTGCATAGCTTTCGCGAAGCAGGTTATAATCATGCGGCCATTCTTGATAGCCGCCGGATACGAGTTTGCATTGTTGTTCGGTCATTTTATGATTCCTATAAAATCTCCCCGCGCTTCGCGCTGCCCCTCTTTTTCTAAGAGGGGTATTGATTCGCTGACGCTCATCGTGAGCGCGTTTGCGCGAACAAATAGCCCACTTTGAATAAAAGGGGGCGGCTCACGAAGTGAGCGGGGGATTTTTATCTAAACGATTATTCAACAAATTAATGGTAATTGGCCTTCGATGTTTATCCGATCTAGCACCCAGTGCGCAGACAGAAGCCTTCTTCAAAGCCAACAACCCCTCCAATGGTAATTGCACCGAAAAACAACAAGGCTTCATTAACTTCAACGGCGTAAATGAATCAAGTATGTCTTCGGTGTCTAAAAAACCCATAGCCATTAAACGCTGTAAAGCACGGTGCACATTTTCATGAGGTTGTGAAATGCAATAAGAAAGTTGAGCATAAGAAAAAGTGCAGGAAAAAGATTCGCGCGAAGCATGAGCAGCTAATATTAACCAAAGACATTTTTCAACTTCGTTTAACATTGCGTGACTAAAAACAAACAACATTTCAGCCAGTGAAACATTAACCGCGCGCGTGAGTTTGCGAGCATCTAGAACGATGCGCGATAGCGAATAAGCTTGCATAGCAATACATCCCTACTATTGAGTAAGCAATCAAAATTTTCCTAAAAACGGCAGAGGTTATGGCCGTTTAAGTGAAAAAATGGTGTGCAAATGCCAAATAGTATGAATTTCGCCTGCGTGCGAGCTTTTTAACTGAGAAAGAATGTAATAGAATGCGCTTAGCCATGAGCTTAAACTCCTGAATAGTTTTGCTTTTGGTCAGTGGCTGTAAAGTGTTGCAAGCACTTTGCAGTCACGATTACTGCGTAGAGTAGCAAAAATAGATTTGCATTGTAAATAGTTATTTTCGATCAAACTTGTAACAATATTTTGTTAGCGTTTGATTATATCAATAGATCTTCTTCCATTCGTGTTCAAAAGCTCTTGCCGATTATTATTTTCTCTAGTTGATCAAAGAGCAAGGTTCAAAGTTTATAAAATGCCTAATGATCATTATGTTTCACGAGTACATCTGAAACGGTTCTTGTCCAACGATAAACAACTTTTTACCTTATGTAAAAATACCTTACGTAAATCAAAATGCTCGACTCGCAGCATTTGTAGTATTCAAGATGGCAGCACCAATCTTTTTTTTGCTGAACAACGAGCAGTTGAGCACTTCTTAGAACCTATTGAAAACAATTATAATCATGCAGTTGAAAAATTGCTTAATCAGAAAATCGACAATGATGCAATTAACGTGATTGCAGGCTGGGTAGCCCATGTGTATTTATGTTCCCCTACAGCAATACGTTTGGGTCAAAGTATGATTTCAACTTCAATGGATGAAACTAGAATAGGCACAGAAGTGCGTAACGGCCAAATGCCAATTTGGACAACCTCAGAACATTTGTCAGAAAACGGGACAGTGAAAATGACTTATGTTGATGAAACACCCAAATATACACAAGCATTAGGAATAGCTAACCTAGAAAAATTAACTTATATAATCGGAAATCTAAAATGGGAGGTCTTAAGAAATCCGCTAGCTAATAGTCCTTTTTTTACAATCGATGGTCAGCCACATTCATGACCGTAAACGCTTAGTGGCCAATTGAGGCGGTTGGTGATGCGCTGCCTATTTCAGATCCTGTCATTTTTACAACTGATTGTTTTTGTTGATAAATATATTTTGGCGAGATTTTAATATGTCGACGAAATTGGATTTTATCGACATATAAAATTGACATGTCGATCATATCGACATATCCGATAAGTATGCAGAAATGGGATCAAATCCTAGAAGCTCAATTAGGACTTTCGCTTGTTACAATTATGCTACATGAGGACTTGATTCAGCTCATTCTCTAAATAAATCAATATGTTATTTATGACTATTTTATCGCTAGACGCTAAAATAGTCATAAATCGGCAAATGTCCACCTTCGCTAACAAACAATCTATTGAACTGAAGATTAGGTGGTAGACCCTTACATTTTTGATTAGCTAATCCGTTTTATTGTTGATTGAATTTCTCAAAAAAGTTAAATAGCTTTTGACGTCGACATCTCTTTTCTGTAATTCATTCATGACAATCATGCCAAAATTATTCAATAGGATTTCCGTGGGAATTTGCTCAACAATACTTTTAAGTGTTTGAGCATCTGCTGCGTCTTTTAATACCTCTTGAAATTTTTTAACAAAAAATTCGAATTCGTGCTTATTTGGGTTATTTTTAACCAAAATAAATTGGCCATCATGATTTCTATAACGAAAATAGACGATATTAATGTTTGCTTGATACGCACGTAGCCAACAATAAAGAAGTCCTATGAAAACTAATATCTGACAAACTATCCCAGCTACAATTTCATCATGAAGTTTGATAGTGTAGGTGGTTATAAATTTATAAAACCAATATGGCGACAAAAATGTAAGTAATAAAGCTGCAAAATACCAACCAAACGAACGTTGTGCGAATTGTTGAGCTTTACCATCTACTTTGTCTAAATCTTCTTCGTAAACTTCAGTTTTAATCAAAGATTTTAAGATAATTTTAATTTTTCTCATCTCGGGATTAACAATAAATTCTCTTTGATCAAAAGGAAATCGGTGTTGTTTTAAACTGAAAATTTGGTTTGTCATGTTATCGGTCCTCCTTAACTGCGATATATATCCGAATTTAAATTAGGTGATAAAGTTTCGGCAGATCACTAATTTGCTACAGTCATTATGCGCAACTTAAACTCGCTAATGACCAAAAATAGGAAAATGCCTAAATTAATACAAATGTCCGCCTTCGCTAACAAACAATATATTGAACTGAGGATTAGGTGGTAAAGCTTCGGCGGATCACTATTTTGCTACAATCATTTTGCGCGACTTACCAGTCGCTGAAATGATTAATCAAAATTAGTGGGCCCACTAGGACTTGAACCTAGGACCAAGGGATTATGAGTCCCCTGCTCTAACCAACTGAGCTATGGGCCCGATGAGATCGGAAATTAGTAATTCACCTGGCGGGTTTCTTCATGAAATGAAGCACCCCCACGAGGAGGAGGGTAGCATACCAGAACACTCGCTCTCAGAAAACTGGGCAGTTACCAGCTTGCCCACAACCCACGAAATGCCTACGGCACTCAAGGCAGCAGTTCAACAAGCGCACCCACCAACCAAGCACCGACACCCCAGAAAGAGCAGCGGCGGAAAGCCAGCAAAGGCCAGACCCGAAAGCCAACCCACGGGACGCCAACAATCGGGCAACGCGCAGGCGGCCAGCAAAGGCCCAGGCAACTGAAAGCGGTCACAACACGCTAGCGGCTTAAGAAGCAGACCCGCAAAGGCCAACACCAAAGCAGCAAGCGCAAGGCCCGCCCGGCCACCACACCACAAACGCCCAGGCTAAAGAAAAGCCAACGCGCCGCGGGCAGTGCCCACACTCTGAAGTCCGCCCCCACGAATGAACCCCGGTAAAGGAGCCACATCCATGAGCAGCCAGATCCTCAAAGCCAGCCTCACGAAAGAGAGGTTACAAGTAACCAACTCCACCTCCCACATGGAGGTTTGAGGGTACTCTCTCCCCCGGATCAAGCGGGTGGATTTCGAGAGTACAGTCTTTTCCCCCAAAAGAGGGAATTCCGTTATTAATTCCATTCTAGCTCAAATCTAAAATGAAATGAGCGTATATGATCCCTATTTCAGCGGGCTATCTTCTTCATCGTCGCCATCAACTAAGAAGCTGCGTAAATCGTCGGCACGGCTTGGTTGACGTAATTTACGTAATGCTTTGGCTTCGATTTGTCGGATACGCTCACGCGTCACATCAAACTGTTTACCCACTTCTTCTAAGGTATGATCGGTATTCATATCAATACCAAAACGCATACGCAGTACTTTCGCTTCGCGTGCGGTTAAGGTTGATAAAATACGACGTGTTGCTTCACGCAAACCCGCCGTCGTTGCCGAATCTGCCGGCGAAGAAATCACGGTATCTTCAATAAAGTCGCCCAAGTGTGAATCTTCGTCATCACCAATCGGGGTTTCCATTGAAATAGGCTCTTTCGCAATTTTTAAGACTTTGCGGATTTTATCTTCCGGCATCGCCATGCGTTTGCCTAATTCATCAGGGGTTGGCTCTCTGCCCATTTCTTGTAACATTTGTCTGGCAACACGATTTAACTTATTGATGGTTTCAATCATGTGTACCGGAATACGAATGGTACGCGCTTGATCTGCGATGGAACGGGTAATCGCTTGGCGGATCCACCAGGTAGCATAGGTTGAGAACTTATAACCACGGCGATATTCAAACTTATCAACCGCTTTCATCAAACCGATGTTGCCTTCTTGGATTAAGTCTAAGAATTGTAAACCACGGTTGGTGTATTTCTTTGCAATCGAGATAACCAAACGTAAGTTTGCTTCCACCATTTCTTTCTTCGCGCGGCGAGCTTTCGCTTCACCAATCGACATATTACGGTGTAATTCTTTAATCGCGACAATGGCACGACCAGCACGCACTTCAATCGCGCGTAATTGTTTCTGGTGTTCCATGACTTCATCTTTAACTTTACGTAAATGCTCTGAATAGGGCTTG
>CAZCXZ010000173.1:0-5349 GCA_964502705.1 Uncultured Candidatus Berkiella sp. | reverse complement strand
TTGCCTTTTTTTTGTTTGGTTAGGAAGGGAGGAAGGAAGTTTTTGAAATTCTAATTGGATGACTTTTTCGGAAATCCATTGATACTTTCCTCTATACTTTGGTTTTTCCAGTGTACCATCACTTTCCCGAAATTCAACCAAAGAGAGTTCAAATGAACCATTTGAATCAAACTTGATTTCTGCTATTGACCCATAAGCACCTGGACTTGGACCATACCAAATAATATTTGTAAAGATTTCTTTTGTGTTTAAACCTGCAATTTCATTGAATCGGTATGTATTACGAAGTAAGGAAAGGTCTTTGTCTTTAAGCATCAAACGTTTGTAAGTTTTTTTATGTGTGACTGCAATATTTAATAACTGAAAAACGTCTTGTTCTTCTGTCAAATTCTCGCATTGACTTAAGTGAATGGTGTAAACGCAGGCCAAGTTATAGTTTGCATATGGGTCATTCGGATTTTTCTTTAAACTTTCTTTGAACCAGATTTCGGCCTGAGACCAGTTTTTCTGGTAAAAGGCATCAATGGCTTTTTGGTTAGTCTCCGATAATGGTTCTGAATTTAATGGAATTCCAAATCCAATCAAAAGAAAAAGGGTGAGTAAATACGTTTTAATGGGAGTCATTTTCTGTCGTATATCCAATGTATGATTTAGATCAAATCTCTTTGATTCGCAAGAAGAAAATTTGACTGAAAAACAACTGGGCCAGGCGAAGAAGGCGTGACCCTTGCACTTTCGGGTCACAGGTGTTAGGTCAGTAGCATTTTTTACCTGGAAAATAAATTCCAAATCAATCTAGACCAATCTTTCCATCCGCCCAGTAGGTACGAACTTTTAGTTTGTTAGTTGGAACTCCAGAATCCTTCAAATAGGTTCTGACTTGTTGGATTGATTTTGCTCGGCCTGTCAAAAATATTTTTGCGTCAGGGATTTGTGAAAGGCGATCCATCAGGAGATCGAATGAATTTGATTCTGACATGGCAATCCCTCCTTATGAATGTGGCGACCACTGTTTCCAAAGAGATCAATGTTGCAAAGATCTAGAGACCACTTCTGACTCTACGTGTATGCATATTAGCGCCAATATCAGAATGCTGCACTGATTTACAGGCACAATTTCGCTGGAAAAGTGGCAATCTTGGTGTTTTTTGGAAAAAATATTCAGACGCGAATCGTTGGTTTCTTAAACCAAAAAAACAAGTTCAAAAAAACTGAATATGTTTTTAATAAAATCGCAAATATAATAGTGAATTCGCCTAAATACCGTTAGCGTTTCCTGTCTTGCTGCTGGATCCTTTGCATTCGCATAAAACCAACAGCAATGGATGAGTTGAAAGTTTTCTATTTTGAATTTAAAAGTTCATTCAGTCTTTTTTCGGCTTTTTCTTTCCAATAACCTTTTTGTTGCAGTTCAATGATCGTTTTTAAAAATTTAATTTCTGCAGATCGTTCGTTGTAGCCATTTTCCTGATCAAATCTAGACCATATCCCATATTCGCTTAGGTCTTTTTGCCAAAAAGGAGAATTAGGTAATATTCTTTCAAAGGCATAATCTATTTTTTTTGTTTTGTTTGAAACGAAATCACTGAAATTGAAATTTTCTCTCGTTACACTCACTCGGTAAATACCTAAAAATACAATTTCACCCGGTTTTCCTTTGATTTTCAAAGTAGAGATACTTTTTTGAGGTTCAAAGTTAATTTTATATGTCGTGGGCTTAGAGCAGTAATTACAGAATCTTTCCCATTGCATATATCCTAAATAATAGTCCTTGCGAGAATCGATGACAAATGTAGGAGTGAATGTCTCTATCCGATTTCCATAAGAAATTTTTTCTCCATTATCTTCTACTGTTTCGATAGGCTTTTGATTAATTAATAAACTCTCTACTCTATCTTTGGTTTGCACATCATGTATCACCATTCCAGTCGAAAGAATGGGATGAACATTAATCGACGAATTGCTTGCCTCTTGAGCATTATCAGAAATATCATCTAGGATGATAAAACCAACTAAAGTTTGATTCTTTGCGTCATTTGAATCCGCAGGATTTTGTAATCTTATTTCAGATGAAAAGCAGTTTAGACTTAGAAAAAGAATCAAAAACAGTAGAATATTTGTTAGTTTTTTAAATTTTGGGAAGAGATACATTTGTCATTAATTACCTTTTTTTTAACCAATAGTCAAATATTTTTTATTAGAAAATTTCATAAATCTAACAGAAAATGTCGATTGTACTGTTCGAGATTAATGTGCAATGAATGAAAATCTAAAAACAGTTACGAGGAGATAAACCAATTCATGGTCGTTGTTTGTTTTTCTTTGTTCTGTTTGGCGGTCTTCCGCAGAAGAATCGTTATAAGGAGCAAATTCAATCGGCCGCTTGCTTCGTGGCCTATCCCTCATTTATAACCTACAATATTTTAATTCCATACCTACGAAAGAGTTCTACGACTTCACAAAAAAAATCGGAAGATTGTTGTTTGAGTATCTCAACAAGAACAAAGAGAGCTCGCTCACTACTCGTTGCTTCTTTGTATGCGATATAAAATGCGATCAATTCCAAATAATATTTAGAGTTTGCCATTGTATCCGTTGGGAAAAAGGAAACCAACTTCGCATTGTCACCATGGGACGGATAGACTATTCAACCATTGAAAGAAAACAATTCAAAAATATGCGGCCATTCTTTTTCAAAATTACAAATGGGTTTCCAATCTATTTTCGCAAAAATAAGCCAATGCGTAACTTACGCTCCTCTTCTCAGTTACCAAGTCGTTGGAACAAAAAAAACTGAGATTGTCTAAATCAAATTTTGTTTGCAAAAATAGACAAACCAAGGCCAATCAATGAAGTTTAGAGAGGTAAGAGAATTGTATGGAAAAACGCTTTTTGACCTGGGCTGAGATTCTTGACTTTGTGATTTTAATCGGCTCTACTGTTGTCTTAATTGCTTGGATTTTGGGCTCACCACTATTTTACCACGCAGATGGTCCCGTATTGTCAATTTTTTCTGCTATTTCACTGCTAGTGATTGTTGGCTTGCGATTGGCTACGAGACATTTTCATCTTTGGCCATTCACCGCAAATCTTGCCTTCCTTATGATCGTTGGTGGTGGAAATATTTCTTCCATATTGATGTTGTTATCGGCCCCTGCCGTTCATATCAATCCCAAGTCTTCCTTGGTTATGACTTCAATGTTTACTTCGATTGGATTTGTATTTTTTAGTTTTTATGAAATTCTTTTGTATCTTAGAAAAACTCCAAAAAGCTCTTGGATTCTCGATGATATTTTAATTCACCTAGCATTGGTTCCTGGGGGAATCGGTTTGATTGGTCATATTTTTCAGAATCCTACTTATCTTAGTATGTCCATCGACCCACGAGTGGGTGTTTCTTTACTAGAGATGGCTTTTATGGCAACCCTTGCCCTTTCAACGATCCTGGGCAATCCGAATCTATTCCTATGGAAATTTCTGAAAGGGGGACTGGCCAACCAGTTGACATTTGCCAGTTTATTTACCAATCAATACATTGCGCCTGTCGTTTATTTATTATTAGTTGGTGCCAATTGGCAAACCGGTTCATTTGGTCCAGAGTTGTTTATTTTTTTCGGAGGTGTCTTTGCCACTTTAGGTTTTCTTTTGTTTCAAGCAAAACTGAATTAAAATAAATCATCCCTAACTTATGATCTTATGGATATGATCAAGTGAAGGATTGATATATATCAATGAGCCTTTAGAGGGGGGATTTTTTATATGGTAAAACTCTTGGTTTTCTTTTGAAGTTAGCCATTAAAATGATTTCTATCTTTTCTCTCTATGTTTCTTTTGTCTTGTGAAGTATCGGTTTTATTTTGGATTCTTTGCTTTAATCTTTTTTGTTTGTTATTGTTCTAAAGTGGAACCTAGAATCATTCAAGAATTGTCTGTGTTTGAGGTGGTAGACCCTCCTTCTGATTTCCATCTATCTTCTCTTTGTCCTAAGGGGTGGACACAAGAGAAAGACTTTTGTGTGATTGATTATCGGTATGTAAATTCGTTAGAGAAAAATGGGGGGCTTGGGCAAACGCTTCCGCAACCCAAACTGAATCCCCAAGTGATTGATTTGGGGAGATACTTATTTTTTGATCCAATTCTTTCTGGCGATAAACAACTGTCATGTGCTCATTGCCACCATCCGGCCTATAGTTTATCAGACGGAAGAAACCAAAGTATGGGGAAAAACGGAATTGGATATGGCCCAACCAGAAAAGGTGGCGTAGTACTGAAACGATCAGCCCCCAGTTTGTGGAATGTTGTCTATATGAAAAATCTATTCTGGGAAGGGAGAGCTTCTAATCTGGAAGACCAAGCCGAGGGCCCTCTCTATTCGCCAGAGGAAATGGGAAGTTCTAAAGAAATCATTGAATTTCGGTTAAACGAAATCCCATTCTATCAAAAAATGTTTCGCCAAGCCTATGGCACAAAGGGTAAAAGAATTACCGCTTCTTTGGTCATTGATGCCATTTCTTCTTTTGAAAGGTCACTTGTTTCTTTTAGCAGTCGGTTTGATCAATGGTCCACTGGTAAAAAGGAAGCTTTGAGTAGTGAAGAGCTGTTAGGTTACAATGTCTTTCGTTCCTTTGTCGCTCGGTGTGCTGAATGTCCCCCACCGCCAATGTTCACAAACAATGTATTTGCTACCATTGGAGTCCTTGATCGGACGGAGAGAGATTATGGAAGAGAAATCATTACAGGACAAGAATTACTCAGAGGGTCTTTTCGTGTTCCTACTTTAAGGAATATTGCTAAGACCGCACCTTATATGCATTCTGGAAATTTGGAAACACTGGAAGAAGTTGTGAATTTTTATAATGAGGGTGGGGGAAGGGGAAACGGAGCTCCGAGTGATCTCCGAATCCATTGGCATGTAAGGAAAATGGGACTGAACAAAATTGAAATCAGCTCTCTTGTTGCGTTTTTAAAAACATTAAATGATGAAACAAACATGCCAAAATTTCCCAAGTCTGTTCCGTCCGGTTTACCAGTTGCACTAGAATTTGAATCATATCACCATCGGAGTTCCATAAAATAATGAGTTTTACAAAGTCTTTCCTATCTATTCAGTTTAACCGAAATCGAAATAAATTTTACCACCTATGGGTTGTTATTGGGTTTCTCTTTTTCTTCACTTCAGAGGTTTTTTCACGGACGGTGGAAGTTTATGATGGAGAATCCATTCAAAAAACAATCGACTCACTCGATAAGGGGGATACAGTAAAAGTTTTTCCAGGAGTTTATCATGAATACCTGTTTGTAGACAAAACTCATTTTACTTTATCCGGTGTGATCGTAAACGGCAAATGG
>CAZCXZ010000172.1:0-5351 GCA_964502705.1 Uncultured Candidatus Berkiella sp. | reverse complement strand
TTTTTGTAAAGTATGTATCAAGACAGAACTGTAAAGGATGTATGAGTACACTCAATCATATCGCATGTTATGCGACATAATAACTATTCTGGGAAGTTACATATTGCGTCAAAATAGGTGACATTTAAGATAAAATGAAAAGTTGCATCCATCGTTATCGCTATTTTTCTTCTTTATTTAGGAGTCGCAGAATTTTAACGAGAACAAATAGATAAAGACTCTCCCAAAAATTTCGATCCGGTAAAACATTTGATAAATCTAGACATTTTACAAGCTTATTCGGGAGATTCATTTTTACTATCGTTTGAAGCAGAAACAAAAAGATATAACGTTTTGATTGATTCGGGAATAAAAAATACTTATAACCATAGCCTGGCAGAACGAATTAATGAAATTCCAGAAAATGAATTTATCGATTTATTAATTATAACTCATATTGATATAGATCATATTGGCGGTTTGTTGAGGTATGTAGAAATAGAAACTAAGGAAACAATTGAAAGTAAAATAAAGGAAATTTGGTTTAATTCAGGAATCGCAATTTCAAAACACTTCCAGGAGGAAACTTCCGATCGAGAAATTGATCTAAACCTAAAAATAGAAAACATAAATGGAGAAATTGATACAAATTATCAACATGGCTTCACCTTAGAAAAGTATTTAAATAAATATTTGGAATTTGTTTGGAATAAAAATTTAATCTATAATAAAACTACTAAATTATTTGAAAATTATAAATTATTAGTAATCTCGCCTGATCTTACAGTATTGAAAGAATTAAATGAAAATTGGCAAACTGAAATTGATGAATCATCAGTAGATACTGCAAATAAGAAAATAGATTGGTATTCAGATATAGAACATTTATCAAAGAATAGATTTTCTGCCGATCTTAGCATTCCAAATAAGAGCAGTATTGCTTGTTTATTTCAGTCGAAAGCAGAAGGTAACTTAAGGAACATAATTCTTTTATTAGCTGATGCGCATAACCCAGTTGTAAGAAACTCATTGTTCGAACTAGGGTTTTCTAAAACAAACAAACTCATTGTTGATATGGTAAAACTTTCTCATCATGGAAGCAAATGTAATCTAGATTATGACCTGTTAGAAATCATAGAAACTAATCGTTTTTTAATCTCTACTAGCGGTAAAACTGGATTTCCGGACAAGGAAACATTATCAAAAATTCTTTGTAATCCAGAGCGTAGAAAAGACAATGAAGGTAAATACATTCATAAAATTGAATTTATTTTTAATTATCCAGAAGAAAATTTTAAAGGTCTGTTTAGTGAAGAAAATGAATCTAAATATAATTTTACATGTATCTATAATAGTCAAAATAAAAAATGGATTTCGATTTCGTTATGAACTGCGATGATATTCTCGAAAATTACGTAGTCAGAATTGATTCTGATACCGGAACTGGCAGCGGTTTTATATTTTATTATGCAAATGCTGGAATCTACATTATTACAGCAGAACATGTCTTACATGAGAATCCCAGTATTGAAAATAGAAATAAGCTTCTTATTCAAAATATTTCAATTAAGTATAAAAAATATGAATCTGAAGTAAATTTTAAAATACTAAAACCTTGTAAAATTATTTTTTCAGATAATATTGCAAACGATATATGTGTAATTAAAGTATCAAACGACGAACTAATTAAGCACTCTCTTGAATTCGAAAGTCCTATTCCAATCCGTTTTTTAAATAGAAGGTATTCTGGAAAGGAGTATCACTTCAGAGGGTATCCAAATTCTACCAGGTCTAGAAATTCCATATCGATAAGAGGAACTGATAATCACATACCGGATACCAATATTCGATTTGAGCTAAAAGTAGAAAATTTGACAGAAAGTACTTCTGGAGAGCCTGTATATAGTTTTTTTAAGGGTTTCTCAGGAAGTGGTGTTTTCATTCGGGAGAATGGTTATCTATATCTTGTAGGTATACAAAAAGGTCTTCCTAGTCCGGATGGTGATTTCAATTTAATTTCCTGCCATGGAATAGAAAATTTGGGAGAATTTTTGCAAAAGGAATTAATTTCAATAAAATACTCTTTCTTGCCAGACTTTGATGTAATTTCAAAAGAAAATTTAGATTATATATATACGCCACCAAAAGGAATTAAACTTCCAGAAGGTAAAAAAATTAATAATTCTACCAATTATCTATTTAAACGTCCAGAACTAAAGAATATAAATACGTTAATTGAAGATAGTCAAGAAATAATTTTTGTTTCAGGAGAAGCAGGTTGTGGTAAATCATCTGTGTTAATCTCCTTAGTAGACGAATTAGCAAAAAAACATTACGTATTATTTATTCAATGTAGAAAATATATTAGAATAAATAATTTAGCATCATTGATAAAAGAAATATATCCTTATTGTGAGAATGAAAATGAATTCTTTCTTGAAGTTAAGCGTGTATCACATAAAATAATTGTAATCATTGATTCCCTAGATGTTATTTCATGGGATAACAGTAAATTAAATGTATTCATTGAGTTTATTGAAAGATTTAGAGAATTGGATAATATATGCATAATTATCTCATGTAGAACATTTGATTTGACGTACAATGGAAATTTTAAAATTTATGAGCCTCATTCTAAAAGGATATTTATTGGCAATATTCCGACGCATGAAATTGAAAGTATATTTTCAAGGTTTGATTTAAGCCTTCCTGAAGAACAGAAAAAACGAGAACTGATTTTAACATTTTTCTCCTTACCCATTCGACTACATATTTTATTTGAAGTTTATGATCAAATCTCAAATATTCAAGATATTTCAAATGACTTAAAGCTTCATAGTGCACTTTGGGATAAAATAACTAAAAATATTGATGGAATAAATTCCGATCTTATTGAAATGCAAATCTTTACTTTAATAGAGATGATGCTTTTTGAAGAAAGTTTCGATATCAATTATTTTAGCTTTCGAAATACAACAAATTTTAATCCGAAAGTAAATACGTTTCTGATAAGTAGTGGATTTCTAAAAAAATCAGAAGACGAAGTTAGTATTACCATTTTTCATCAAACATTTTTTGATTACATTGCAGTCAAATATTTATATACAAGTAACAATTATATTTTGACTTTTATTAAAGAAAATCAAGCGAAATATTTCTTCCTCCCAACCATAGGATACTATCTAAATTATTTAAGAAGCAGAGATATGAATCTTTTTAAGGATTTACGTGTTCTTCTTGAGGATAAAGATTATGATATAATTATAAAATTAAACGTAGTAAAATTTATTGCAGAATTAAACGAACCAACTGAGAATGAAATTGGAATAATCTTAGATTTGTTAAGGAAGGAATTCTTCGATAAGGCATTCTTCAGCTTAGCAGTTAGAAATTGGTTTTTTATTCTATCCGAGAAAGAATATTTTGTAAATTTAACTAAAAATCAAATTTACTTACTTTTAGCATATGCAAATAGGATAAATTTTGAAGATGAGAGTATTTTAGTAAAAACGATTGAGGTAGTTACTACTTTTAAACTTGAAAACTGGGAACAGAATGAACTAATCAAATTAATAAATAAGCTAAATCCGGTTACATTAAATTTAATTTTCAAAGATATTTATAAGTTTATTTCATCGGATTCAAGAAGTTATAATAAAGAATGGAATGAAATTCAAAATAAAGTATATTCTAAATATCCAGAAATAGTACTCGCAACTATTCTTGAAAATTTTAAAAAAAGCTTTCACCTGGAGAATGAAGAAAAAGAATTAATTGGAAAAATATTATTGAATTTTCCTGAGCAAGTTAGTTTAATTATAAATTATTTTGAAAACTTTCAACGTGAAGAAAGAAGAAGATTGAATTTCTCTTTTGAATATCATGAATCCACTATCGGGTTAGGAGAACAGTATTTAAGTCAGGATTTTTATTTTTTCGATACATGCTGCATCTGGAATTACGATAGGAATACATTTTATTTTAATTTAGAACATGGTAGCGTTAACATACTAGTTTATTTAATAGATATTGCATTAAATGAACTTATAATCACTGATTTACAAAAATACCAAGTTTTATTTGATGCGATTATAAAAAGTAACTATGAATCATTGAATCGCATTGCATTTGTTTCTGCTGTAAATCAGAATCAAAAAAAACATTTTCTAAGATTCTTTCTAAATAGAAAATCTTATTATTCTTCTACAATATTGTACTCTATAAAAGAAAAACTTTATAATATTTGGGGTCAACTTACTAATGAAGAGAAAGATGATTTCTGTAAAATCATAATTGAAAAATATTTGGATTCTTGTAGTAAATTGGATTTGAATAACAAACATTTAGCAGCGCGTTCACTACTAGAATTCAAATATTCATTTCACGGCAGTCACTACCCAGAAATTTTAGAGAAGTATTTTACGGATGCAGAGTCAACTTTTCGATATTATCTGCATGCAAGTAATTTAATACTCACAGATGAAGAATTTGAGAGTGCAGTTAAGCCAACTCTAAGTGGAATAGGTGATGTTCAAACTGGCGGCTCAAGCTTTTCAATAAATGATCTGGAGGAATCAGGAGATGATCAGAAGATTTCTCTATTAAAAAATTATCTTGAACATGAAAAATCAAGTAATCTTGAATACTGGTGGGTTGAAGATGGAAGAAGACTGACCGAAGGATTTTCTAAAAATCCAAGAGAATATTTGAATATAATAAATATTATAATTTCTGATCGTAAATTATTTAGATTTCGACAATATTTGATGAGCGGCATTATAGAACACGAAAAGCTAGTTATTGAGAATTCTCTTCAATTAAAAACCAAATTAACTCAAGAAGAAATCGTTAATTTAAGTTTACGTATTGTTTCAGAAGAATATATGGAGGAAAGAGGTTTTGATGTAAGTTCTCCTGAATTTGAATTTGTTCGATGGGTTTCAGATTACTATGAAAAAATTCCAAATCATTTTAGAAATAAAGTACGCGAAAAAGTTTTAGAGATTTTCGAAACATATAGTAAAGAACGAATTTTAAATTATAGCAATAAAGTAATAATAATCCTTAGACCGATTCTTAAACTCTTTCCTTTTTCAATACTAAGATACTTTGCATTTTTTTATGAAAAGCCATTTTCCTATAAAGAAGATTACTTAACAAATGCAATTAATTCGACATCTGGGATTGCTTTGGAGGCATTTTCGAAAATACTTCATTTTGAATTAAAGGCAAAAAAGGAAAAAATCATATTTCTCAGGGAAGGAACATCACATAATTTTACTTATCGCGCAATAGTTGCATTGAATTTACAAAGATTAAAAAATCACTTTCCGGGAGAAAGCCTTAAGCTTCTCAATAACTGGACAGATAAG
>CAZCXZ010000171.1:0-5354 GCA_964502705.1 Uncultured Candidatus Berkiella sp. | reverse complement strand
CAAAATTAGCGCAGAAGGTGCAGCAATCTTGGGCGCAGCGTTAAAAGACACGCAAATCCACACGCTTAACTTAAGCCGTAACAATATCAGCGAAGGCGACATAACAAAATTTGCAAAATCTTTAAAAGACACGAAAATCCACACGCTTGTTCTAAAAAATATCAATATCGTCGCAGATGGTGCAGCAAGCTTGGGTGCAGCCTTAAAAGACACGAAAATTCACACGCTTGACCTAAGTTATAACAAGATCGGCGATGATGTAATAGTAAAATTCGCTCCGACCTTAAAAGACTCCAAAATCCACACGCTTAATCTATCCAGTAACGAAATCGGTGATGAGGGTGCAGCAAGCTTGGCTGCAACAGTAAAAGACACGCAAATCCACTCACTTCACTTAAGTTTTAACAAGATCGGTGATGAAGGTGCTGCAAAATTGATTGCTTGTATCCCAGATACTCTGTTGTTCCAAATGAGTTTCATTGTGAATTTGTCTAGTCAAAAACTTACGTCATCACTTAATGCTGCTCTTAAGAAAAATCATTGGGAGAAACGACTAACCCCTTATTACATCGCAAGCTTACAGCACATGCCTGAAAATGAAGTAAATCAATATTACAACTTACCTTACCCTTCTGCTAAAGAAGCAGAGCTTAAGTATGCAGGTGGTATCTATACGGCACTGGCTCAAATTGGCGTTGCAGATTTACAAAAAAACATTCTAAGCTATTTGCCCAGCGTTAGCCCAACACTGGCTCATCAGTATCAACTGGCAACGGCGCAAGCTGCAAATAAAAAACAAGCACTGAAGAATGAACATATGAGTATGGATGTTGAGAGCGACACTGTGAATAAAACAAGGGTCCCTTAAAAAAGGCAGGCTACGCCCTGATTGTGTATATTTACTAACTGTGAAGGCCTTATTTACTCTTTGGGAGTAATATAGTTAAAATCATAGCATCATTAATTCTCTGAATATGTTCTTATTCAGATATAAGGAGTGCGTTATGAGCCTTCATAGTTTTCAAATACACAAAAATGAACAAAAAAGATTAATAACAGACTCATTACCGGAAAAAAACATGAGCGTAACTTCTACTTGTTCGCCTGTTCAAAATATCAACTATTTAAACAATGTAAATATTTCATATTTTTTTAAAAACTACGAGTCTATTTCCTCTATATTTTTTTGGAACCTTACCAACAGCTTGGAATATCATCAACATAACCAGATAGCAACTTACCAAAGAAGGTGGTCGAACAAAATTAAAGAGATAGACGACGCTATCGTATTTGCGAAAAAAGTGATTAATGCTAATCCAAATTTGGCCATTGATATGATTGAGACTATGTTAAATAAAATAGGAGCAGAATTAAAAGAGTATCCCGAATGTAACATTGGTAGTAATGCAGTAAAGGTTGTATTAGTCAAGTTATCAGCAGATATTCAAATCGTTAAAAATGAAATAAATTATGAATTAGACGAAGTGAATAGCTCAAGTACTAGGTTAACTGCTAGTCCGATTTATATCAGTATGTAAGAACAAGATATCATGGTGCCACGAAAAGTCACTACACGTAGACATGGTGGTGGTTTTATTCTTCAAATTTATGGATGCACAACAGTGTAGTGATAATATTCTTCGAATAGAAAAAATTGAGCTTTACGAACCAGAGGCTCGACAATAGAACTAGTCGTTAATTTTGAACTCGCCCCAACAACACTATCGCCAGTCAAGAAATAAGCACCGAAGAACAAAAACGCTCCTACATTGCTTAGTATAAAAAACTAGACTGGGGTTCTTTTTAATAAGTCAATTTAAACAGCGAGGAAATTTATGAAAAATGGTACATCCTCTGTGCTAAAAAATAACAAGCGCCAAAGAGAGCAAGAGATAGACACATTAGTCGAGCAAGACGAGCTCTATAAAAAAAGAAAAGTGTCCACTTTTGAAGTTGATGTTGATATAAGCTTTATTGCAGAAAGGACAGATATCACTCAACTTCACATGGCAGCCTTGAAAGGTAATGTAAAAACAATACGACAACTTATCAAAGGCGGGTCTTGTGTTGATAGTTGCGACAATGAAGATGAGACACCGCTATTTTATGCTTTAAGAGCCAATAAAAAGGTCGCCTTTCTTGAGCTCATCAACCAAGGTTCAGATTTCAGTTTACAAAACAATACAGGGTTAAATATACCTTGCTTAGCACTTTATCTTAAATTCAACAATATGATTGATAAAGAATTTTATGAATCTATCAAATCATCATTTGGTATCAGTAATGATTCAAAAGACAAAATATTAAAGCCGCTAAAATGCGAAATAAAGCACGCGCAAAAAAATGCACTCAATTTAGGAAAAAGGTTACTTATCATTATTGGTGAAATTCATGATAGCTTAAGAATATATCAAATTGAAAAAGCCATTTTTCTATTTGCCAAAAGTTTGGGGCTCAGTGTTGGCTATGCTGAGCGTCCTGATTATACAGATTTTTACAACCCATTAAGAAAAAAAATGAATGAACAATGCGGTTATACATTTTATCCTGTTGATAAAGGCAGAATAGACAGTTGCCTATCAGATCGATCCTTTTGTCACAGGGAAAGAGTCATGACTAAGGAAATACAGGCTAAAGATGAGGCTGGTATTTTTGTAACAGGCTGTGTCCATTTAAAAGGTTTTTTTAATAAGTTTAAGAGCTCAAAACAATATCATATTTTACCTATCAATCTTGCCCCTCTAGAAAATTATGAACTCGATTCTACTAACGACCGATATCAATTTGCAATGGACGAATCAGCTGTATTGCAGGTGGATAGAAATGGTGTAAAAGGCACAAGTAATCAAATTACCAAAAAATGGTCTAATGAAAAATAAGGGATCGGGTCATTCCTCTAATGAGCATCTACATCATCTTCATGGGAGAGAGATAAGAACCATGAATTTATTTACATATCAACATATTAACAACTAAGAATTTTTATTATTTACAGCAAAGTTGGTGTTCTGTATTGTTTTGATTTAAAAATTTTAAACTAATAAATGTGGAAATTTATAAAGATGTTTAATGCAGAATACGACAACGCCAGTGATTCCCCCCTCATTCAAAGCATTGAGCGTGGTGATGCCCTCGAAGCAAAAAAGCACATAAGGGCTGGCTGTGTCGTGATTTGCAAAAACCAAGCTGGACTAAATCCTTTACAGCTAGCCAAAGCGCATCCGCTATTAAAATCTGATAAAGAACTGCTATCCCTTATTAAGGCTGGTATATTTCAACAGGCCGCAAGTGATCCAGATACCTTTGGTGATATTGTAATTGGTCCAAATGATGAAATTCTTGGAGATATTGCAGCACTGACAACACAAATGGCATCTTTACAAATAAAAGCTTCTCGTTCAACACTGTTTGGCTCCACTGATTTACATACCTTAATATCACGTTTAAAGCGCGTTAATGAATCATTTGAACTAGGCTTTAAAAATGGCGATTTTGTATCCTATTTACCGAAAAGAGAAGATCAAGATCTCACTGCCATTAAAGATAAAACAGCAAGAAAATTACAGCTAGATCCTATTCAGCAAACTGAAGTTATCAGCGACCTATCGGGATGCCCTGTAGAAACCGTATTAACGGTTCCCAACCTAAAGCATATGAAACCAGTAAGGCCTAGTAAACCAGTTAATAATTCGACGAGAGAAAAGCTCCTAAGGCATATACAAAAACTTGACAAACACAGGATAGATAAAAACACTCTCGATTTTAGAGATAAAGTTGTAAGAACAAAACTGGAATTCCCAGCTGGCGAAGAAATGGTTTACAAAGGAAAACTGATTACTAAAATCATTTGGGTTGAGAATCCTACAATCAACACAGGCCACGTTCTTCCCAACGGCAACAGTATTCTTATTCTTAAATTTCGAGATGGAACTTCTGACTTGATATATAACACGATACCCCTTTCTGAAATCGATGATGTCTTTTCAAACACTAGTAAAAACGCTCTCCTACATTTAAAGCGATTAAAAGAATATACAGATTTGCTACATACATTCACTGAAGCTGGCGCTCTATTTGATTTTAATCATCTCGATAAGAAAAGAGTCATCGTTGATTGGAAAAAGGGCTTTAATTACCATTACAGAGCCGAAGCCACAGCATTTTATAAAACCACCCACAAATCAATTGCACAAGATATTGTCTCCACTGTAAAGCATGGTTTGCCTTCACAGGGAATTACTTTGTTTTCATTTGGATGTGGTAACGGAGATGAATGCATAACAATCTATAATGCATTAAATGCAGCAGGTTTCAGTGAAACGCAAGTAATAGGCTATGACATTCATGAGCCGAATTTGCCCTCTTCATCTTCAGGTGCAGCTTCATCATCTTCATCGTCTTCACCTGCCATCAAATTTGAAAGAGGTGATATTAACGATTTAGAGCACTTAGTATCAACTTCAAATTACAATCCAGAAACATTCAAAATTGCAACGTTTCTTGGCATATTGTCAAATTGCAGCATGGAAGGCACCTACAATGCCTTACGTATATTGCAGCGAGCACGAATGATGGATCGTATTTATGTATCCAGTTTTACATCCGCACTGGTCGATAAGCGTGTACTTAAAAACTGTGGCTTTGTCGTTGAAGAAGCGCAAACTGAATATAAAAATGGGGTTGCAAGACATTTTATCTTAACATGGATGCCAGATCATGAACGTAGACGTTTTTTAATTAAACGCGGAAAAGCACGCTCAAGAAATTTTCAATTTGATTGTTTAGATTTGTCGTTTAGTGCAAACCCTTTACGAGATATCAATTTGTTTTCTGCGGCACCGGGTTTTAAACAAATTGACCTGAGCTGGAGTTACGTAAAAGAAAATGAAGTTGATGAACTGATGCAAGCAATATACGCTTTAAATCAAAGTGCATCGATTTTAATCATTTCAACACATCAGCTCAATTTTGAAATAATTCGAAAATGCACTGCAAAATATCCTAACATAACATTGTGTGAACGTTTGGATGCAGCTGGTCCAAATGAGATCCCAATCTATTTGCCGCAAGAGGCAAAAAACTGGGGTTTGTACGAGCGATTACCCCATCGTAAATTAACAATGTAAATGGAGAAAGGTTATCCCGAGACCCAGGTTAGCATCTGCATTTCTCAGCGCCTAAGTGTCAGCCCCATATTAGCTTCTCAATATCAACAGGCAAGCAAGCCGCCGCTAAAAGACAAGCCAAAGAAATTGATAGCATCGAGATTGATAAGCATTACACCCCTCGCCCCTAAGAATGTAGTGGTTTAATGATTCTGGACACTTAAATTGATGGTAAAATGCCAAAAGATA
>CAZCXZ010000170.1:3933-5366 GCA_964502705.1 Uncultured Candidatus Berkiella sp. | reverse complement strand
TCATCGCAAGCGTGCCGCTCACCGACGAGGCCTGGCAACCGCTGGCCGAAGGGGACCTGGTGGCGGTGCGCCATGGTGCCTTGCTCGCTACGCGTGGCGCTGTCACGGTTGCGGAGACTCCATCTGCTATCAAATAGATATCGTTACTCATTCCGCCTGTCACAGCTTGAGGTAAAAAAAGCGCACGGACATCCGCTGTCAATTCAATAGCTTTCTGTGACCGCCCCCAAAGGGCTAGAGGCTGATTTGTCTCATAGAACTCACAACCTCCGCTAATTCAACCGCCAAGCAAACGCTTTGGCACTCTCCTTCTGCTCGCTCTAACGGCCCACCAGATAGTGCGGCACATCACGCGTCAGCAGCGTGAGCTTGACGAGTTCTTCCATCACATCCACCACACCGACCACCGACGACTGAACAGGAATCGTCAGCGCACGCCGCGGTTGATTCCGCCGCACACCCCACGTTGGTGTGACTTATTTACACCCACAGAACCCGTGCAAACGCCTCCAAAGCGGACTAGCATGAAACCGAACGCATCCTCCCACCGTCCATCCGCCCCGGCGTCTGGATCTGTCGATGTGTGAAAGATAAATGCCATGAACCACAAGCGCCCGTCCCGGCTTGATTTGAAGTACCAGGCTGCGGCCTGAACCAGATAGCCATGCGCAGTTTGA
This sequence comes from Uncultured Candidatus Berkiella sp., assembly GCA_964502705.1. Taxonomy (GTDB): domain Bacteria; phylum Pseudomonadota; class Gammaproteobacteria; order Berkiellales; family Berkiellaceae; genus Berkiella. The sequence goes on along the minus strand of CAZCXZ010000170.1, from coordinate 4,689 downwards.
CCTCTCAACAATTGCAGGCCCTCGAGAAAACCGGCGCCTCCGAACCGGAGCCGCTCCATCTTGCCGACCTGAGCCGTCCGTTTGTTTACGACAGGGCGTTTGGCGTTTTTTACTGCGTTCCGGGCCGTCATCGCGACACGATGTCACTTCTGTACGCCTATACCAAAGGGTATGAAAGCGGAATTGACGCGGCTGAAGAGCTTGGCCTGGACTTTCCCGAGGAGACGGCCGACAGATGGCTGGAAGAAATCCAGGGGACCGCTTTTCGCAGCTCGGTGGGCCACCGGGTGCAGGTTGGAAAGCGGGCCAACCTCACGCGCATCGAAGAGCGCTGGTTGGGTGAGGTGGAGTATTTGTTTGACTGAGGTCTGAACCACACTCGCAGTTGGCAAAACAAAGCCATGGCCATTCGCGACTGATTCACTGACCTTACGCAGCCATCCTCGATCATCGGAGCCCATCAAGAAAGCTGAACTGGATTTGTACACGGACTATTTGTTCAGCGCTTGTGGGTTTGCGACAGCTATGCATGTGCGCCAAACGACAGGCGCCATAAAATGAAGGATGCGGTTAGATGCCGCGTTCGTCACGCCATGGAAACCGCCAGAGCCTTGGTTGAAGGAAACATTGTTCCGGCAGGCGGCCAAGCAGGCCCGTGCCGCCAGTGATCAAATGAGGGAAGGCTCGAAGGCGCCCAAGGGCGGTTCAAGCAAGAAGGGCAAATTATGAGCAAGTCCCGTGAAACCATTGAAACGG
>CAZCXZ010000170.1:0-3923 GCA_964502705.1 Uncultured Candidatus Berkiella sp. | reverse complement strand
TGGCCGCTTGGATAGCACCAATTTGCAGAAGGTCCGCGACGGCTACGACACGCGGGACCTGCTGAGCACGATTGACGAGCTCGATGAGTTCGTCCGAGAGACACGCGACGATGACGGGCTGCGCGACATTTTGTTGCGCCTGCACGCCATGGCCCATACCGTCGTCAATGGCGCGCCCATGGCAGTTTCGGGCGGGCATGACAGCCTGCCAGAACTGGCGACGGACGTGAAGATGCAGCTCAGCGAAGCGGCCTTACTGTTTCAAAAGTGGATTCGACGCGTTGAACCTCTAGAGAGCCTGACGCCAGGGGGTTGAAGGCGTGGTAGAAATTGGTGCATCAATTCACATAGGATGGAGATTTTTATACTCAAAAGGCTTAAGTATCATTTTGACCCGTATCCCGGCACGCCCCCCCCATGACGACGTTCTCGAATCCCTGTGTGTGACCCAATGCGCAGGGATTGTCCTGGGCTGGATGCACGCCCTTCCTTGGCATCGGAGCATGCCACTTTTTTAGGCTGATCCCGTCAGTCCCCCTCAAATGATCATAGAAAACGTCGCTTCAAGTTTCCCTGTTAGAAAAGTATGCAATGACGAAGTGGTGGACTTGGTACGCTTCCATTCGAAGAACTTCAATGGCGATCTCCAGAAATTACTCAGAGTCGTCAAGACTCTTCTGGACCGAAGTGGCCTGGTCAATCGCAACTGGAGGGGTGATGCGGATCTGCCCATCGATCATATTGCGCAAGCGGTTTTCTCGGCACTGGGTGGCACTGCGTTTCAGCCAAAAGACATTGACTTGTGCATCTATGTTGGCATCGGTGGCGGCTTTCGGGAGCCTGGAAACTCGTACATGGTTGCGAAATCGCTTGGCTTCAAAAACGCGCAATGCTTCGACGTCATCGACGCTTGCATGAGCTGGACCCGCGCTGTTTCACTGGTCGACAGCCTTTTCAAAACAGGCAAGTTTCGCAACGCCATGATCGTGAATGGTGAATTCAATGTATTCGACGAATCAAGCGGGTTTCCGGCCAACTACGCAGTGGGTAGTTTTGAGGAGTTGGACTATTTGTTGCCTTCCTACACGATAGGAGAGGCTGCCACAGCCACACTTCTTCTTCCGCAGGATTCGGAGAATTTTACGATCGCCTTCCACTCAAAGCCCGAATTGGCTGACCTCTGCATGATTCCGCTAAGCGGCTCTCGGGGTTACTACCAGGACTGTGCCGCTGTGGCGAAGCTGGGAGAGAAGAGGTTTATCGCTCGAGGCGCTGAACTTCACGAACACTTGCTCGACGAACTACCGGTGCTGATCGAGCAGTCGAGAATTACTCCTGCCGCTGCGGACATTGTTTTTACGCACACCTCGTCCACACCTGCATGGAACAAGGTGGGAGACCGGTACGGTTTTTCAGAAAATATATTCCATATCTACCCGGAGACAGGCAATGTCGTCTCGGCATCCGTTCCGGCGGCGATGGCCAAAGCCAAGGACGAGGGGAAATTGACCAAGGGCAAGCAGGTTGCATTCCTCATGGGGAGTGCCGGCATGTCCTTTGCCATAAGTGAGTTCGTCTACTAAGACCTTTTTGGCCGACGATCAAAGTAAAAACACGGACCATGAAAGTGACCCGCCGGCCCGTGGACGTGTTCTATGTCCTACCGCTTCTTGAAGGGAGAGAGCGAAATGGTCAGTGACGTGCTCCGAAGATTTGAGGATTCACTTCAGGACAGCGCCAAAGCTTCGGCCCGAACCATGGTCCTGGTCGGTGCCGTGGGGACTGCGGTCTTTAGCTTTTACACGGTGCTCTGGCTGTATATAACTCCGGTGGAACATGAGAACATTGAACTCAGAATCCTGGCAGTCCTAGGTTGCCTTGGCCTTTGGTCAAATCCTCGCTGGCCCGTGAAGTTCAAAAAGTATCTTCCGTGGTATTGGTTCTTTGGTGTCAGCTTCGCTCTGCCTTTTTTCTCGACCTATCAGTTGCTTGCCAGCAACTACTCCATTCTTAGATCCATGGTGGAAGTGGCGACGGTATTTTTTGTCATTGTCCTTTTCCCGCATCTGATGCTGGCCATCCTGAACATGGCCATCGGTGTAGGACTCGCCATCGTCGCGGCCATTTTCACGATCCCCGATTTCTGGGAGCTGAATCACGCCATCGTCGCGACGGTTCACCTGCAAGCCATGATCTACACCATCGGGGCCGGGCTGTATTTCACGCGCAGCAACTTCAAGGGCATGTTGGCTCAGAAAAAAGTTGAGTCCCTCACGGCCTTCGCGGGCTCCATTGCGCATGAAATGCGCAATCCACTCAGTCAAGTTCAGCTCTGCCTCGATTCCATGACAAAGCTGTCCGCCGAAGCCGACCAACAGCGGGCTGCCGAGGTCTTCGGTCCTCACTTGATACGCGGCCAAACCGCCATCAGGCGTGGCATGCAAATCATCGACATGCTCATGCGCCAGGTCAAAACGGGCGATGTCGATGCCAGCAAGTTTGAGCTCCTGGGCGCGGCGCGGACCACGCACAAAGCAGTCGACGAATTTGCTTACGCCAGCGAGGCCGAGCGCAGCAAGGTCAACGTGATCATCCTTCAGGACTTTGTGTTCAGAGGCGACGAGACGGCGTATATTTTTGTTCTGTTTAATCTGATAAAGAACGCCCTTTACTATTTTCCGTTAAAGCCCACGGCGACCTTGACTCTGACCGTGGATGCTTACTCCGTCCGGGTCAGGGATACCGGCCCTGGCATTCCGGCCAACGTGCAGGCGCGGATGTTCGAGTCGTTCCAAACCGCAGGTAAAGAGGAAGGCACGGGCCTAGGTTTGTCGTACTGCCGGCGCACCATGCGCTCGTTTCGAGGAGATATTTGCTTTCATTCCGTGGAAGGAGACTACACCGAATTCATCCTACTGTTCGCGCACGAGCCGAAGCAAAATACGAGTGTGACGGGTGCAACGAAACCTGTGATCGCGCAGTCTCGTTCAATCGAATTTCTATCCCCTCTGACGCTCCAAGGCAAAACGGTGCTCATCGCCGAAGACGACGAGATGAACCGGGACATGATGAAGATGGCTCTGCAGAAGTGGGGAATGCGCGTTGTCGAAGCCGCGCATGGTGAGGAGGTCCTGACCCAGTTGGACGCAAATGCCGAGGTCGATCTGGTGATGATGGATCTGAACATGCCCGGTCTGGACGGGGCGCAAGCATGCAAGCGGATTCGCAGCCGTGTGTGTGCGTACCAGAAGGTACCGATCTTGATTTTGAGTGGCAACGCCGATATGGAAGGGGTTCAAGCGGATTTGGGCGCTTACGCCAACGGCTTTGCAACCAAAACTGGGGACATGGAGCAGTTGCACGCAATGATGTTGGAGGCGCTGCGGCAAACGAAATGAGACTTCGAGTCTCGTCCGAGGGTAAATTGGGTCTCTCAACTACCCACAAGTTGATTGCTCAGGTCAGCGCCGCCGGGCGTCCACGTCAGAAGCTGCCGATGCGCTCTTTGTCGGAGAGCCGCGAGTTTGAAAGGGAGTATTCGTCGCCGCGCCGGCGGAAATACACGACCGTCGCGAACGCAATCCGCCACCCGATAACCCCAAGCAGGACAATTTCCACGGTGATTGGAACTACACGGTCCTGCCAGCGCGAAAGAAAACTTAATCATGTTATTTTTGCGCGCCGCCTTACGCTGAGCTTGGGCGCTTGCGGGCTGCAACTGCGTAAGGTCAGTGATTCAATAGCTGACGCCGATAAGGGCTGCAGCCCTGTTTTGCATGCAAGTGGCGGTCCATAAGCCTGGCTACCCAGCCGATGCGGCAGGTCGCCTCCAGCCTGGCCAACGTAGTCACGCTTTCGAACGCACGCGCACGGGCTTCCTCGCACGCGGGGTCAGCTCGCCGGCCGCTGCGGAGCGAAGCAAT
>CAZCXZ010000169.1:0-5468 GCA_964502705.1 Uncultured Candidatus Berkiella sp. | reverse complement strand
TTAAACTACAGGCGGCCGGTTATTCTGAACCTAGCCGTAAAAGACCGCTACCCCGTTATCCGCAACATATCGGCATTATTAGCTCGCAAACAGGCGCTGCCTTACAAGATATTTTAACGGTATTAAAGCGTCGCTACCCGATTGCACCGATTACGCTCTACCATACCAGTGTTCAAGGCAAAACAGCCGCAAAAGAGATTGTGAATGCCTTGCAAAAGGCCAATACGGATGCTCAAGCCGACGTCATTATTCTCAGCCGTGGTGGCGGCTCACTAGAAGATCTCTGGTGTTTCAACGAAGAAATCGTAGCAACCGCGATATTTAACAGCGAGATCCCGATTATTACGGGTATCGGTCATGAGGTGGATTTCACTATCGCCGATTTTGTAGCGGACGAAAGAGCGCCCACCCCTTCCGTTGCGGCAGAAAAGGCCACACCTGATAGCCAGGACTTGTTGGGACTGATTGAGCAGAAACGCCTGCGATTAGCCCAAGCGAGTCAAAGGTTATTGCAACATTATGCCTTAAAACTGGATAGCCTAGAAAAACGCCTGGTTCATCCTGGAAAGCATCTACAGCAAATTGCGTTACGCTGTCAGCACTTACAAACCAAAATGGAATTGTTAATTACCAGCACCCTAGAGCGCGCCGCACTTAGACTAGGTAACTATAGCACTCATCTTAATAGCGTTAGCCCACTCAACACGCTTAGCCGGGGCTACGCCATTGTAACCGATGCATCTGGCACGCAAATTGTTCAGCGTAGCCAAGAACTCACCCTCGGCCAGACGCTCAAAACACGTTTAGGCCAAGGAAGTTTTATCAGTACCGTAACCGAAATTACTTTGGATAATTAGTCAGCAGTTTTGAAACCTTTGCCATTTCTTGATTAAGTGGCTCATTCTTGCTTGGCACATAATGCTGAGCGATTTTAGCAATACCATTTAATTGGATACGCTGCCTATCAGGACTTTTTTCCTCTACAGCAGACGTTAAACGTTTGCCTAACAAAGAAAACATTAAAAAATCGCTCATGACAACTTGTTCATTACTAGAAGCCGGCGACGATTCCATTAGCTTCACTCTTTTACAGACTTTGGCTAATTTTCTAATCACTTTGTCTTGTTCTGACTCTAGCGTTAAGTCACCCAATTGTTGTATTAAATCTGCAGTAGCGCTGCCCTTTGGCTTCGGAGAGCCTTCTATCTTTTTAACTTGATGCGAACTCGAACTCACACTGCGCTTTCTGGGATCGCTAGTCGATTTGCTGCGTGATGGTCTTTCAGTCATTGATCCATCCTGTTCTTTGATTTCAACAACAGGACTCTGGATCAGATCTGCCGATTTACGGCGTCTCAATTGCTTAGGACTATCGAGCGCCGTGTCTTTAGGTAATTGAAAACTGACACTACTGCTAGAAGAGCTCATAGCCGCATTGCTATTAGATGCCTGTTTTACTTTTTTCAAATCTAGCTGCGTATTCTGTCGCTTCATTTTGTAAGCTAGGAAACGTTGCTGGGAATTGTTTAATTGTATAACCGTGGATGCACGACCATGGATGGAACGAAGTTCAGAAAACAGCGTCTTTAAATCGATTTGTGCTCGGCTAACCCTATCAGGATTGGTAAGCAAATGAATAAGATTATGTAAACAGTAAAGCAATTCGTGTGTTAAAGCTTTCTCGGTTTCGACTGGAGATGATTTAGCGCTGGCATTTTCTTTAGCCTTCCTTTTTCGTTTTTTGACGATAGCAAATGCATCCGGCATCAATTCTTTAATTGCATCAAACGGCAAATGCTTTTTCTCGGCTTCTGCGGCTTGATCTAATGCAAGCTTTTTTAACCCAGCCTGATAGTTAGATTTGGTTAATATTTCGGCCAAGACAATACCTAATTGGAAGTAGTCGCAAACTTTGTCCCAATGTGGACGATCTTTACCATCAACAAGATATTCTGGTGGCATATAACCAAAGGTACTGGCGTCATCTTTTGAACGCTCTGAATCTGATAATAACGCCGTTCCTAAATCAATCAGTCGCAAGGCAGAACATTCTTGTAGCAACCCTGTGGTATTCAGAACATAATTATCGGCTTTAATATCACGATGTGCTAAACCAAGGTCATGTAAGTTAAGCACTTCTTGGATAGCATAAACAGCCAGTTTACCAATCGATGCAATATCTAATTGTCGCTTTTCGGCAAAATAGGCCGGACTATCTTTGGATTGGCTTCTATCGATTTCATATAAAAACTCGTTGAGATTGCGACCTTGAAAATGCTTCATCAAGGTGTAATAAACGGTATTTTTGGCGCGGGCTCCTTCAAGCTGATCAGGCGTATATTCTTCTGGCAGATCTTTGACCAAGTCTTCATCGGTCGGTACCACTTTCGCATAACCATATAAACGTTCGGTCATTGATAAATTGCGTCGTTCAACATTCAGATCATAATCAAATGAAGGGCTTGAGGGGATTTGAATTTTAGCAGCAGCGAAAGTGCCTGAGGGAATGTGTTGTGCTAAAGCAACTTTGCCTTGAGACCCCTCACCTAGGATCGTGTTTTCATCTATGAAATACAGATCGACATTTTTAAGCTTAATTTTCTTTCCTGGTTTATGCGAATCTTTTAATATAATCATGAATTTCCAAGGCATTTGTTGATGCTGAACGGTAACCATCATGTGTTCATCTATACTTGCAACACTTTTTAAGGCATTTTCAACTTCGATCAAAATAGCTTGGATACTGTCTTCAGGGATGAGGGAATCATTACTCGTTAAATGGAAGATCTTACTTTGCGAACTACTGGAACCTTTTAACATTGCATATCTCTTGAATAAATCAGACAAATTGCGAAAATTATATCTTAATTTATTTGGATTGCAAACATAGATAATAATTCTTACGTAATAAATTTAGACAATTGGCTCAATATGATATCGATCCTTTGTATCTAGGACCGATATCATTGTTATTTAACCTTTTTTCTTGCGCTTCGCATGTTTTTTAACAAAATTCATCAAGCGTTCACGGCTTTTGATTTGTCTTGGCGTAAGAATGTTTCGTTTACCTTTGTAAGGGTTTTCGCCCGTTTTACAAATAATCTTTACCGGTGTACCAATCAGTTTCAGCGTTTTCATAAAGAATTTAGATAAATAGCGCTGATAACTTAGGGGTAATTCCTCAGTTTGATTACCATGAATAACCACTTTTAACGGATGGTGTCCGCCACAATGCGCATAACGTAGTTTAATACGTCGCCCTTTGACCAAGGGTGGTTCATGGGAGCGGATTGCCCGTTGCAGAATATCGGATAAGTCTGTCGTAGATAGCTCCGTATTCACACTTTCATAAACTTGATCGATCAGCGGGAATAAATTCCCAACCCCTGAACCATGTAACGCAGAAATAAAATGGCGAGGTGCAAAATGCGCAAAGCGTAAACGATACAGTAATTGTTTTTTGACTTGTTCACGATCTTCTGGTGTTAATCCGTCCCATTTATTAGCGCAGATAATTAATCCTCTACCCTCTTCAATGGCCAGATCTAACAAAGTCAGATCTTGATCGGTTAAGCCGATTTGAGCATCAAATACCATCACAACAACATGAGCGTCTTTAATGGCTTGAAAAGTTTTAATGACGGAGAATTTTTCTAATGTATCGGTAATGCTACTCTTTCGACGCACGCCGGCAGTATCAATTAACGTATACTGACTTCCCATGCGCTCAAGGGGAACATAAATACTGTCACGTGTCGTGCCTGGTCTGTCACAAACAATAACGCGTTCTTCACCTAACAGCCGATTAACCAACGTTGATTTGCCCACGTTGGGTCGACCAATAATGGCCACCTTAGGACAATCACGAAATCTTGGTTCAAGCTCTGGCTCTTCTTCAGCCAACGCAGGGATCAAGGATAATGCCTGATCGAGTAGTTGGCTAATGCCGCGATTATGGCTTGCGGCCGTTTCTGCTTGATTGGTAAAACCACTTCGATAGAATTCGGCTTTTGCCACATCAATTTGCAAACCATCGACCTTATTGATAACAAGAATCATCGGTTTCGCTTGTTTACGCAACATTTTGGCAATTTCAGAGTCAATAGGCGTCAAACCCTGACGCGCATCAACAACGAATAAGATCAAATCAGCATCACTTAACGCCTGTAGTGCCTGCTGATGCGCAGCTTGATCGATGAGATCTTGCGTGCGACCTTCACCTATACCACCGGTATCAACAACTAAGTAAGATTGACCGTGCCATTCTCCATGACCACATTGCCTATCTCGGGTGACGCCTGGTAAGTCTAATACCAACGCTTGACGCGATTGCGTTAAACAATTAAATAAAGTGGATTTCCCAACGCTCGGACGCCCGACTATGGCAATTAAAGGTATCATCCCACACTCCCATCTTTTAGGTGGATAGCAGCAATTTTACCGTTTTGCGCATGAACCCATATCGCGTTAGCATTGGTAACAGGTTCTTGGTAATACTTGCCTCTAACTTGTAAACGATTCAACAGATGGCCATTACGGCTATCTACAAAATGGAGGTATCCCCCACGATCCGCTACCACAACATTGCCTTTAACCACGGCTGGCCCTGTAATGTAGCGATTATTTAGCGCATCTTGTTTCCAGTAAGTTTTACCGGATGACTGATCGATCGCCCATAATTGGTGGCTCGTATCGGTCACATAAAGAAATTGATGGTCCGCAGCAATATTTTGGTAAGAGGAAATATCACGTTCCCAAACCAAATTACCGGATTTTACATTCACAGCAGCTAATTTGCCTTGGTAGTTGATTGCGAAGACATTCTCGCCTACCACGACCGGATCAGCACTGATATCAACCATTCGTTGCAACTCTGAACGACCGCGTGGCTGTGTGATGCTACGCTCCCATTCAATCAAACCGCTTTGCAGTTCTAATGCTTGTAATTTACCGGTAGCAAAGCCCACTAACACGGTATTGTCTTTCACAACCGGTGAGCTGCTGTAATGCAGCGTTAATGAAGGAACCGATTGATCAACTCGCCAAATCGGCGCACCATTTTGGCCATTTAAGGCATTCACTGAACCATCGATAGCATGGACTAATACGATACCGCGTCCGCCACTGGGAGGTGCAAGCACTTCGCTAGAAACCTTTGATTCCCAAAGCATTTGGCCATTGCTGGCATCTAGTGCGACAACCATGGCATCTTTGGTCGTTAGCAATAGCTTATTTTCAAATAAGGTTGGGCCAGATATCCACTTTCTGCCGGTACTAACGCTCCACAGCTTTTTACCGCTATTAACGTCTAAAGCAACAACCTTACCGCCATGATCGGCACCATAAACAGTGTGCTCACCAATATAGGGTTTAAGCTTGGTAAAATACTCTTGTTTTGCCAAGGTGCCACTCGTCCAGGCGACTTTTGCCATAGGCTGCGCTTTACTTTGTGACAATTCAGGCAATTC
>CAZCXZ010000168.1:2861-5512 GCA_964502705.1 Uncultured Candidatus Berkiella sp. | reverse complement strand
CCAGGAAATGAGTTTCCACTCACTTTTTACGGTGTACGATTTTACCGCATTCTGCCGGTTCTAATTTTTCGGAAATCGACGGTGAATCCGTCAATTTGTCATTTCTTTGGCCATGGAATCAAGCTGAACGATGATCCCTCCCGTGGATTTACTACTTTCCGATATTTGTTTGGAAATTTCGACTATGTTGGCTGCGTATTCCGATATACTCGCGGTGATTTTGGTGGACTCTTCTGTCGCAATTTTTTGGAAATTCGTAGAATTTTCGATGGTTTTACTGGTTTCGTAAATCCTGGTGTTTAGGTTGTCGATGGTTTCAATCGCTTTGTCAATTTCCACAATTTTGGAGCCAACGCCATTGATTTCGTTTTTGATGATTCCAATGGCTGTGTCCAATTTTCCCATTAAGTCAGAGGACCTGTGAATCAGTTCACTGCTCTCACCAATGAGAGAAAGATTTTCCTGGATGATTTTTGAAATTTCTTTTGAGTTCCGAGTGGTAGCATCCGCTAACTTTGATATCTCTTCGGCTACAACTGCAAAACCCCTACCATGTTCCCCAGCCCTTGCCGCTTCGATCGCTGCATTTAAAGACAACAAGTTTACTTTATCTGCTATATCATTGATTACGGAGACAAAATCAGAAATTTCCGTACTTTTTTCTTGGAGAATATTGAACTTATTGATAGAGAGGTGGATGTGCTCAGATGTATCATTAGAATAACCTGTAACCACATCCAAATTTTTATAAATCCTTCCTGTTCCAGTTTGAACTGTTTCGTTGATTGCTTTTAAGTCATTTACAGATTGAATGGATATCTCTGATTCGTTATACAATGATTTGGCGATTTTATTATTTGTGTCTGCTTTTGAAGATAACTCTTTTAAAGATGTTGATATTTCCGTGAGCGAGGATGCTTGGTGTTCGGAAATATGTTTTAATTCATCCGAGATGGTGTCTTGATTTTTAATCTGCTGTTTCATCATAGCAATTGTATTTAGAATTGTTTTTGCCATGTTCATCAGATTGTCTAAAGCTTTCTTTGCTTCTTTTTGTTTTTCTACAGCTAAGTTTAGAAGAGTTCTCGTGGCAGTGGCACCTACTGTAGCACCAATTCCTACCCAAACAAATATTAGAAACCTAACAATAATATTACTTTTTGGGCCTCCAGGTATTAACTCTGGCCTTAATGTAAACAAAACAATTTCAGAAACTATGATGAGAATGAAATTGTATATGGAAGCGTTTCGATTGAAATACAATACACTCAAAACAAAGGAAATGTAAAATGTAGCGGCAAGTTCCGTGGCACCATAAATTACATATTGAAACACGAGCAAACATAAAGTAACACCAGTGATCGATATATAACTCGATGCCCAGTGTGCTTTTAATCGTGTAGAAAGTAAAAAACCAACGATTAAGATAGAAGTCGCAAGAACAAATTCGATCAAGATACTTTGGTATGTAAGGTAATCTGAGCCCTTTCCTGCTATTTTAATAGAAAGTGTGGCAACGTTTGCGAGGGCGAGGATAGAAAGAAACGACATGAACATTCGTTTGTTGTTACGTAACATCACTTCTGTGAAAAGATCATCAGAAATCGTCATCATCTTATTGGGGGAAAAAAATTTAGCAAACAAACGGAACCAACTTTATGAAAGATATAGATTTATGTGCCATAGTTTAGGAATTAAATTGTTTGGCAAGAAACGTCTCCTATTCTTTTAGAAAGATTCTAAATTAGAATTTAGGTGATCCCCACTAAGGCGGATTTTGCGGAACAATGACTCGAACCGTTCCTCAGTCTGTGTTTTCTAGCGAAAGAAAATTTACCTTCACTTTGAAAGAGATGAGACGAAAGAAATTCGTCAAAATTAAAAAAAATTTAGACCCAAAGCCAAATTAAATCCTTTTAAAAATTCTAAAATCATTTGTGAAGAGTGGATCGAACCGCAATTCCTAACAGGAACCTTCCGTCCTGTTAGGAAATTCATTCCAACTTTTTTTATTTTCAATTCAAAATAACAGAAGTTAAACTTCCTTCTTTATCCCAAACTGATACCAATCTACTTTACGTGTGAAATGCATCACAGAAGCCAAAACCAAAAACAGAGCTAAAGATCCAAGAAGTAATGCTTGTTCTTCGGATGCCAAAATTACGTAAAGGAAAGAATATAATCCAAGATAATACGAAGCAGTAATGATTCCTTTCTTTTTGTTATTCAATACGCTAATCGCATAATATCCAATAAGTGCTGTTACTGCCAAACTTGATAAAATATATGCTGGTAAAAAACCCAGGTGTTCTGAAAAAGATAGATTCAGAATATAAAACAATACCATTGCCGATCCAATTAAAATATATTGGATCGGGTGTAACAAAACTCCTCCAAACACTTCCATCAAAAAAAACAAAGCAAAACTTGTCACAATAAAAAGGAGTCCATACTTTACGGATCTTTCCATCTTCAAATAATGATCGACTGGAATCACCAAACTCACTCCATATCCAGAATTCATAATGGAATTGAAAATCGATTCATCCATGGAATGGATCACCTGGGGATAAGATCTTGCAAAATAAGATGACTCCCAAACGGCAGAAAAACCATTTTCATGAATCGATCTGTCTTTTGGTAAAAGGTTT
>CAZCXZ010000168.1:0-2851 GCA_964502705.1 Uncultured Candidatus Berkiella sp. | reverse complement strand
GGAAGGATCCTTCCAATCAGAACTCATCATCAGTTTGGATTTTTTTCCGATCGGAATCAAGGAAATAGATTCGGATCCTTTTACTTCTAATAAAATTTCAAATGGGATGGAACTACCAGAATCTGTGATCATTACAGGAGAATTTAGCCCTGATTGAAAGTAAGAAGACTTGGTTCCTGGTAAAAACTTTTTATCTTTCCCTGACCAAGTAAGTTTCATTTCTCCTCCTAGTCCCTTTAAATCAGAAACAGACAGAACGAGCCTAATATCATCCCAGTATATATATGTTGTGTCGATTGGAAAATCAGATGACTGTATCGATGAAAATTTTCCACTAACTTTCACCTTACTGGAATACAATGGTATTTCGTAGATGTTTCTTTTGCGAAGTTCTGTTTTCATATCTATTACTGAATCCAATTCATCAGGTAAAAAATATGCATAATCAGTAATATAGTCCCATTTGTCCTTTTCCTTTGTGGAACCGGATTTTGGAATTCTTACATTGTAAGGAACAACCAAAATCGGCCCGACTATGGTTTGATTCGTTCCCCATTTTTCTCCAACCTCTGTTACCGCTTCGTTTCTTGCTGCACTTCTTTCTTCGATTAAAGAACCTATCATAGCCAATGGTATGATAAATAATAAAACCATACCACCAAGGATGGCCAACCGAAGGTTGACTGATGTTTGTAATTTACTCATAAAAATCTCCTAGTTATAGGATAGATCTTAAGCGTGAGTCTTTTATGTTCTCAATGTGAGGATTCTGTGAGGGCCTAATTTTTTGGAAACCAAACGGAAACGATAACACCGCAAAGGTCACGGTTCTTAATTTCCAACTTACCGCCGTGTAATTCCACAATTTGGCTTACAATGCTAAGGCCCAAACCAGAACTTTTACGATTGTTAGTTGGTCTTGGTAACGAATAGAATTTTTCTGTCACCCGAGTCAGTGCATAATCAGGAATCTTCTGGCCTTCGTCCAACACAGATAATTTTACAGAATTGTCTGGTTCTTTATGAATTTCTATGTTTATCGTATCGTTTGCGCTCGCAAAATCAATCGAGTTTCTGATCAGATTTTTTATGGCTAAATACAAATAATTGAGGTTCCCCTTGATTTCCCAAGTTGTATCTGCGCACTGAATCACCACAAAAATGGATTTCCATTGTAATTCGGATTGGAAATCAGAAATCACTTCCTCAACTAACCCATGGATGAAAACTCTATCTTCCAAAGAGATCACTTTTTTTCCCTCCAAAAAAGAAAGTTCTAACAATTGTTCAATGAGGTTCTGAATTCGTTTTGCTTCTTCCTGTATATTTTTGGTGAGTCGTTCTGATTCGTTGGGATGTGTATGTAAAAGTTCTACAGAGGCAAGAATCGAGGAAAGTGGACTTTTTATTTCATGAGTTAAGGTTTGCACATAAGATTCTATATATTTTTTTCCTTCAATTTCTTCGACGAGTAAGTCCACCTCTTGTCCCAGTTCGTTCAATTCACGAATTCCAATTTTGGGGAACACAACTTTCTCTTTTTTTCGAAGTGAACTCACATACTGAGAAAGTCTTAAAATGGGCCGAAAAATCAAATAAGCAAGCAAACTAAACAGGATGGCAATGGAAGAAGCAACAAGGAGTGAAATTCTCCAAAACTTTCTTTTGGCCTCTTCAATAAAGGGAATCACACCGGTTTTTGGTTTGATGACAGTGAGAACTGCAATGATTTGATTTTTATATCGAATGGGAGAGGCTACAAACAAAGCACCTTCCCCTTCCTTATCAAGGAGTTTACTCGATCTTGCTCCATACTTTCCTTGGAGAGTCAAATACACATCGTTAAACTTAGAATAGTCGAGTCCTTCTCTGTAGCCTTCGGAATCAAATATCACCATCCCTTTTGCATTGGTGATATAAACTTGAATATCTGTATTGGTTTTCAAAAGAGAATAGATCTTTGCTTTAAAAGAACGTTTGTTTGTGTTCTCAAAAACAGGTGAAAATAGAGAATGAAGGGTATCTTGGAACTTTAAGTAGGTATGAGGATCTTGTTCTAATTTTTCTTCCACTATCGCAGACAAAATATGAGCTGTATCGTTTAACGACTCCTCTACAGTTTCCATATAACGAGGCCGTATAGAATCTTCGGTTTTATCGATTAAATAATAAAAGCCAATACTTAAGATAAAAAAAAACTAATGATGATTCGAATCCAAAGGTTCATATCTTTTCCTTCAATCCATAACCCTGTCCCCTTCTTGTTTCAATCGGGTCGAAGTCATTTTCAATTTCTTTAAACCTGGCACGGATGTTTTTGATGACTGTATCCACTGCGCGGTCGAAACTATCTTCTGGTTCCGTCCACACGTTGTCCATAATTTCTTCTCTAGTAAAAATACGACCCGGCCATTTAAAAAACAATTCCATGGTTTTGTATTCGTAAGGAGAAAGGTTCAAACTTTTGCCATTCAAATAAACCAGCTTCTTATCCAATGAAATTCTAAATTTATGATCTTCCATTGGTTGGGGCTGTGTCGTTCTTCTTAAAATGGCTCGTATCCTAGCCAAAAGTTCTCTGGGACTAAATGGTTTTACGAGATAATCGTCTGCCCCAATTTCCAATCCCAAAACTTTATCAATCTCTGTATTTCTTGCTGTTAAGAAGATAACAGGTGTTTGGAATGACTTTCGAATTTCTTTCAAAACTTCAAATCCACTTTGGTCAGGTAGTCCAATATCAAGCACAATGAGAGAGATATCATGGGAAACTTTTTGAATCCCTTCTTTTCCAGTGGAAGCCAGAGATACAGAAAATCCTTCCGACTCCAAAGTGATTTGGATGGTTTCC
>CAZCXZ010000167.1:0-5535 GCA_964502705.1 Uncultured Candidatus Berkiella sp. | reverse complement strand
AGCTTCATTGGGAGGTGTATTAAATGCTGGCAATGTGTTTTTCTGAGCCATGACTGCAACTGCCATCAAGACAAAACAAAATGATAGGATAGATTTCATACGGGTAATAACGGTAGTTAATTGAAATTAATAATGGGTTGTCAATAGAAACAGAATGTCAATCAATTAAAAATGTATTCACATCAATCAACGGGCAATTCAGTTTCCTATTCCTTACGATGCGGAAACCGAAACACCGTGTAAGCCATAGAGAAATAAATTTGCCCTGAGCGGATACTGGTTAGCAGCACATTCGAATTACTAAAATTGTCAAATCCTGCAAAGGAAGGTGTGTTACCTCCCAGAATAGATTTACTCGAAAAGGTAAAACGATTCCACGAAACCCCTAATTCAATAGTATAAACCAAACTGACTTTCGCAGCATCTTCGGTGCCAGTAACAGCTCTGTAAACATACCTTGAGGCGCCCATTCCTACACCCACAAAAGGCCTGAATGTAGTGCCTGAACCTAAAAAGTATTTTGCATTCAGTAAATAACTGGACGCATTCAAATTATTATAATTTAAAATTCGGGTATTGGTTATTGGATCATATCCTTGAGCGGGTCCTGAATCTCCATGGATATAATAACGTAAAAAATTGCTACTGGCAATCAGCTCTACACCCAATGAGAATTTACGATTGACATTGAAGTATTGTGCAATTGAACCCATAATCCGGGCTTGATCTCTTTTATCGGAATAGACGAACTTCTTTTCAATACTGGCACCAAAACCCAACGCTATGCTAGTTTCAAATTTAGGTTGAGCATAGCCTCGTTCAGTAACAAATAACAAAGCCACAAATACAAATCCGTATTTCATGATACAATTGTCATCTGAAAATAGATAATTGAAAAATCATTCGATCCGATCATCAATAAAAACCAAGTATTCATCAATGAAGTTAATCAACCCGTCAACCAAAAAAGATACGCTGATAACATGCCATTAAATTCATTGGCATTATGTTACTTTGGGCGCACGAAACTCACTATGCACAGGATTAGAAATCATGTCCTCTTTTGGCTTTTATACATTGCCTTTAAAACCTATTTGAATATTTCGGCAGACTCAGCCGCTATACTTTCTGGTGGCGAGCATGATTGGGTTTTGTACCGAAGTTTACTGTATAGTCAACTAGCGATATTAACTATCAAAGTCCCATTGGTGTACATCTGCTTTTATCTGCTGGATGGTTATCTGATCCATGGCTGGAGTTTAATACGAACCACAGCGGCCTTCGCGTTAGCGTTTTTGATGGCCGTTATTTTAATGACCCTGCTCAATCACAAATTTATATTGCCTGTTATTTTTGATTATCATGGCGAAACGGCAAGTCTCTTCGCAATCAACAGCCTCTTATATCATTTCTTTACTCTATCATTTGTTGCCGGCATCGCGTGCACCATTCGGTTGCTGCGCAGACAACATCGCTCCAGCGTGCGCGAAGCTGAACTGAAGAAAGAGAAAACCGAATCGGAACTAAAATATTTAAAGGGACAAATCAATCCTCACTTCCTTTTCAATACGCTCAACAATATCTATTCGCTTGCGCGGAAGAATGATCCGCAAACATCAGAGGCCATTTTAAAGCTATCGAAACTCATGCGGTTTATGCTATATGAATCGGGTCATCAAACCATTTTACTAACCGATGAACTGAAACTCATTACGGATTATATAGAACTTGAGAAATTGCGTTATACGGACCGACTTAAGATTAGCTATAACCAATCTATTGACAATTCCCTCCAGCAAGTTGCGCCACTAATTTTAATACACTTTGTTGAAAATGCGTTTAAACATGGTGCCAGTGAATCGCGATTTGATTCATACATAGAAATTGACATCTCCCTAAAAGAAGGAATTTTGAAAGCGAGCATCTCAAATTCAAAAGATAGTCCGCTCCCTTCCGGTGAAACTAAAACCATTGGCATGGAGAATATTAAAAGACAATTGGAATTGATTTACCCCAATCATCAGCTTACCATTCAAAATAATTCCGATAAATTTAGTGTGGACCTGTTAATCCCTTTACAGAAATGATTACCTGCCTGATTGTAGAAGATGAACCGCTGGCAGCGGATGTACTCACAGACTATGCCCATCAGGTTACCTTTTTGTCGGTGGTTAAAGTGTGTACTGATGCTATTCAAGCGTTGGAGTTGCTCCAGAAAAAATCAATCGATCTTATTTTTCTAGATATTCATTTACCCGGATTGAAAGGACTGGATTTTTTAAAGACACTTAAGAATCCTCCGGCAGTTATCATCACCACGGCTTATCATGAATATGCACTACAAGGGTATGAACTGAACGTGGTTGATTACCTACTTAAGCCCATTGAGTTTAAACGCTTTTTAGAAGCGGTGAACAAAGTAAAAACACCCACTCAACCAAGAAAGGAAACCCTTTCCATTCACAGTGATAAAAAAACGGTGATCATCCCGTTGAATGAAATCCTGTTCATTGAAAGCCAGAAGGAATATATCAGCATTCAAACAACCAATGGCAAACACATTAGCAAGTATGCCCTTAGTAAAATAGAAGAAGAATTAAATCCTGAAAAGTTTCTTCGCGTACACCGATCCTTTATTGTAGCCATTGATCAGATAAAGGCTTTTAACGCTACTGCCATTGAAATCTCGGGCAAGTCAATTCCCATTGGCGGAAACTATCGAGATAGTATCATTCAGAAGCTAGAGGCGCTCTTTAAGTAAGTTATGGGTTCAATCCCTACCCTCTGAAAATTTAGCACCCCTATTTGATACCTTGTAAATGCTTGCTATTTTTATAGATACCTGATACAAGGTTTCGCCAATCTAACCAACGCTGATTGGATTGATGTAAATTTATATCGCATCTAAACAGTTAGCTGCCATTTAACATAAGACAATAAATATAAATATGAAAATATTTGACATTGAAGAAGAAAAAATAGGACAAGAGACCGAAGACGACATTAAAGGACTTAATAAGGATAATTTTTCAGAAGCTGTTCTATGGTCAACTGATTGGACCACTGAAACCATTATTTCTCAGTTAAAAAAGGGAAACATTGAACTTTCTCCAAATTTTCAAAGAAGAGATGCATGGGGTGTTGACCGAAAAAGCAAATTTATTGAATCCATAATTTTAGGCCTTCCCATTCCACAAATAATATTAGCAGAAAGAAAGGATAAACGAGGTTCATACATTGTTATTGATGGGAAACAAAGGCTATTAAGTATTAGACAATTCTGTGTTACTGAGGACGATGATATTTTTGAACCACTTAAACTTACTGGCTTAAAAGTATTAAGCGATTTGAATACACATAAATATTCAGAATTATATAGTCATGCAAATGACTCAAAATATATTTCCGCATTTGAAAATCAACCCATTAGAACAGTAATTATTCGAAACTGGCCTAATCAAAATTTCTTATATACCGTTTTTTTACGCCTGAACACCGGCAGTCTTCCCTTATCTCCTCAAGAATTAAGGCAAGCATTAAATCCTGGCTCATTTACTTCTTTCGCTGATTCATTTTCTGCTGAAACCAAGCAAATAAAAGATGCTTTAAGAATAAAAAAACCAGACTACCGAATGAGAGATGTGGAAGTCGTAGTGAGATATTTTGCATTTAAAAACTACATAGAATCGTACACAGGAAATTTGAAAGACTTTCTCGATACAACTTGCGAAACTTTAAATAAAGAATTTGATAAGGACAGTGCCTTAATTCAAAGTCAAGCAGAAGATTTAAAATCAGCGATAGATTCAACTTTCAAAATATTCGGAACAAATGCTTTCAATAAATACTCTGATGGCGAATATACAGGAGTATTTAACAGACCAGTTTTTGACATAATGACTTACTTCTTTTCAATTCCCGAAATAAGAGATGAAGCATTAAGGAAATCTGCAGACGTTATTTCACTTTTTGAATCTTTATGCACTAATGACGTGGAGTTTCTAAAAAGTTTAGAGACTTCAACAAAAAACGTTGAACCAACGGCAAAGCGATATTCTGAATGGGGCAAAGGACTTAAAACTGTCCTAAAAAAAGAAATAAGAATTCCACAACGAACTAATGACGGGATAAGATTAGTATAATGGCTACATCAAATAGATATAACACTCTTGTAGCAAGAATTAATCAGCTTGAAAGTCATTTGTTACCAACAGTCAATCCAACAGGTGCATATACTGATAAAGACCAAGATCTAATTCGTTCATTCTGCTTACTATGTCACGCAGAGATAGAAGCATACTTGGAAGATTATTCGTTAGAAATAATTTCAAAAGCATTTACAAAGTGGGACACTGACAAAACAAATATATCTCCTATAATTTTTCATTTGGCATACAATCATAATGGTAAATCAAAGGAATTACCATATTCGATGGTTGTTCAAACTTATCATGCAGTCAAAAAAACAATTGAATCAAATAATGGTATAAAAGAAAACAATCTCAATGGCTTTTTTAGGCCTATTGGTTTTGACATTGATCCCACGTTAAAATCAACATTAAATGATTTTGGGAAAACACGTGGTCAAATTGCCCATACTTCATTTCAAACCCAACAACCTTTTGACCCAACAAATGAAAAAAGTAGTGTTAATTTAATACTTCAAGGACTTAAATCATTCGATGAAGAGTTGAATGATTATGAGAAATTAGGAGTATTAAATAAAACTCCCGTCACAATGCAATGGGACAAGTATAATTTTGTGCAAAGACTAAAAATATTATTTAAAGGACGACCATAATGACTGCACCATTCTTTCCTGCTTGTAAATAATTTAACCGTTACGCTCTTTAAAAACCACCGCATCCAAATTAAACGCACCCGGCCCGGTAAACAGAAACAGTAAGCCAAACAGTGCAAACATAAACGGGTGTTGATCTTCGTACCAAAACCTTCCACCACCCACAAAAAAAGTGATGTACAACATAGTGCCCATCGTCATCAATGATCCCACCCTTGTAAAGAGACCGAGTAAAAGCAAAAGTCCGGCAACAAACTCCGAGCCTTTGCCCAGGTAAACCAGTAACAGTCCATTCGCGCCTGAGATGGAATCCCAACTGGCATATTCTTTCATGAGGTGTGAATCAAATACTTCTATTCCATGATACACCATCAGGCCTCCAAAAATAATGCGCACCATGCCCAAGCCTTGCTGGGGTATAATTGGTAAACTTGAAAAAAGTTTTTTCATGTTGATTTCTTTTATGTTCCTATCGGATAAAAAACTGAAACCGGGCTTGCACTAACACATTGAGTCGGGGCTGGCCTGCTATAAATTTAGAAATATTCAGCGCTGCTGAAGTGTTCGCCCCGATCATTCTTCCAAAATCGGTACGAAGAAAAATGAAATCTACATTCTCAGACAGTGAACGAGTGTACATTGCGTTCAGCGAAAACCAACCATCCCAATCTTTTACCAACACAACCACGGGCAGCGAAAAACTTAAGTTCTGGATTTTTCCGTCCAGGTTAGTA
>CAZCXZ010000166.1:0-5593 GCA_964502705.1 Uncultured Candidatus Berkiella sp. | reverse complement strand
TGGGCACTTTTTTAGTACGATCAGGCGTTTTATCGTCGGTGCATGCTTTTGCAAGTGATCCCGCGCGTGGTGTGTTTATTTTGTATTTCTTAGGCATTGCGATGGTGGGCTCGTTTGGGCTTTATCTTTGCCACTTGCAGCGCTTTGATGCCGTTTCGCGTTTACGCCTATTATCAAAAGAATCCTTTATTCTATTGGGGAACATTATTTTCGTTACCGCCATGGCAACGGTGTTGTTAGGCACGTTATACCCCCTCATTATGGAAGTATTAACCAACGAAAAAATCTCTGTAGGCCCCCCTTATTACGCTGCGGTTTTTGTGCCGATTATGATGCCATTATTATTGTTAATGAGTTTGGCGCCTTATATTCATTGGGAACAAGATAGCCGTCAAGCCCTCTTGCAACGTTTCGCCAAACCTTTGTTGCTCTGCATAGTCGTCATGGGGCTGGTTGTTTACTTTGCTAAAGGGCTACCCGTGATTTCTTACCTGGGAGTTGGCTTAGGTGTCTTGGTAGTTGCCAGCTCACTTTACAAGTTACGTACCCCATTCACATTCAGCAAAATGGGAATGATTTTTGCGCACCTTGGATTAGGCGTTGCGGTTCTTGGGATCTCCTTAACCACGGCTTTGGAAACAGAACAAGAAGTGCAATTAAAGGTCGGATCTTCAGTTAAAGTGGCTGACTATGAAGTACAGTTTGCTGCCTTAACCGATCAAAACGGCGCAAACTATGTTGGCAAACAAGGGCACTTTATCATTCGTGATGATAAACAAACGATTGCTAATTTATATCCAGAAAAACGATTTTTTACGGCACGAGAAACCATGATGACCGAAACGGCAATCGATCCTGGGTTTTTACGTGATTTTTACATTGCGCTCGGTGAGCGTTTTCAAGATGGCACATGGTCTGTGCGTGTTTATATTAAACCTTTTGTACGCTGGTTGTGGTTAGGCGGGATCTTGGTTGCACTAGGAGCCTTTATCGCTGCAATGACTGCGTTACAATCAAATCATCAGAAGAGGAGTATCTCATCATGAATACGGGTCGATTATCCAAAACCTTATGGCAAACTTTAATCGCTGTGTTAGTCGTCGTCTTATTGTGGGTTTTATGGAAAGCGCTATTTGTTGCGCAAAATACCACGATTGTCGAAAATCAGCAGGGCAGAGCCTTCCCGCAATTTTCATTGACCACGATTAAAGATGATCAAAAAACGGTTACTTTAAAAGACTTGGAAGGTAAACCGCATCTTGTACATATTTTTGCTTCCTGGTGTGGTGTTTGTATTGATGAACATGATGCCTGGATGACCATTAGCCAGAAATCGAAGTATCCGATTGTTGGGGTTGCATATCGTGATGAAGCGGACTTGGTAAAAGCCATGTTAGAGAAAAAGGGCGATCCCTTTGTCTATGTCCTTAACGACGTTGATGGCAAACTTGGTTTAGAGCTTGGTTTAGTCGGTGTTCCTGAAACCTATGTGTTAGACGCGAAAGGTAATATTCGACTACATCAATTGGGTGCGATCGGCTTAGCCGAATATGAGGCTGAATTTGCGCCTGTATTAGCTAAATTGAGCAAAGAAGCGTAAACCATGCAACCCAGAATGTTAGGCTATTTTTTGTTAGTGAGTGTCTTATTGATAGGGCAGCCTCATGCCGCTGAAAACTTGCCGTTTGATTCGCCCAATAAGGCACAGACCTTTCAAGAACTGATCAAAGAGTTTCGTTGTGTAACGTGCCCTAATCAAAGTATTGCCGATTCTCAAGCGCCGGTTGCAGCGGCGATGCGCGATGATATCTATCGTCGTGTGCAAACGGGTGAATCACCTGAACAGATCAGAGCATTCCTATTGTCACGTTAT
This sequence comes from Uncultured Candidatus Berkiella sp., assembly GCA_964502705.1. Classification (GTDB taxonomy): domain Bacteria; phylum Pseudomonadota; class Gammaproteobacteria; order Berkiellales; family Berkiellaceae; genus Berkiella. Next base: position 3,720 of record CAZCXZ010000166.1, on the reverse strand, counting down.
GGTGACTATGTGACATACAAACCTCGTTTAAAAGCAGCCACCTGGTTTTTGTGGAGTGGGCCGTTTATTTTGCTCGCTTTAGGGCTGCTGGGCTTTCGTAATCGAGTAAAAGCATGCTAGATCTGTCTTTGCTGTTGGGCTTTGGTGCGCTGCTGTTAGTGGCATTAACGCTGCTGGTACTTCCATTGGGGAAGCAACGACTTATACGCTATAAATACCCGGTCATGCTTGGTTTGTGCTTATTCACTTTAAGCACTGTAGGCCTCTATCGTCATTACGGTGCACTGGAAGGTTTAAAGCACTTAGCGGCCTATCATGACATTGACGATTTTTTTGCTGAGTTTGTACAAAATAAAGATCAAACTAAAGAGCAAGTCATTGGCAATTTAGCGCAAGTTGAACAAAAAATTGCGCATTCTCATGCTGCACTTGCTCGCTTAGGTGGTGTCTATAACGAATTGGGTCTGTCTGAAGCAGCCATCGGCTGCTTTGAGAAAGCGCGTGAAATGGCACCAGGCATTGTCGATTACCACGTGCAATGGATTTATAGTTACTCACTTTGGAATCAAGGCCAATTACCACCGCAAATGCGTTTAAACGCTGAAGCTATTTTGGCCGAGCACCCGCAACAATTTGTGTTGATTAATTTATTAGCGATTGATGCTTACTTTAAGCAAGATTTTGCGAATGCGATCCAATATTGGCAACGCTTGATTGATTTTGATCAGTCATTGAATAATGAACGCAAGCTAGTGCTACAAAACGCCATTAACAAAGCGAAACTTTCTTTGCCCGAGGGCAAAGTGCCTGAAATCATCGTGAAGGTTGATGTTAGCCTTGCGAAAGGCTTAGCGCCAAGGGTCCAACCTTCTGATGTCGTTTTTATTTTTGTGAAGGCGCCCAATCAAAATATGCCCTTGGCGGTCTTAAAACGGACGGCAGGGGAATTGCCTTTTACCGTTGAGTTAACAAACAAACAACAAATGATGCCAGGTCGTAGCATGAAGGCTGGCGAAAAAGTCGAAGTGATTGCCAAAATAACTGCTTCAGGTGACCCGTTAACCAAAGAAGGTGCATTACGGGGCGAAATTCAAGAGATGGTGGTAAACTACGGCATCAATTCGGTTAATATTGAAATTAATCAATCTTAAGCTAATAAACTAATGAGGGAAGCCATGAGTGACAATAAACAAAAATCTGATGATCGTTTCGATGCTTTAACCGCAGTCCTGATTATTGCTGTTGCCGTTGGCGCAGTTGTTTATTGGTTGTCAGGCTTCCCATCCTAAGTTAAAGGGCTCGAGGGTAACCTTGAGCCTTTTTTGAGCAGGCACCGAGATCGGTGCCGCTAGACACGAGCATTTTCCTTTGTGCACGATGGGTCGTTAACATCGGCGTCATCGACAGCAGATCAAATCTTTCAACAAGATCGTTCACTTCAAAGGGTTCTGAACCAGGGCTTTTTGCTAACATGGCAAATTGCGTTTTAAAAAGCCCATGCACATCACATTGAATTTTGCGTAATAATTTTAATACGTTGTCATATTGTAAAGCTGAGAGTGGATTATGCTCTAAGAAAACTTCTTTAAGTTTGGTTAGTTTATAAAATGCTTCTGGCAACACACTCAGCTGATTATCTCGTAAATATAGCCATGTGAGATTTTTTAAATGACCAATGTCAGTTGAAAGAGACGTGAGTCCCATATGACTAAAGCTCAACCATTGCAAATTCTTTAGTTTGTATATTGGGTTGGGTATGTGTGGCATATTCCCTTCACTAAAATACATAAAGGCTAAATTCTGCATATTTTCTAAACTTTTGGGAATATAGCGCATAGGATTGTTATATAAATTCAGTGAGCAACAGTTTTGTAAAATATCAATATTGTTTGGCAAGCATTCAAGCAGATTATCTTGCAATTCACATTTTTGTAACTGGCTAAACAGGGCGCGATGACGTTCAATAATCGTGCTAGGTAATTGCGTTAGACATTCAAACCGCAATGAAATGCCGGTGGCTGGAATTTGCGCTTGTACGATGTTTTCGTTGATCTCAACTAATAAACGCTGGATTGAACGCAAATTTTCGATGCAGCATTCTCCCCAGGGATTAAGACATAACGTCTGTAGCAAGCGAAGCTTATCGTTAAATTCGGCCATTCTTTCAGGATGCAAAGCCAGTATGGCTGTTATTTTTGCGTGATTTTTTGTGAAAAATGCCGTTTCATTTAACGCACGCCTAAACACTTGCAGAAAATGTTGCTTGGTCGGTTCAAGTGCGACATGAGGTGCTAAAGCGTGAATTCTTGGTCGCCAAAAGCTGCGTTCATTTGAAATTTGCTGTGCAGTACTGCAGGTTTGGCTGAATTGCAATTGATCTGACAGTGGCAGAAAACTAAAAATGTGTAAAACCAGTTCGTCAGGTATGTCTGTCGGGAACATGGGATCACCTTCCATGGTAAACAAGTGCTTCCATAGTTTGGTTATAGCTCAAGTGTTGAAGGTAAAGCAAGGGAGGCAAGATTGATGCCAGGTTATTAAGGTGCTAATCGCAATGATATTGAAGGTCTGACAGTGAGCAAAGCGACCTGTCATCCAAAGCTTCGTAGCTAAGGCTGAACAAATCGCTCACTTTGTCAAAAGTAGACTCTTGATTCGTTATACACATCAACATAAATTTATATTATGAAGGTTTTGCTATAATGTATTCGATGTGAGTGATAAGCCATCGAGTTTCAAAACGGATTGAAAAGCAAGATCATCAAGAACTTTGTTTAGCCCAGAAGAAGATTGCATTGCTATCGATATTTGACGTTGCAAAAGCTCTACTGTTTCAACAGTAACTCCTGTGCTAGATACTTTTGCCAATCCCTCAGCTACTTTAGACAAATAAGGAATAGCATTTGGGTGAACGTAGAATTCAGTGTTGTCATTTTTAAGATTTAATATAAGTCCGTGCTCTAAAGCTTTATTGCAAAATGATCCATAGTTAAGTTTTGAAATATGTTTAAAAGCAGTAGTTATCGCATCTAGCACCTGCTCAGGTCGAAATGCTATTATCATTGAACGCTCAATGACCTCTATCATTTCATGATCTTTGAAATATATTTTCAGCTCTTTTAATATTTTAAGCTTTTCATTAATGGACCATCTTGACAGTAATGTGCGCGTATTAATACTGTTGACAAGTTTATCTTTAAACAAATTTCCGGTTAGTAAAATAAGTTTATTACTATAACCAATGTCAACCAGTTTTCTTTGTGTCGCCATATATTCTTGGTGATTTCCAAGTTCCATCATAAGACAGAGTTGTTCAAAGTTTTGAGATGTTTGATCACATAAAAATAAAACCCGTGCAGTATTATAGGCACATTTTCCAAATTGATTTTTAACCACATCAAGATCGAATCCCTGATTTATTAATTGATTGAAGAGGCTAATTGGTGCATCATCGAAAAAATAAGTTTTTCGTTTGTTTTGCTTTTTATGCAGCGAGAGCTTTTCAGACCTAGCTGCAACTAATGTGCCTTTTTCTTGAGATGCTAAAGTAAACTGCTGATCAAGTGCTATGCGCTCTTCAACGAGTTGTAACCATTGCTGTAAATAGCGCTGTTCTTTTTTATTTAAGGTATTAGCGTCGCCAATATTCACTAGCGCATTTTTTAACTGTGTTAGCTCCATTTGGTCTGAAGCATTTAGCAGCATTAGCAGTTCAGTGTT
>CAZCXZ010000165.1:0-5620 GCA_964502705.1 Uncultured Candidatus Berkiella sp. | reverse complement strand
ACATGGTTGTAGGACGCAAGGCTGGTTTGAATGAGGGATTCGATATTACCCAGATCATCGCCGTAAGTCCACTGCAGCGGGGGAATGCCCAACGCCGCGTCGCCCTCCGTCTGCCGTGGATGTGGGGCCAGGTGCTCCGTGGTGCCGAACTTCAGCGCTGACGACAGCATTTGTTCCGTCCGGCGGCGCAACGCAAGGTCGGTCAGACCGGCCGGGTCGCCGATAAAAATGCGCCCGGTGTTGTGGGCGTAGGTCTGGGCTATGTTGTAGACGGCCAGCCCGCCGCCACCGGCGTTGAGCTTGGAAACATCAACCCACACATCATCGCGATCACCTGCGTCCTCGGGGTTTGTGCCTGGCCGCTCAATCGCAAGGCCGGTCATTTCCCCATCTTTCAGGGTGTAGCCATACAGTGTTGGCGCGTCTTCCGTTGCATAGGGATTGAACGGCCGAACCGACATCGTTGCCGTTTTGCCATCAGGCATGGTGAAGGTGTAGACCGTCCGGCCAACTGCGTCTTTTTCCTTCTTCACGGTGATGCCAGCCTTGGCGTCCGTCGTGATGCCCTCCACCGTCTTGCTGTCGGACTTGGGCAGAGCGAACAGGCTATCGTTCTCGCTCAAGGCTTTGAGGGCGTTCTTTTCCTCGGGTTTGCTGCGGCTAAATGCCACGTCGTCAGCGTCGTCCAGGCTCCGCTCAATCACCACCATGCGTGCATTGGCACCGGTGTTCACCGGCAGGCTGGGGTCGTTGAACGATCCTTCGGCCAGCTTTTCCTCAGTGCCGCCCACTTGTTCTAGCCACGCGCGGAACTCGGTCGCGCGTTTGTTCTGGTTGGTGAAGGCTGATTCACCCATGATCGCCACGATCCGGCCGCCCGGCTTCAACAGCGTGTAGGCATGCTGGACGTGCTGGATGTCGCGGCCGTCACTGAATGGCGGATTCATCAGGATGCGGTCGTAGCCGCCTTCCGTGATGGCGATGAAGTCGGTTCCGACCACGTTGAAGCCTTTGGCTTCCAGCAGTTCACGCCGGTCGCCTGACATCTCGACCACGTCGGGCTCGACCTCCGCGACCCGGATGCGCTCGGCAATGTGCCCCCACCCGGCGCTCGGCTCCAGCACCCGCATGCCCGGTTCAATCCCGGCAGCGGCCACCATCTCGTCAGCCACGCTCTCCGGCGTGGGGAAAAAGTCCATGCCGTCATTGCGCCGGCCCACCATGGCGCGCTCCAACTGCTTGACCTTGCTCGGCGCTTCGGCCTGCTCCTGCAGACCGATGAACTCGCGCAGCGCAGCCCGGAACTCGGCCGGGGTTTCAATTCCCATGCGCCCCAGTGCTTGGCGCCGGTCGTGCGCCGTTTCCAGTTGCCACGGCACCGATACCTTGGCGCCACGGCGCGCGGCCTTGCCAATCTTCGCGACCAGATCCGCGCCCATGTCCGGGTCAAGTGTGATGCGCCTGTCGCCGTCGCCCGTCCAGATGCCGCGCTCAATCGCCTCGGATGGGCTCAAGATGACGGCATGCTCGCCGCGCTTGACCTGGTACGCAATGGCCTTGCCTTTGTAGCCGCTGCGGGCAATGGCCGCCTCGGCTTCGGCTTTTGTTCCAAACGACGCCACCCCGCCACTTTTTGAACTGAACCCCGACACCTTGTCGAAATTCTCCTTGGCGAACTTCAGATAGGCATCCGACACGTCGTCGGCCACTTTCAGCAGGCGCTGGCCCAGCAGCTTGGTGCCATCGACTTCCAGCAGTTGCCGCGCCAGGCCGGCCAGGTCAGAACGGTAGGCGGTAAAGGTCGGAAATTCGGCAAAGTCGGCCGTCTCTGCGGTTGGCGCTTCGCCACGGTGCTTTTCCTGCTCTGCATAGCCAGCGTACTTGGCGCGCAATTCGTCATAGTGCGCCGTGGTGACGTAGTTTTGCAGCGCTTCCACCTGCACCTTCTGGCGCACACGGTCCAGGAACTTGGCGCTGCCGTCCGTCATGGCCGCGCCGATGTTCCGCATGGTTTTGGCCATGGCCTTGTCGGCATTGGCCGATGCCTCGGCACTGGCGGCCTGACGGGCGCGCTTGTCGGTGTTCTGCTTGCGCTCCTGGTTCAAGCTGGCGTCCGCACGCTCGTCCAGCCGGTCAGCCATTTCATTCAGGCGCTCCACTGCCGTCTGGCTGCGGTCGTCCTCGAACGCATCCCGGCGCTCTTGTGCGGCGGCCTGGGCGTCGGTATTATCGCCCTGCGCCAGTTTGACAAAGGCCTCGGCCTGTGCGCGCTCGGTGAACTGGAAGCCCGGGATTGCCCCCGCGCCACGGAACGACGAGTAGTAGCCGCCGATACGTTTGGCACCGGTATTGAGGGTGCCGTAGTCCTCACGACTGACACGCTCCGACAGCTGCACCACGAACAGGTCATGGCCTTTTTTGGTGTGCTTGGTGGCGATGATGTCGCCCTCCACTGTCTGTCCGGCAACGCTGACGCGCTGCTCGTCCTTGGGGGCTTTCCTGCTGCTGCGCGAATCCGTGGCCACCAGGTCATCGTATTGCGCACGCTGCTCTGGTGTGAGGCTCAGCCGGGCCTCTTTGAAAGTTTTGCCGCCGCTCATGGTGGCGCGCATCCAGGTCTTGTAATCGTCCAGCGTCTTGGGGTCTTTGATGGCTTCGGCAATCTTGCCAACGCGGGCTACAGCCTCTTCCTGTGCCGCTTTGCGGTCGGCGGCGTATTGCGCCAGTTGGTCGGCGTCGGTCGCCTCCACCATGGCGCGCACGCCGTCGAGCCAGGCGTTTTTACCCATGCCGTGCGAGAAGCTGCGCGACAGCACGTACTGATTGGCGCCATCACGCCACAGCGCCGCCACAATTTCAGGCTTGGTTTCTGACTTGTTGCGGTAGGCAAACATGCTGCCGCCCATCTTCAGCAGATCGTCCTTCTTATTTTTTGACAGGGCTTCGAGAATGGCGTCCTTGCCAGCTACCCAGCGCTCGAATCCGGCCTTGAACTCTTCCAGCGTGGCGGTGCCGTCGGTGATGCGGCTCCACAGGGATGTTTCGGCGTCCAGAATTGTTTCTGGATTTGGCACGGCATCGACATCGGTCAAGCCCTGCCCATACTTCTTGTTGACTGAATCAATCACACTGGACAGTGGAACCGTCGCCGGTACGGCTGTCTCCGGTTTTTCAGCCTTGTAGGCAAACCCGAACGGGTACCAAAGGCCGTCCACGCTGAATTCACTCTTGGCCTGCGAGATACCGTCGATTTCGCCAAACACGTCCTTGCCGCCAAGCGTGTGGCGGATATACTCCCCGCGCGTGAATGTTACCGGCTCCATCTTGCCGGTCTCACTGTTCAGGCGCTCCAGCGTGAAATGGTCGCGATCATTTGCTGCCTCGGATGCCGGGGTTGACTCTATTCTCCCCGGCGCTGGCGCTGCCTCATTGGTCGGTTCGGCGGCGTCGGATGACTTTGATGCTACGTTTTCTATAGCTGATTTCGCAGTCGCCTCAAGGGCTGCCGGCTGCTTTGATTCATTTTCTTTGCGCACAGCGACAAACCCGCCGTTGGCTTCACGGACTTCATGTGTCTGCTCGGTTGCCCCACGGCGCTTCATGGCCGTCATCAGCGAAGCCCTGGTCTTAAACGGCAAGTCGCCAGCACGGGCGATAAACGGCATGTCTTTGGACACTTCGGCGCGCTTGCTTCCATCCTGGTCAATGTTCTCGCGGTTGATCGAAGGGCTGTTGCCGGTCAGCTTTTCGCCTTTTGCGTTGTGCCGGCGTAGCAACTTTCGGTCGCTGTCGAGTTGCGACTTCAAGACGTAATGGTCCTGACCGTACACATCGCGCACGCGCACAACCTCTGTGGCTGGCGCCTCTACCCCAGCGGCTTGTACGGCGGTGTCTCCGGCTGGGGCTCCGGCTGCGGCGGCTCCGGCTTCATCAGCCTTTCCAGCTTCTGGCGCTTGACCTGCCGGGGTTTGAGTTTGGGCTGCGGTTGCTGATGGTGCGTTTGGGACATCTACTGCCTTGTCATCTGTTCGGTCGGCTCCATAAACAGATGGGCCCGCTGGTTGAGCTCGAACATCCCCGGCGCCCACGGCTTCGACAGCAGCGTTTCCATTTCCTGCTCCAGCGCCCAGGCCGCCGCTGGCGACAACACCCCCGCCTCCACTGGCAGTTGCAGCCACAGCGGAAACTCCAGGGCTTGTGCTGACATTCGATGCTCCTGTAGCGCTGCGCGGCAGGGCCGCAACCTGCAGCATGCCGCCCTCGGTGGCTGTTTTGGCTTGTTCCTTGATACCGTCGCGCACCAGACGCCCGTGCGCTCGCACCTCGGCCTCGGTCATGCCGCCGGCCGCCATGGCAAATTTGAGGAAGTCGGCATCACGCAGGGATGGCTTTTCCTGGGCGGTGATGTAGGCCGCGCGGTCCAGGTCGCTGGCAAAAGTCAGATCGAACTGCTTGGGGCCGTAGCTGTAGCGCGGCTTGGCCAGGGCCAGCCCACGCGGCAACTTCGCAGCCTCGTTGGCCTGGGTGGAGTCAGTGGCATCACCCGACACGTCCGGCGCCGGGTCGGCCGGCTTGGCGCGCACCACAAAGGCATTGGTGCCCAGCTTGAACGGCGCGAAGCCATCGCCCAGCGCCTGGGCCGTCTTCTTGGCAGCCGCCATGTTGGTGAAGGGCTGGTTTTGTGCGTTCAGGATGTCGTCGGGCTGCTGCTTCGGCGCGTCAGCCTGGCGCTGTTTGAATGCGCTGGTGATTTCACCGGTGTCCGGGTTGATCGCTTCGGTTTTTGGCGCTATCTTTTCAGTAGCTGCCGGCGCTTGTGCATCAAGGGCTGCGCCCTGTTTTTCTGCATCTTTCAGGCCGGCTTCGGCCTCGCCGGCGACTTGATCCAGCAGGCCGTCCAGCAGCTTCTGGTTGTAGGCGCGCACACCCTTGGCCACGTCCGGGCGGTTCAGCACCGCATAGGCGCGCAGGGCTTGCTGTTTGACGCCATCCGGCAGTGAGCGAATGGTGTCCGCTACGGGATCGTCAACGGGCTCAACCGGCGCGGGCTGGTTCGCCGCTGCTATGCTTTCTGTAGTGCCTGGCACGATCGCGGCCGTCGCATTGACCAGCGGGCCGGCCGGCGCAGCAGGGATCACGCCCGGCGGCTGGCCGCCCATGCTGTTCAGCACGTTCGCGCCGCCGCCCATGGTCGCGCCGGACAGCAGGCCCAGCACCGCAGCCTGGTTGACGCCTTCCTCGATCGGGCGGTTCAAGGCGATGTTTTGCAGGACCTGCTCGGAAACCGACTGCGGGAGTTCTTCCAGAATGCCCTCGGACACCGCGCCCTCGAGCGCGCTGCGCACAACGCCCTTGCGCATGGCCGGGTAGGTGGATGCACCGGCCAGCATCGTGTCGACATCGGCAATACCCAGCTTTTTGGCAATCTTGCCGCCCAGCATGGCAAAGCCTGCCGTGGCTGCGCCTGTAGCGCCAGCGATGGCGGCCTGTTGGCCGGTCAGCAGGCCGTCCGCCGATTGCTGGCGGATCTGCTCGGCCGCGGAGCCTGCGCCGACGATGCCCTCACCCAGCGCCGCGGCTGTCACCGCGCCCAGCTTGGGAGCCAGCGCCAGACCGCCGC
>CAZCXZ010000164.1:0-5684 GCA_964502705.1 Uncultured Candidatus Berkiella sp. | reverse complement strand
CAGTGGCGCCATGGCGGCTATAGTAAACAATAAGGACGTAGGGCCTTTGTAAAGTCATGATAAACTTACCTCATTGTGTCAGAAAATTATAACAGGACCCTCTATGAAAAGCTGCCGACGCTATGTGGTTACAGGTAGAGTGCAAGGTGTTTTCTATCGTCAAAGTACACTTGAACAAGCAGAACAGTTAGGCATAAAAGGTTGGGTACGTAACCTAGATAACGGCGATGTTGAATGCTTGGCCTGTGGTGACGATTCTTTACTTGATCGTCTTGAATTATGGCTACACGAAGGGCCAGCAAGGGCAAAGGTCACAAGTGTGAAGCGATCTGAACACCTCTTTGAAGAACACAGTAACTTTATCATTAAACGATAAATCATATTGGTGTTGCTTTCTGACCTAAATAGCGGTATTTTCTGCGCACCTCGATTTCGATTCATTCAAACATAGGAATAAAAATAATGCGCGCAGGAAAATTAATCCAAGCTGCTACTTTAGTTATGCTTTCAAGTTTACTCGGCGCTTGCTGTACCACTCAGTGTGCAAAAGATGAAACCGCCGCTGTTGTTGAAAAAGAAAAGAATTTGGCTGTCATGAAAAGCAGTACTTATTATTTCGGTTTTGATAAATCTGAGTTACTTCCCATCGCTAAAACGGAATTAGATGAAGTTGCGGCGCATTTATTAGAAAATACCGATCGCAAAATCCATATCGATGGTAACACCGACGTTCGTGGTCCTGCGAAATACAACATGGCGTTAGGCATGCGTCGTGCTGAAGCTGTTGCTAACTACTTAATAAGCAAAGGCGTTGCTGCAGATCGCATTTCCATTGAAAGCCATGGCGCACAAAACTTAGCTAATAACGGCACAGACAACCAAGCACATGCTGCAAATCGTCGTGCAAACGTTGCGTTTGAAGCAGTGAGTTCTGTTACAGTTTAATTTCTCTTTTCTATAGCAGCGGAAGCTGCGTAGGAATTTAGCCCCGCGTGAGGTTTGCGAGCCATAGGCGAGTAAACCGTAACGTGGGGAAATTTGTCATCCCATCATTTCTAAGCCGCGGAAGCGGCGAAACTCATAAAATCATTCAAGAAAATTCAAGATGTTACGCCGGCTACCGCGGCTTTAGCGGGGTGGGTATTCGTTTACCCCACGTTCCGGCCAACGTTGTTGGCCTACACGCGGGGCTAAATTCCTACGCAGCTCCGCTGCTTAAGAATCAATATTAAGAGAGTTGTATTTTATCTTTAAAGATCTTCACAATATCCGCTAACGCTAATTCTTCAACTTGCCCTGAGCGGCGATTCTTATATTCAACTGTACCGGCATCTAAGCCACGTTCACCCACAACTAATCGATGGGGGATCCCTATCAATTCGCAGTTAGCAAACATGACGCCAGGACGTTCATTGCGGTCATCTAACAAGACTTCAAAGCCTGCCGCGACAAGATCATTATAAAGAGCCGTCACAGCATCGCGTACTCGTTGCGATTTATCGTATTGCATAGGAATAATCGCGATATGGAAAGGCGCCATAATATCAGGCCAAATAATGCCTTGATCGTCGTGGTTTTGTTCAATTGCCGCAGCCACAATCCGTGACACGCCGATACCATAACAGCCCATTTCCATGATGCTTTGTTTGCCTTGGTCGTTTAAAACCGTTGCTTTCATCGCGGTGCTGTATTTATTGCCTAATTGAAAAATATGTCCGACTTCGATACCGCGCATAATTTCCAAGGTACCTTTGCCATCAGGGCTAGGATCACCTGCAGCTACTTTGCGTAAATCCGCAATTATGGTCGGCAACGGTAAATCCCGTTCCCAGTTAACACCCACAAAATGTTTGTCGTTCTGGTTAGCGCCACATGAGAAATCACTCATATTGAGCACATGATGATCAGCAATCACGGGAATCGTGAGATCTTTGGGGCCCACAAAACCGGGTTGGCAATTAACTGTCGCTAACAGCGTTGCTTCATCAACCAAAGTTAAAGGAGAGGCAACTTGGGGTAATTTTTCAGCTTTTATAGGGTTTAGTTCATGATCGCCACGTAGTAGTAATGCCACGACAGGTTCGTCAGTGCCTTTTACCAATAAGGTTTTTAAGATCTGTGAAACCTGCAAGCCCATGAAAGCGGCTTGATCGCTTACGCTGCGAATATTCGGCGTTTCTTTTAAGCTGAGTGTTTCTTTTGCCGGTTGCCGTTTAATCTCCGGTAGCAATGAGGTTGCTAATTCCATATTCGCGGCATAGTCGCTTTGGGGCGCATAAACAATGGCGTCTTCACCAGAGTCTGCTAATACATGAAACTCATGCGATTGACTACCACCAATTGCGCCTGTGTCTGCTAGTACGGCTCTAAAGGTTAACCCTAAACGGCTAAAAATTTGCGAGTAGGCGCCATACATGGCGTCATAGGTTTCTTGTAAAGACGCTTTATCGATATGAAAAGAGTAGGCATCTTTCATAATAAATTCACGTGCGCGCATCACACCAAAACGCGGGCGAATTTCATCACGGAATTTTGTTTGTATTTGGTAAAAAGAAGCGGGTAATTGTTTATAACTGCGTAATTCATAACGCATTAAATCGGTAATCACTTCTTCGTGTGTTGGGCCATAGCAATAATCTCTGCCATGACGGTCTTTCATCGTGAGTAATTGTGGGCCAAATTGATCCCAACGACCGGTTTCTTGCCATAATTCAGCAGGTTGCATGGCCGGCATCAGCACTTCTTGTGCACCAACCCGATTCATTTCCTGTCGTACCACATTGGTGACTTTTTGTAGAACGCGCATGCCAAGGGGTAACCAGGAATACAGACCCGCAGATAATTTACGGATCATGCCGGCACGAAGCATGAGTTGATGGCTGACGAGTTCTGCATCAGCCGGTGTTTCTTTCAATGTGGCAAGTAAGAGTTGGCTCGTGCGCATGTGACTAGGTCACCTCTTCTGCAAAGGGTGAATCTGGATAGTTCATCATTAAGACACGATAGGAGTCGTTTGCTAAATCGGGTAACTCCAGTTTGCGGTAAGCTTGCACCATGATCGATAAAGCTTCAGCTAAGCTGGGTGAACCATCAAAGTTGGTGATAACAAAGCTGGCACGATTAACGGCTGCAAGGTAAGCGCCTTTACGCAAGTAATAACGCGCAGCAACCAATTCGTTTTGTGCGACCAAATTGCGTAAGTAAATGATGCGTTGTTTAGCATCCATCACATAAGGGCTGTTAGGGTATTGTTGCACTAACAAGGTGAAAACGCCCAAAGCCTTTTTAGCAGGGGTTGGATCGCGGTCTTCTCTTTCCATAGGTAAGTAACGGCTGAAAAAGCCCATTGCTTCAGAAAAGTGAATAAGACCTTTCATATAATAAGCGTAGTCAACATGGGGGTGACGTGGGTACATACGGATAAAGCGTTCAACAGCAGGTAAAGCTGAAGGAAAATCTTCGTTCAGATAATAGCTGTAAACTGCGCCAAGCTGTGCTTTATCAGCGTAGTCACCAAAAGGATAACGTGATTCTAACGCTTCGAAATCTTCGATCGCGCGGTCATAATTCTTACGTTTTACGTTTTTGACGCCTTGCTCATAAATATCATTTGGCGACATGTTGTTATATTTTTCGTCTTTCGAGGTAGAATGGCAACCTACCAGCAGGAAAGAAGCAATAATCAGTAATAAAAATGACTTTTTCATAATGGCTCAACTGCAAATTTTTGTTAAGTAACTTATTCTTAATGGAAGGCGCCCATCTTTGCGTATCGCGAGTCTATCGTAGCAGGGGAGCGGTTGCAATTTTTGTCGGGTTGGCTAAGTCCATAATGTGTTAGAATTGTTGCTGATTTAGTGTCTATTACTTTTTACGCATGAGCAGTTGAGTATGTCTGAAACAGATTTAATCGATTTAAATACGACCATCCCCGAGGAATACCGGGGTTTGCGCTTGGATGTTGTGTTAGCAAAGTGCTTCCCAGAACATTCTCGATCACGCTTGGCTGAATGGGTTAAACAATCCAAAGTGACGCTCAATGGCAAAACGGTGCTTGAGCCCAAAGCCAAGGTACAAGGGGGCGAAACGCTAGCGGTCGTGACTGAACTGGCGATCGTGCAAAATGATGCTCCTGAAGCGATTCCACTTCATATCATTTATGAAGATGACGACATTCTCGTTATCAATAAGCCAGCGGGTTTAGTCGTGCACCCTGCAGCAGGAAATCGTAAAGGCACCTTACTGAATGCGTTGTTGTTTCATGCACCGTCGCTTAACCATTTACCTAGAGCCGGTATCGTGCATCGCTTAGACAAAGAAACCACCGGTCTGATGGTGGTGGCAAAAACCTTGCCGGCACATACTGCTTTAGTTGATGCAATGCAAAAACGTGAAATTGAACGCGAATACTTAGCCGTTGTTGCAGAAGAATTAATTGCCGGTGGCACAATCGATGCACCAATTGGGCGCCATCCTCATCAACGCACCAAAATGGCAGTGACAACACAAGGCAAACCAGCACGCACACATTACCGTTGTAAAATGCGCTATCGTGGTTTTACCTTGTTAGAAATTAAGCTCGACACAGGGCGCACACATCAAATTCGTGTGCATTTCTCACATAAAGGATTACCCCTGGTTGGTGATAATACCTATGGTTGGCGTTATAAATTACCTCCCCAATCTTCAATTGAATTACAGCGTCAACTGTTGGCATTTCGTCGCCAAGCGCTTCATGCGTGGCGCCTTAGTTTGGTGCATCCTATCAAGCATGAAAAAATGACTTGGGAAGCGCAACTACCTACCGATTTTGCAAATTTAATAGCGTGCTTTGCTGAAAAATAGGAGACAAGTTAATGCAAGGGATTATGCCTTTATGGCCTGCACCCACGTGGGTTCGAGCGGTTACAACCACGCGTGACTTTGGCAATTTAGCCACGCATGTTGAAGATAATTTGCAACAAGTCCTAAACAACCGCCAAAAGCTTGTTCAGCAATTTCACCTGCAGCATGAACCCGTATGGCTTAACCAAACACACAGTGACACCGTTGTTGAAGTGAATGCCAGAAGTTCCCATAAAGTCATCGATGCAGATGGAGCCATCACGACGCAATTACATTTACCTTGCGTGGTGCTAACAGCAGACTGCTTACCTTTATTACTTTGTGACACCGATGGCACTGTTGTGGGGGCGGTTCATTGTGGTTGGCGCGGCATTCTAAACGGCATTATCGAAAAAGCGGTTAGTGCTATGAGCCAATACGCAAAAGGTGACATTATTGCTTGGATGGGGCCTGCGATTGGACCTCATGTTTATGAAGTGGGCAGTGAAGTGAGAGAGCAGTTTGTCAGCTTAGACCGTACAGCAAGTTATGCTTTTCGAGCCACTGAAATACCGGGTAAGTATTTAGCCAACATGGAACAGTTAACACGCCAACACCTGCAAGCGGCTGGGGTAACGGGTGTTTATGGTGGTGGTCATTGTACTTACACCGAAAAAGGTCGCTTCTATTCCTACCGTCGCGAAGGGAAAACCGGACGGATTGCCACCCTCATATGGCTGGAATCTTAGCCCCTTTAAAATAGTAATGCTTATCCCCATCTTATAGAAAGCCGATATAGAGGCGTAATTTAAGGGAAAGACCATCTATGATTGAAAAACTTACTGGTAAATTTTTCAATC
>CAZCXZ010000163.1:0-5759 GCA_964502705.1 Uncultured Candidatus Berkiella sp. | reverse complement strand
GGGTAGGATGGCCGGGGTAAGCCATCGCGGACAAAGAACAAAGTTCGTTTTCCATTCGTTTGGAATACGAACTTTGTTCTTTGTCCGCGATGGCTTTCCCCGGCCATCCTACCCATAGGACTTCATTTCCTAATGACTTCCAGTGTGTTAAAAAACTAGATAGGCCCGTTGCAAGTCCACCGACACTGGGAGTGCCATCCCATTGGACTGGTAACCGATTGGATACAAGTATCAGTCTCATATTTCTATAAGATCAGGCTTCGAGATCATGGCAAGGGGTTTCCTATAAAAAAAATGATCTATCTTCAATAGAAAATAGTTGTAAGTGGCAGATTCGTTTTTAAAAACTACAATAAAATTTCTAATTTTTCGTAAGTGCTTCTGCTTGGTAAGATAAAGTATTAATTTCACCATGTAAGGAAAAAGCTGAATTCGCTAAATTTTGAATAGAACTATCGATTGTGGACATCGCTTTTGCTATTTCTTGGTTCCCTACTTTTTGTTCTTGAACGATAAGTCCAATCTGATTGGAACTTTCTCGAAGTTCTATAAACGTATTTGCAAGCTTAGCATTCAAAATTTCTTGATTCGAGACATTTGATTCCAATACTAAGATTTCTTTTTCAATTTTGTACAATTCTTCTTCTTGTGTTTTGACTTTATGACTTACGTTGCTTGCAACATCGGTCCCTTCGTTAATAATTGAATTCGATTCTTTTACAATTTTGGATACGGTTGTGGCATTTTGTGCAGCGCGCTCTGCGAGATTTGAGACAGCAGCAGCAACGACAGCAAACCCTCGTCCATGTTCTCCAGCACGAGCGGCTTCAATGGAAGCATTCAATGCTAAGAGATTGGTTTGTTCAGCAATTTCTCCCATCATAATATTTATTTCCATTACTTGATTGAATGATTTTTTGACTGAATTAAGTACTTCCATAAGTTGTTCTGAAGACAAGGTAACTTCTTGACTATACCCAGCACTTTTTCGGATTTCTTTTGCTAATTTCACAGTAGAGTTTGATACTGATTTGATAGTATTTTGTAGTTCCACAGATTCTTGGTCTAAGATTTTTACTTGTTCCAATTGGGTTGTGACTAAATTCGCAGTATTTTCGGAGGCCGAACTAATTTCCTCTATGGACGCTGAAATTTGTTCTACACTTGCCGCTTGGTTTTGAGCCTGTTCATTTACAGTTTCAGAGAAGTTTTTTAAATTCTGGCAGGTTTCATTTAATTTACTAGCAGAGCCTTCCATACGATTTTTTTGGCCATAGATTTTTTCTTTTGCTACCAATGATTCATTTAATTTCACTTCGTTGTCGTTTTGAATTTTCGATAATAATTTTATGATCTGGCCGTAAGCAAATACGAGAGCCATAAAAAATAGAATTTTTGAAAGTTCGTTTGTTACAAGAATCGTGTCATTATCAACACTTTTAAATACAAAATTGGTTCCACCAATAAAAGCCAAATAAAGGCCTCCAGAGATTGATATTGTAGATAAAAATCCAATAATCAAAACTAATCTGTAGTTCATAAGGAAACCAGAATATACTAAAAAGAAAATAAATATAATTATATACGCTCCATTGATGATTACGCCACCTAAATGGGGACTAAAGTAGAGTTGGAAATAGTATACAGAACAACAGATAAAAATGTCTGCGATCACAATTACTGTAGGCAACCGATTAGAGAAGGGAGATTTCTTTTGGAATAAAAAACTAAGCCATAGGGAGAGGGATAGGTAAATGAAAGCTCCCAATAGGGTTGGATAAAAAGATTTTTGACCGTAGGTCCCTAAAACGGCTAAAAAAATTGCGATAGCAATTCCATAACGAACTCGATTGATAAGTTTGAGACCTTGTACCCAGGTTTGGTTGATAAAAGTTTCCCAGTTTAGTAATTTTTGTTCCATAAAATGTTTCCCCCGACCTTTAAAAAAAAATAACAAAACCTTCCCAAACTTTCATCCATTCAATTGATAGATGGGAAAAGGACTCGAAAGATAGTTTCTCCATTCTTAGATTCGAAGGAAATTTTTCCTCCATGTGCCTTTATAATTTCTTTAACGATGGCAAGTCCAATGCCTATCCCTTCTCCTTTTTCCTTTGTAGTAAAAAAAGGAGTAAAGACTTTGGTATGAATGTCAGAAGGAATCCCTTGTCCATTGTCCCCGACTTCTACGACACCCATATTTTCTTCTAGAAATACTTTGATGATGACTTTACTATTTTTTAATCCTGTCGCCTGAATGGCATTGTAAATCAAATGAGACCAAACTAATTTCAGGGATAGGTTGTTAGCTAAAATTTTGAAATTATTGATAATGTTTATTTCTAAGGATCTACGATCGGTCCAAAAACTTGAATATAAAAATATGATCTCATTCAAACTGTCCGCTATATGAATTTGTTCTTTTTCATTCCTAAAAATTGGTTGTGAAATATATTTCAAAGAATCAACAATTTTCTCTGTTCTTTGAATCGCATTTATCATGATAGCGGCAGTTTTTTCCGCATAACACAATCTGAGCCAAAACAAGAAGGATTCCTTAGTGTCTCGATTTGTTTCTTTTGTTGAATTTTTGAATGGGATGTCTATGCCTAAATCAAGTGACTTCTCTATCAAATACTTTGTATCATCTAGTGATAAACCAAAATCTATTTTGCTTAGTTCTTCTTCCTTTATGTATCTTTCTTTCCTGGTAAAAAAATTAAATCGAATCACTTTGTCCCAAAAAGAGAAAGAAATTTGTTTATGATAATTAAGTTGTTTCATGAATATTCGAAATTCATGTAAGTTTGATTCAACTGTTGCTTTTAATCCAGCTATAGGATTGTTGATTTCATGTGCAATGTTTGCAGCCAAATGGCTTAGGGTTATCAATCTTTCGTTTTCAATTAATGAAATTTCTTGTTCTTCAAGTTCTTTTGCTAATAATATGTTGTTTGTGATCACAATACTGATTAAAAAAGTTATGAGTTTATTGTAACAAATAGAAATGGCAATGAGTAGCAGGACTTTTAATAATTCTACTTTTAACAATAATCGTGAGTTGGACATAGAGACCATGCCACTTCCCGTATAAAATTCTGCTCCAAATTTTATAGAAAGGAACCAACCTCCAATATAAGCTAGGATCAGAGAGATTGACATAAAAATCCAAAATTTTCGATTTAACGTAAACCCCGAATATAGTAAATAAAAGATAAATAGAGTGTAATATCCTGAATTTAAAAACGGAACGGCTGGATTCCCGTCCTTGAATAAGTAAATAGTATAATAGAATGCTAATACAATGATTATGTAATCGAAAAATAAAATTAAGTTTATTTTTGTATCATTTTTTAATACTCGTTTTTCAGTATTATTGATATATAGATAGGAAGTTAATAGAAAGTACAAGGCAAGTAAGGTAAGAATGATTTGGGTCGGATAGCCGATTAATAAAAATAAACAAATGAGTCCGATCCAACCAATAATCATTCGGATTGAAAATAACATGATTATGCCTTTGGATTTCGTTTGCGTTGAGATTTTGTCTAATAATAATGCTGATTCCATTGGAGAACCTCTTGAAATGCAAAGGATTTTTTAACTTTGATTTCAGGGTATAATTAGATTGAAGGTAGAGTCAAGAGCGTAACAAAACAGATGATTGGAAAAATATTGACTTAGGTCATGTTTTTTGTTTCTTTTTAATTCTGCTCAATGTTTCTGGTGAGACACCTAAGAATGTTGCTATTTTACTATCTGTGAATATTGATTCTATATTTGGATTTAATTCTAAGAGAGTTAAGTAACGGTTCGTCGCATTTAAAGTAAATAGTTCTTCAATTCGCCTAACTTGGTATACGTAGGACTTTTCTAAATTGATTCGGTATGTTTGGCTAAAAATAGGGGATGTATTTACTAAATTCTGAAAAGAGTCATAATCTATTTCCATTAGTATTGATTTACTGGGGCAATCTAGATATTCAGTTGAGGGTTGTCTTGTTATGAAACTTTTTAATGCAGTTGCAAACTGATTTTCAAATGCAAAATACCGAGTGGCTTCCATGCCATTCTCTAAAATAAAATAGGATCTAACAGATCCGCTGCAGATAAAATAAACCTTATTGCATACTTCATTTTTTTTTAATAATTGGAGATTTTTTGGGATTTCAATTTCCTTAAAAGTGGATACGATTTTTTCCATCTCGAATTTGTTTTCGTTCGGAAACAAAGTTTCAAAGTAGGAAAGAAATTTTATTTGGTTCTCGGAATCCATGCTGATTGTTTACATTTAGGTTTTTAAGATATCGTTTGTTTAGAAAACTGCAATCAGTAAAAATTTTCGCATGGTTAGGCACGAAAAATCACCCGATTCCGACCTGTTCTTTTGGCTTCATAGAGTGCTTCATCGACTTGGTGTAACAAATGATCCAAATCAGGAAAAACTGGCGTTTTTCTTGAGATACCACAACTCATTGTGAATCGAATTGTGTGCTCTCCGATTGGTACATTTAGGTTTTCTATGTTCATGCGCATTTGATTTATATAGGCAATGATTGTCTCTTCGTCTTTACCAGTCATCACCATCGCAAATTCTTCGCCTCCAATTCGTCCGAAGATTGTGCTTTCTGTTGCAAGGGATCTGATACAATCGGCAAATACTTTTAAAACTTGATCACCTGCAGCGTGACCGAAACGATCGTTGATCGATTTGAAATGGTCAATATCGAACAACACTGCAAAATGGTCTGAATTACTCTCAAACATTTCTTTTGCCAGTTGAAAAAACCTTCTGCGATTATGAACCCCTGTGAGTATGTCTACGTTTGCGATTCTAAAGATTTCCTGATAGGCACGGTTTTTTAATACCTCGTTTGTAATTCCAAAAAGTAATACGAATAGAATTGTACCCAAAGTGCTGGTCGTTAGATAAAAATTCTTTTCCGATAAAGTAAAGTTATGTGGGAAAGTAAAGCCATATAAAGACATAAGAAATAACCCGAACACCGTCAAAGCGGAGATGTAGGCCCAAAAGATTGCCGCGCGGATTCCTGCAGTAAACAAAGCAATTAGTGATGTTAGGCTAAACCATCCAAGGCCTGGTTGTTCAATTCCATTTAAAGCAAATGATTGTCCTGTGACTACTGCATAAAAAGCTAGTGTCGGAATGTGTTTTGCAAAATTCATTTTTGGGATGAAATGCAAATACACCAGGTTGGATATGACAAGGAAACCGGCGAGAGCTGTCACAATCACACCAATGGGATCATCCATATAGATATGGAGGGGGATATAAATGAAACAAGCTACGATGAGACAAATCGAAATGAGAACTATGTTTGGAATAGGATTTCTATCTTCTTCCTTTTGCATCTGAGGGGCAAAACTCGAAATCATTTGATTCACTAAAGAGATTGTTTTTGAAAATAGAATTTTTGCCTGGTTGAGCATGGTTTCCTCTTTTGTGATTTGAATTTTATTAGAATCACTCATTAGATCCTTTTTTTAGAAATAGATCAACAAAGATAAGGCCACGAGCCCTGCGTATCATTACTTTCCTATTCGATTTTCATTGGTTTACTTTCGTATTTTCCCTCAATACTTCCAGCACCCAAAATTTCTTTGTATAAAATATCATTCTTTCAAAGTTATCTTTTCCTTGGTGGATTTTGTCTTTTGGTTCTTTTGTTTTTATAAGAGCGGATAAATTGTCTTTGAATATTTTTAGGCATTGGTTTTGAGAAATGTTCTGTGTATTT